>NZ_JBWKWB010000024.1:0-81545 GCF_059421985.1 Pseudomonas sp. GW821-FHT02A11
TCTGTACTGGCTAGAGTCAGATTCGAATTTCCTGTCCTGCCCGCCCCATCAAGTCTAAACATACAAGCGAATTCATTTGCGAGGCGGTGGTACGGACGATAAAGATGTATCGGATGTACCGTCCAATCGCGAATGAATTCGCTCCCACAGCTCGTTTGGCGGGGGTTGCGGGTCACTTGCGGTCCGCAACAACCCCAATCAACACCAGCACCACCAATAACACCGGCGCCAGGCTGTAGTTGTTGAACTGGCTGAGCCCGCGCACGACCCACGGCGTGGCGTAAATCAGTGCAGCGCCGCTGCCGATGGTGCACAGCAGGGC
Source organism: Pseudomonas sp. GW821-FHT02A11 (assembly GCF_059421985.1). NCBI lineage: Bacteria > Pseudomonadati > Pseudomonadota > Gammaproteobacteria > Pseudomonadales > Pseudomonadaceae > Pseudomonas > Pseudomonas sp. GW821-FHT02A11. The sequence goes on from NZ_JBWKWB010000024.1 coordinate 323, forward strand.
CATGACCGGTACGCGCAAAGCTCCGGCAAAGCTGCTCAGGCGACCTTCGATCCAGCCCTTGATGTCTGCGCCGAAGAGGATCAGCAGGCATCCCACCAACGCCAGTGCGATTTCCGACAGGTTGCTGCGACTCCAGCGAGAGACAGTGGCCAGCAGGTCGAGTACGAGGTCCATTCAGTTTCCTTTGCGTTAAGCCTTAAAGAAGAAAGTACTGCAGCAGGTCATTGAGGAACAGTTGACCCCGGGCAGTCGCCACCAGGCGCGTCGGATCGGCTTCCAGCAAGCCCCGTTGTTCGGCCTGCTGACGGGCGCTTGCGAGCGAATCGACGCTTAGACCGGTGCGGCGCTGAAATAATGCAGCGTCGACGCCATTTGTCAGGCGCAGGGCGTTCATCAGGAATTCAAAAGGCATTTCGTCCAGCGGCAGCAGCTTTTCGCCCGCCTGAAACGCCTTGGCAGGATTCAAATAATCCTTGGGTAGCCGGGTTTTCCAGGTGCGGATGATGCGCCCGTCTGGATGACTGAGCTTGCCGTGAGCGCCCGCGCCGATGCCGATGAAGTCGCCGAAACTCCAGTAGTTCAGGTTGTGCCGTGCGGCGCGTCCCGGTTGCGCGTAGGCCGACACCTCATATTGTGCGTAGCCGTTTTCCCGCAGCAGCGTCTGACCTGCCTCTTGAATGTCCCAAAGGATGTCGTCTTCCGGCAGCGTGGGCGGCTGATTCCAGAACACCGTGTTCGGTTCCAGGGTCAGCTGGTACCAGGACAGGTGCGTCGGCGCGAGGGCAATGGCCTGGCGCAGGTCGCCCAGCGCGTCGTCCTGAGACTGATCGGGCAGGCCGTGCATCAGGTCCAGGTTGAAGTTATCGAAGCCCGCTTGGCGCGCCATGTCAGCTGCACGCACGGCCTCATCGCCGTTGTGAATGCGGCCGAGAGCCTTGAGCTTGTCTTCCTGAAAACTCTGGATGCCGATGGACAGGCGATTGATGCCCAAACCGCGATAGGCGCTGAACTTGACCTGCTCGAAGGTGCCGGGGTTGGCTTCCAGGGTGATCTCGATGTCCGGGGCGAAGCGAATGCGCTGCTCCACGCCCTTCAGCAGCCGCCCAAGGGCATCGGCGCTGAACAGGCTGGGCGTACCACCGCCGAAGAAGATCGTGCTCAGCTCGCGCCCGTAGACGTGGGGCAGGTCCTGATCGAGATCGGCGAGCAACGCGTCGACATACTCCTGTTCGGGGAGCACGGCGCTGGCGGTGTGGGAGTTGAAGTCGCAGTACGGGCATTTGCGCACGCACCACGGAATATGGATGTACAGCGACAGCGGGGGCAGCTCGGGCAACGGGCTTCTCGGTTGCTCGGAGCTGAAACCGGCCGCGCCAAGGATCAGCGGCCGGGTGGTAGAGTCCTGAGTCATGTCAATGCTGCATCCAACTGCAGGCGTTGACGCAGAATGGCCATGGCGCGAGCGCGGTGGCTGATCTGGTTCTTGTCGGCCGGGGTCAGCTCGGCGCTGGACAGATTGCGCTCAGGCACCCAGAACAGCGGGTCGTAGCCGAAACCGTGCTCGCCACTGGCGGCCGTCAGAATGCGCCCGTGCCACAGGCCTTCGCAGAGGATCGGCAGCGGGTCATCGGCATGCCGCACCAGCGCCAACACACAGACGAACTGCGCGCCACGCTGGTCTTCTGGCACGTCCCTCAAGGCATCCAGCAGTTTGGCGTTGTTCGCTGCGTCGCCTTTGCCGTCAGCGTAACGGGCCGAATAAATGCCCGGCGCGCCACCGAGAAAGTCCACCGCCAGGCCCGAATCATCGGCCAGCGCTGGCAGGCCGGAAATGCGCGCGGCATTGCGGGCCTTGAGGATTGCGTTCTCGACGAACGACAAGCCGGTTTCTTCAGGCTCTACGCTGCTGAACTCGCCGATCGAGCGCAGCTGCACGCTGCCGCCGAGCATGGCCTGGAGTTCCTTCAGTTTGCCGGCGTTGTGGCTGGCCAGTACGAGTTGGGAAAAGTTCATCATTCGTCCGAGAAAATCTGTTGGTTGAAGCTGAGCGTATGGCTTTCGCCGTCACCCGCTTTGACGTTGATCGTGAAGACGTAAGTGGCCTGTGTGTCGGGCTCCACGTCGAACTGGGCAATGTAATTGACCGAGCTGTTTTCGCTGATGGGCCTGAAGCTCAGGGCTTTCTTGCGGCCGGTCAGGTCAGCGACCGAGCCATCGACGCTGGCGGGGATGGTTTTGCCGCCCTTGATCGCGGTGATGTTGATCACGCCCTGGCCCTTGCTGCGGATCAGGCCGTTGTCCTTGGCGATCCCCGGCGGTAGCAGCCCCGAGGGGAGGGCGTTGTAGTGAATGATCAGGTCGCCGAACTGTTGCTGGCGGTTCAGGCTGGCGCTGTCGGCGGCCATTACGGGCGAGGCCAGTGCCAGCAGCACGCCCAGCATTGCAATCAGACGAGCCATGATCATTCTCCTTCTTGTAGGGATCACACGGCGATCTGGTGGTCCTGCAAGCCGGGGCTACTGACCCGATAGATGCCGATCTCACCCAACAGATTAGGCCATAGCTTGCTCGCCCAACCGTGACGATGCTGCTGATCGACCGCCAGCCGATCAATGACCTTGGCCGAACGACCCCGGCACAGTTCTTCGAAGTCTTCGAAGGTGCAAAAGTGGATGTTCGGTGTGTTGTACCAGGTGTACGGCAGGAACTCGGAGACCGGCATGCGGCCCTTGCTCGCCAGGTACCAGCGGCAGCGCCAGTGGCCGAAGTTGGGGAAGGTGATGATGCACTGACGGCCCACGCGCAGCATTTCGTCGAGGATCTTGTCGGGGTAATGCACGGCCTGCAGTGCCTGGGTCATGACCACGATGTCGAAACTGTTGCTGGCGAAGTTGCCCAGGCCCTTGTCCAGGTCCTGCTCGATGACGTTGACACCCCGCGCCACGCAGCGCGCAATGTTGTCGGCGTCGTTTTCCAGGCCATAGCCGGTCACTTGTTTGTTGTCCTTCAGCCAGGCCAGCAATTCGCCGTCGCCACAGCCGAGGTCGAGCACGCGGCTGCCTGCCGGTATCCAGTCTTGGATGATTTCCAGGTCGGCTCTCATGGTGTCCTCAGAGTGCAATTCGGTTCATGTAGCTGGAGAAGGCCTGCAGGTAGCGCGGGATCGGCATCAGGAAGGCGTCGTGGCCTTGCGGTGCGTCGATCTCCAGGTAGCAGACGTCCTTTTTCGCCGCCATCAGCGCATCCACCAACTCACGGGAGCGGGCCGGGGAGAAGCGCCAGTCGGTGGTGAACGACATCACGCAGAATTTCGAGGTGGCGCCTGCAAACGTGGCTGCCAGATCGTCGTTGAAGTTGGCTGCCGGGTCGAAGTAGTCCAGTGCCTTGGTCATCAGCAGGTAGGTATTGGCGTCGAAACGCCCGGAGAACTCCTCGCCCTGGTAACGCAGGTAGCTTTCGACCTGGAACTCGACGCTGTGGAAGTCGTAGTTGAGGTTCTCGTTCTTCAGGCCACGGCCGAATTTCTCGCCCATGGAGTCGTCGGACAGGTAGGTGATGTGGCCGACCATGCGCGCCAGCATCAGGCCGCGCTTGGGGGTCACGCCCATTTCCTGGAACGAGCCGCCGTGGAATTCCGGGTCGGTCAGGATCGCCTGACGCGCGACTTCGTTGAACGCGATGTTCTGCGCCGACAGCTTGGGCGCCGAGGCGATGGCCAGGCAGTGACGCACGCGATCGGGGTAGGTGATGGTCCACTGCAGCGCCTGCATGCCGCCCAGGCTGCCGCCGACGATGGCGGCCCACTGCATGACCCCGAGTCTGTCGGCCAGTCGCGCCTGACTGTGCACCCAGTCTTCGACGGTCAACACCGGGAAGTTGGCGCCGAACGGCTTGCCGGTTTCCGGGTTGATGCTGCTGGGGCCGGTGGAACCATTGCAGCCGCCGAGGTTATTCAGGCTGACGACGAAGAATTTATTGGTGTCGATCGGCTTGCCGGGACCGATGCAGCTGTCCCACCAGCCCGGCTTGCGATCTTCAGTGTTGTGGTAGCCGGCAGCGTGGTGATGGCCGGACAAGGCGTGGCAGATCAGCACCGCGTTGCTTTTGGCAGCGTTGAGTTGACCGTAGGTTTCGTAGACAAGGTCGTAATCGGCCAGCGAACGACCGCAGGCCAGAGCCAGTGGCTCGTTGAAATGCGCCGTCTGCGGCGTGACTAGACCGACAGAATCTTCGGGAAAGACCGTGGACATCGACCCTGCTCTCGCTGAAATGAGGCGTAAGTCTAAAGATCACGGGGGGTAGCGGCAAGCAAACAACGGGGCGGGTGGCAGATGGGAGGGCATGCTGGTTTCCTGTGGGAGCGAATTCATTCGCGAGAGGCCCGTACATCCGATAGAGATAGGTCGGATGTGGCTACGCATCGTCGGGATGCCGCCCAGAATGAATTCGCTCCCACAGAGGCTATCTGTGCAGCATCAGATCAACCGCCACAACTCCTGCGGCATGCCCGCGTAGGCAGCCAGCTCAGGCATCACGTACGACTGCAGCACCTGGATCGCCAGAAAGGCAAAGATCGGCGAGATGTCGAGGCCGCCGAGGTTCGGGATGATGCGGCGGAAGGGCGCCAGGATCGGCTCGCTGATCTGGTAGGCCAGTTCGGCAGCCGGGTTGTGGGTGCCCGGCGCGATCCAGGAGACGATCACCATGATGATCATTGCGACCCAGAAGATCTTCAACAGCAGCGAGGTGATGCCGATGATCGACCACATCAGCAAATGTGGGACATCGCCGATCGTGCCGTAGGTCATCATCAGTACGAAGGCCATCAGCAGCGCCTGGATCACGATCGCCAGCAACAGCGAGGAAGTGTCCAGCCCCAGCACGCTTGGCACGATGCGGCGGATCGGTTTGAGCAAGGGCTGGGTTGCGCGCACGGCAAACTGGCAGAGCGGGTTGTAGAAGTTGGCCTTGACCAGTTGCAGCACGAAACGCAGCAGAACGATGGTCAGGTACAGGCTGATCAGCGTCTGAATGACGAAAATCGTGGCGCCGGTGAGTGCATTCATAGATCGCTCCTTATTTGCCCAGCAGTTCGGCGAGTTCGGCCGAGCGGTGTGCAGCGGCGCCAAGCGCCTTTTCAACGATCGCTTCGAAACCGTCCGCCTGGAACGATTTGATCGCCGCTTCCGTAGTGCCCGCAGGCGAGGTGACGCGACGACGCAGTTCGGCGGCATCGACATCACTGGTGGTGGCCATGCGCGCAGCGCCCAGCGCGGTTTCCTGGCTCAACTGCTTGGCCACGTCAGGCGACAGGCCGAGCTTCACACCAGCGGCGGTCATGGCTTCGATCAACAGGAAAAAATACGCAGGGCCGCTGCCGGAAACGGCGGTTACGGCGTCGATCTGCGCTTCGGTGCCCACCCACAGGGCGATGCCCACGGCCGACAGCAGGGTTTCGGCCTGCTGACGCTGAGCCGGGGTCACGTCGTCGGTGGCGTACAGCCCGCTCACGCCTTGGCGCAGCAGCGCCGGGGTGTTGGGCATGCAGCGCACCAGCGGCTGATCGCCCAGCCAGGCCTTCATGCTGGCGCAGGTGATGCCGGCGGCGATCGAGACGATCAGCTGGTTCGGCTTGAGCGCAGGTTTGATCGCTTCGCAGACGACTTTCATCATTTGCGGTTTGACGGCCAGCAGCACGACGTCGGCGCCTTCGATGGCTTCGGCGTTGTCGGCGAAGGCCTTGATGCCGTGTTCTTTGGCGATGCGCTCGCGGGTTTCAGCGCCTGGGTCGCTGGCGCGGATCAAATCAGCGTCGACGCCCTGGGCGCGCATGCCGCCAATCAGGCTGGCGGCCATGTTGCCGGCGCCGATGAACGCGATACGGGTTTTGCTCATGAACGGCTTCCTGTGATGCAAAGGTTAGGGCTGCCCGTAGTTACGGGCGCCGAAGAGGGCAGTGCCGATCCGCACCCAGGTTGCGCCTTGGGCGATGGCGGCTTCCAGGTCGTGGCTCATGCCCATGGAAAGGGTGTCCAGCGGCAGGTTCAATTGGTCTTGCAGGCTGCGCACGGCAGCAAAGGCAGCGTTCTGTTCGTCGCTGTCTTCTGTGGGTTCGGGAATTGCCATCAAACCGCGCAATCTGAGATTGGGCAGCTCGCTGATCGCTTGCGCCAGCGCTGGCAGGTCGTGTGGTGTACAGCCGGACTTGCTGGCTTCGCCACTGACGTTGACCTGAATGCAAATGTTGAGCGGGGGCAGTTCGGCGGGGCGTTGTTCGGACAGGCGCTGTGCGATTTTCAGGCGATCCACGGAATGTACCCAGTCAAAATGCTCGGCGATGGCGCGAGTCTTGTTTGACTGGATGGGGCCGATGAAATGCCAGATCAAGGGCAGGTCACTCAATTCGGTCTGTTTGCCGAGGGCTTCCTGCAGGTAGTTCTCGCCGAAGTCGCGCAAGCCGGCGGCATACGCTTGGCGCAAATCGCTGGCCGGTTTGGTCTTGCTCACAGCCAGCAGCCCGATGGAAGCCGGGTCGCGCTGCGCGGCCTGCGCTGCGTTGCGAATTCGCTCTGCGAGCGTTGAAATGTTCTCTGCTATCGTGGACATTGATTTGCGCCAGCAGGGCTAAAGTCTGCGGCATTCTATGTGATGAGGAGCTGTATGGATATTACCGAGCTGCTTGCCTTCAGTGCCAAGCAAGGCGCGTCGGACTTACACCTCTCGGCTGGCCTGCCACCGATGATCCGTGTGGACGGCGATGTGCGACGGATCAACCTGCCGGCGTTGGACCAGAAAGAGGTCCAGGCGCTGATCTACGACATCATGAACGACCGCCAGCGCAAGGACTTCGAGGAAGATCTGGAAACGGACTTCTCCTTCGAGGTGCCGGGCGTGGCGCGCTTCCGGGTCAACGCGTTCAACCAGAACCGTGGCGCGGGCGCGGTGTTCCGGACCATTCCCTCCAAGGTTCTGAGCATGGAAGAGCTGGGCATGGGGGAAGTGTTTCGGAAGATTACAGACGTCCCTCGCGGGCTTGTGCTGGTCACAGGCCCCACAGGTTCCGGTAAGTCGACGACGCTGGCAGCGATGGTCGATTACCTCAACGCCAACAAGCACCATCACATCCTGACCATCGAAGACCCGATCGAATTCGTTCACGAGTCCAAAAAGAGCCTCATCAACCAGCGTGAGGTCCACCGCGACACCCACGGCTTCGCCGAAGCGCTGCGTTCGGCGCTGCGGGAAGACCCGGACGTGATTCTGGTGGGCGAGCTGCGCGACCTTGAAACCATCCGCCTGGCGCTGACCGCTGCGGAAACCGGTCACCTAGTGTTCGGCACGCTGCACACCACGTCGGCGGCGAAAAGTATCGACCGGATCGTGGACGTCTTCCCGGCCCAGGAAAAATCGATGATTCGCTCGATGCTCTCCGAGTCGCTGCACGCCATCGTCTCTCAGGCGCTGCTAAAGAAGATCGGCGGCGGGCGCGTGGCGGCCCACGAGATCATGATCGGCACATCGGCGATCCGTAACCTGATCCGTGAGGACAAGGTGGCGCAGATGTATTCCTCGATTCAGACCGGGGGGGCGCTTGGGATGCAGACACTGGACATGTGCTTGAAGGATTTGGTGAGCAAGGGGCTGATCAGCCGGGACAGTGCTCGCGAGAAAGCAAAAACGCCTGACAATTTTTAACAGTCAGGCGCTGTACTTAACCTTGATGTGAAAACAACTGTGGGAGCGAATTCATTCGTGAGACTGTCGTACAGCCGATAGAGATTTATCGGATGTACCGGCCAATCGCGAATGAATTCACTCCCACAGGGATTGCAATCACAGGTTTTTTCGTCCTCAGACAGAACGCCGCGTATCAGCGCTGCGCGATCCGCACTGTGCCTTTGTGGCTTGGTGGCTGCTTGGGCAGGACGCGTTTGGCAACCACGTAGTGGCTGTCCCAGTACGGCTTTTTCAGCGTGTCGATGGTCACCGACTTGCCGCGACGCGGCGCGTGAACGAACTGGTCGTCGCCCAGGTAAATGGCAACGTGGTTCACCTTGCGGCTCTTGATGTTGAAGAACAGCAAGTCGCCCGGTTTCAGGTCCTTGCGATCGACCTTCTGCCCGTGACCTTCGGCCATGGCGTTGGAGGTGCGTGGCAGGTCCACTTCACTCACGTCGTTGAACGCATATTTCACCAGACCGCTGCAGTCGAAGCCTTTGGTAGGGCTGGTGCCACCCCAACGGTACGGGGTGCCGATGGCCTTGACGGCCCGGTTGACCACGTTACTGCTTTGCTTGGTCCCCGCGGGGCCGACAGAGGCCAGCGCGACGGTGTTTTTCGAAATCTTGCGAGTGCTTTGGGCTTTCTTGCCCTTGGTCGCTCGGCTCTTCTTGCTGGAGGTCTGAAGCGGCGTTGCCGTTTCTTCGATGGCCTCTTGAGTGTCTGTGTTACTGGCTACCGATGTTGGCGAAGAGTGACTTTTCGCTGTAAAGCCGGTGAAGCTCGGTGGTAGCGTTTGCTCACGATTGGTGGCGTGAGCGGCCAGTGGCATAAAGAGACAAATTGTCAGCCATGTCTTTAAAAATGGACGCATTAGGCAGGGCTCATGTTGGTCAGCGCGCAACTTTATAACAGCTTTTTCAGTGTTTCTAAGCCCATTTGTCGAACAATTTACTGGCCGCGAAGTCAATTTCAGCAGCGAAATTGCCATCCGAGCATTGCCTTCCCCTTGTAGAACAAGGGTTTGCAGAGAAGCTCAGAGGTTCAAGCCATACGTCGGACGGCAGTACGAAAGTCACAAAACTTACGCATATTTTTTTCTATCGTTGCAAACGAGGTACCCGATGAACACCTATTACCCTGACGATCAGCGCCCCGACACCCACAGCAAAGTGATGGGGTATCTGCTATGGATCGTCGGCTTCACCGGTTCTCACCGCTTCTATTACGGGAAACCTGTGACCGGAACGATCTGGTTCTTCACCTTGGGGCTTTTGGGGATTGGCTGGCTGATCGATCTGTTCCTGATCCCGTCGATGGATCGCGAAGCCGACCTGCGTTTCAACGCAGGACCGACCGATTACAGCCTTGCCTGGATTTTGCTGACATTTCTCGGCGTGTTTGGCGTGCACCGGATGTATCAAGGCAAATGGATCACTGGACTCCTTTACCTGCTGACGGGCGGGTTGGCGTTTTTGGGAGTTTTGTATGACTTCTGGACGCTGAATGACCAGATTTCGGTGAAGAACACCGAGCGTCGTTGAGCCCTCAACTGTAGGAGCGCGCTTGCCCGCGATTGCGGTGTGTCAGGTGGCATGCATGTCACAGACAGATCGCAATCGCGGGCAAGCGCGCTCCTACAATGTGGGATTCAAGTCAGCCGATATAGCTGATCCGCCCATCAACAAAGGTGTACTTCACCGAACCCGGCAGGCAATGGCCAAGGAACGGGCAGTTTTCGCCCTTCGACAGCCACTTCTCGCCAGCCACTGTGGAGGCCGCAGGGTCGAACAGCACCAGGTCCGCCGGAGCGCCCGCCGCGAGTTGACCAGCAGGCAGGCGCAATGCCGCAGCAGGCCCTGCGCTAAGGCGCGAGAGCAGCGTCGGCAGGTCCAGCAAACCGTCCTCAACCAGGGTCATCGCCAGTGGCAGCAACAGTTCTACGCTGCTGATGCCTGGCTCGGTCGCGCCGAACGGGGCCAGCTTGGCGTCGCGTTCGTGGGGCTGGTGGTGGCTGGAAATCGCCTGAACCACGCCCGATTTGACCGCTTCACGCAGCGCGTCGCGGTCGGCGCGGGTGCGCAGGGGAGGTTGCACGTGATAAAGGCTGGAGAAATCGATCAGCGCTTCGTCGGTCAGGATCAACTGATACAGCGCAACGTCCGCCGTCACTTTCAGGCCGCGAGCCTGTGCCTGAGCGATCAACTCCACGCCACGGGCACTGGTCAGTTGCGTGAAGTGCGCGCGCACGCCGCTCTGCTCGACCAGCAGCAGGTCGCGAGCCAGGGCCACGGTTTCGGCGGTTTCCGGAATGCCCGGCAGGCCGAGGAAGGCTGCCGTCGGGCCGTCGTGGGCCAGGCCGCCTGCAGCGAGGTCATGATCCTGGGAGTTGAAGATCACCGTCAGGTCGAAGGTCGCGGCGTATTCCAGCGCGCGGCACAGCGTGCGATTGCTGCCGAACTGGGTCAGGCCGTTGGTGAAGGCCACGCAGCCGGCGTCGCGCAGGGCGATCAATTCGGCCAGTTGTTCGCCGTCAAGGCCTTTACTCAGTGCGCCAATCGGGAACACCTTGCTGTAACCGGCTTCGCGCGCGCGATCCAGAATCAGCTCGGCCACGGCCGACGTGTCGAGAACCGGCTTGGTGCGTGGCGGGCAGCACAGGCTGGTCACGCCACCAGCAGCTGCAGCGCGGGTTTCGCTGGCGATGCTGCCTTTGCGGCTGTAACCCGGTTCGCGCAGTGAGACGTTGAGGTCAACCAGGCCCGGCGCTGCCACAAGACCGGTGCCGTCGATGGTTTGCGCAGGGGAGAAATCGGCAGGGGCCGCGCCCAAGGCGAGGACCTTGCCGGCTTCCAGATGAACGTCGATGACTTGATCCAGACCGCTGACAGGGTCGATGACGCGAGCGTTGATGATGCTGAACTTCACTGCGCGTTCTCCTGCTCGAACTGGCGTTGGGCGGTTTGGCCACTCATGGCCATGGACAAGACGGCCATGCGCACCGCGATGCCGTAGGTCACTTGATTGAGGATCACCGAATGCGCGCCGTCGGCTACTGCCGACTCGATTTCCACGCCGCGGTTGATCGGGCCGGGGTGCATGACGATCGCATCAGGCTTGGCACCGGCCAGGCGTGCGGTGGTCAGGCCGAACAGGCGGTAGAACTCGCCCTCGCTCGGCAGCAGGCCGCCCGACATGCGCTCGCGCTGCAGACGCAGCATGATCACCACGTCGACGTCCTTCAGGCCTTCGGCAAGGTCGGTGTAGACCTTCACGCCGTACTGCTCGACGCCAATCGGCAGCAGGGTTTTTGGCGCCACCACGCGGATGTCCGGGCAGCCCAGCGCCTTGAGCGCGATCATGTTCGAGCGCGCCACACGCGAGTGCAGAATGTCGCCGACGATGGCCACCGAGAGGTTTTTGAAGTCACCCTTGTGGCGGCGAATGGTCAGCATGTCGAGCATGCCCTGGGTCGGGTGCGCGTGACGCCCGTCGCCGCCGTTGATGATCGCCACCTGCGGGCAGACGTGCTCGGCAATGAAGTGCGCCGCGCCGGAGTCGCCGTGACGCACCACGAACATGTCGGCGGCCATGGCCTCGAGGTTGCGCAGGGTGTCGAACAGGGTCTCGCCCTTGCTGGTCGAGGAGGTCGACACGTTCAGGGTAATGACGTCCGCCGACAGCCGCTGGGCCGCGAGTTCGAAGGTGGTGCGTGTGCGCGTGGAGTTCTCGAAGAACACATTGCACACGGTCTTGCCGCGCAGCAGCGGGACTTTTTTCACCGCTCGCGCGCCGACTTCGAGGAACGAGTCGGCGGTGTCGAGGATTTCGGTGAGCAGTTCGCGGGGCAAACCGTCGAGCGAGAGGAAATGTTGCAGTTGACCCTGGTGGTTCAGCTGCAGCGGGCGCTTGGCGTCGAGAGGCGTCATCGCTAGGGACTCTTAGAGGGCGGCGGAATCGGTGGAAAGGTCTTGCAGTTCAAGTGTCAGCGGCGTCGGGCCGGACAGCTTGACGCGCTCGTCTGGAGACAGGTCCAGCGTCGCCCCGGTCACATTTGGACGAATCGGCAGCTCGGCGGCGTCCAGATCCAGCAGCGACACCAGGGTCACGCTGGCCGGGCGGCCATAGTCGAACAGCTCGTTGAGAGCGGCGCGGATGGTGCGGCCGCTCATCAGCACGTCATCGATCAGTACCAGATGCTGGCCTTCGATCTCGAACGGCAGCTCCGAAGGGCGCACCTGAGGGTGCAGGCCGTTCTGACTGAAGTCGTCGCGGTAGAAGGAAACGTCCAGCGTGCCCAGCGGGGACTGGCTACCCAGCGCTTCGAGCAGGGCCTGTGCGACCCACACGCCACCGGTGCGAATGCCGATGAAGCGAGGCTCGCTGATGCCGCGTTTATTCAGGTGCGCGTTCAGATCGATCGCCATCTGGCTGATCAGTTCGGCGGGATTGGGCAGGGTCATGGTCGCTCCTTCAAGAGCCCCGCCGCGCGGGTTGCGCACGGCAGGGCCAAAACTCAGATTCGATGCAGTGTAAGGCGCTCAGCTTTCAAACAATGCGCCGTTGGCTTCCAGCCAGCCTTGCAGCAATAGCGCTGCGGCGATGGCGTCCACCGGGTTGTCGCGGTAGCTGCCGCGCTGACCACCACGGGACATGCGCTCGCCTTTGGCTTCGAACGTGGTCAGGCGCTCGTCGTGGGTGTAGACCGGCAGATTGAAGCGGCCATTGAGCTTGCGCGAGAATTTCTCGGCGCGGGCGCTCATCTCGCTCGGCGTGCCGTCCATGTTGAGCGGCAGGCCGACGACGATGGCGTCGGGCTTCCATTCGGTGATCAGGGCCTGAACCTTGTCCCAGTCAGGTACGCCGTTTTGCGCCTTCAAGGTGCACAGTTCGCGAGCTTGGCCGGTGATCACCTGCCCAACGGCTACGCCGATCTGTTTGGTGCCGTAGTCGAAACCCAGCAGCAGTCGCAATCCGGCCATCAGGCGTGGCCCGCTTGGCTGGTGAGCAGATTCAGGTTGATGCCCAGCTTGGCTGCGGCAGCGTTGAGGCGCTGGTCGCTGTCGAGCTCGAAAAGAATGGCCGGGTCGAACGCGCAGTTGAGCCACGCGTTGGCGGCCAGTTCGGCCTCCAGCTGGCCCGCATCCCAACCTGCGTAGCCGAGGGTGATCAAATTTTGATCAGGGCCATAGCCGTCGGCGATGGAAAACAGCACGTCTTGTGAGGTGGACAGGGCCACCCCACCCAGATCGACCGTCGCCTGGAACACTTGCCCTGGCGGATGCAGCACGAAGCCGCGATCGGTCTGCACCGGGCCGCCGACATGAATGGGGATGTGCTGACAGCGCGCCGGCGGGGTCATTTCCGGGCGCAACTGCTCGAGAATATCGGCCAGCGACAGGCTTTGCGGTCGGTTGATCACCAGGCCCATGGCGCCATTGGCGTTGTGCTCGACGATGTAGGTCAAGGTCTGGGAGAAGTTCTCATCGTGCATGTGGGGCATGGCGATCAGAAATTGGTGCTTGAGGTACGACGGGGTGACGTTTTTCATGAGCCCTAGTGTGGCGCCGCGGGGCTGTTGTGACAACTGGCAGAACCGACTCAGGGGAGATAAATCGCGACGTGGGTCAGGTTTCATGTTGCGGAGGATGCATCGGGAAAAATTGGATGCTGCTTTGGAATGCATGAACCGTGGGAGCGAATTCATTCGCGAGAGGGCGGTACAGTCGAGCCATCTCTATGGGATGTGCCGACGCATCGCGAATGAATTCGCTCCTACAGGGTGGATGTGTGGCGCCTGCAGAATTATGCGGTGTCAATTACTGGAAAGCTTGTCCCCGCGGGCGAATTTCCAGGTGCGGATGATTTCCAGTCGGTCGATGTCCGACAGATCGCCGGTGAACGGCGCAAAGGGCGCGGCCAGGCGCACGATCTTCTGCGCGGCCTGATCCAGCAATGGCTGACCAGACGACTCCAGCACCAGCACTTCATATAAAGAGCCGTCGCGGTTGATCGACACCATCATTCGCAGGCTGCCGTAGATCTGCTGGCGCCGGGCTTCTTCGGGATAATTCAGGTTGCCGATGCGCTCGATCTTCTTGCGCCAGTCCTCTTTGTACCAGGCGCCCTTGTCGCGCATGGTCGAGGCCGCGCTCAGGCGGTGGATTTTTGGCCGTTTGGCGTAGGCCTGTTGCTCATCGGCAAGCTCCGCTTCAAGGCTTGCGATCTCGCTGTTGAGCTGGGTGCTGTCGAATGTCGGCGCGGCCTTTTTCGGCTCGTCCGGTTTGACTTCTTCGCGCTTGGCGACGGTTTTTTCCTTCGCGGGTGCCTTGGTAGCCACGGCAGTTTTCGGCGCTTGCTGCTTGACCACCGGCTTGGCGGCGGGCGGCGGAGTCACCTTATTGATCTGGGTGTCCTGGTAGGGCGCGATTTCAGTGGTCTTGGGCACGGCCTTCTTATCGAGGGTGCCGCTGCCTTGCTGGTTTTCCTGCGCGAGGAAGTCCGCGTCTTTGGGCTTGATGTCGCTTTTGAATGGGGCAAGGGTGATTTCCAGCGTCTGGCTGATCTTTTCCGGTTTGACGTAGGTAAAGCCCACGCCAAGGATGATGGCCAGGTGCACGAGGGCGGCGATCAACAGGGTAAAACCCAGACGATCAGCCGGGCGCACGTGGTTGCGGGTCAGGGCCATCGGGAGATCACTGTCGAGCGCAGCGTTCATCTACGCTCCGGAATCACATGAGCCAGCATTGCAAAATCAGCCTGGTTGGGAAATTCGGGGCGGGCATGATAACGCAATGTCGGTCCTGACTTGGGCTTTGATGCGGGTTGGCCGATTAGTGGGCGGTGACGCGCTCTATGGTGAGGGCGGATCACCTGTGGGAGCGAATTCATTCGCGATGCAGGCGTACATCCGACGGGAATCCTGTGGATGTACTGGCCTCTCGCGAATGAATTCGCTCCCACAGGAATTGCGCCGCCCGCAGAAGGTCGGGCAATCCCATGACAGGTTTGATGCGATTTACTTGGCCTTGAGCTTCTTCTCGATCGCATCCATCAGCATCCCGCCGATATTGGTGCCGAACGCGTTGTCGATTTCACGGATGCAGGTGGGGCTGGTGACGTTGATTTCGGTCAGGTGCTCGCCGATTACGTCCAGACCCACGAACAACAGGCCTTTTTCACGCAGGGTCGGGCCGATTTCGGCGGCGATCCAGCGATCACGGTCAGTCAGCGGACGGGCTTCGCCACGGCCACCGGCGGCCAGGTTGCCGCGGGTTTCGCCTGCGGCCGGGATACGCGCCAGACAGTAAGGCACCGGCTCGCCATCGACCATCAGAATGCGCTTGTCGCCGTCCTTGATCCCCGGCAGATAGGCCTGGGCCATGATCTGGTGCGCGCCGTTGACGGTCAGTGTTTCCAGGATCACCGACAGGTTCGGGTCCTCGGCGCGATGGCGGAAGATCGACGTGCCGCCCATGCCGTCCAGCGGCTTGTAGATCACATCGCCATGCTCGGCAGCGAAGGCGCGCAGGATGTCGGCGCGGCGGCTGACCAGCGTCGGCGGAGTGCAATGCGGGAATTGCGTGGCGAACAGCTTCTCGTTGCAGTCGCGCAGGCTTTGCGGCTTGTTGACGATCAGCGTGCCTGCGCGCTCGGCCTGCTCCAGCAGGTAGGTGGTGTAGATGAAGTCCATGTCGAACGGCGGATCCTTGCGCATCAGGATCACGTCCAGATCGTCCAGGCCGCTGTCGATTTCGTCTTCGAATTCGAACCAGTGTTCAGGGTTGGCGAAGACCTTCAGCGGTTTCATGCGGGCGCGGGCATGGCCGGCAACCTGATACAGATCCTGCTGCTCCATATAGAACAGCGACCAGCCGCGCGCTTGCGCCGCCAGGAGCATGGCCAGCGAGCTGTCCTTCTTGTAGGAGATGCGCTCGATGGGGTCCATGACAATGCCAACGCGAACGCTCATGGGTAATATCCTCTGTTCGGTAATGGCCGGTACGGGCCTCAAAATACGCGTCAGGGTGGCGCTGCGCAGGCTTCGGGTCAAGGGGCAGCGTGGCGCATATGCTTTATGGATTGCGTCTTTAGAGTGTGCTAAAAAGGCTCGGCATCTCGCGCATGACCCGTTGTCATACACCCCTCTAGATGGGGGTTCAGCGATCCCGATCCAAACCAGACGGCCGAAGGCAAACCCATCTGATTCGCCGCGGCGATGGTAGAGCAGATATGGAACAGCACTGCGCCCCATTGAAAGTCATGGTCATCGACGACTCCCGAACGATTCGTCGTACCGCCGAGACCCTGTTGAAGAACGTCGGCTGTGAGGTGATCACCGCCGTGGACGGCTTCGATGCCCTGGCCAAGATCGCTGATAATCATCCAAGAATCATTTTTGTCGACATCATGATGCCCAGGCTGGACGGGTATCAGACGTGTGCGTTGATCAAGAACAACCGGGCATTCAAGTCTACGCCGGTGATCATGTTGTCCTCCAAGGATGGGCTGTTCGATAAGGCCAAGGGGCGTATCGTCGGTTCCGATCAGTTTTTGACCAAGCCGTTTAGCAAGGATGAGCTGCTCAATGCGATCAAGGCCCATGTGCCGGAGTTCGTTGCAGTAGAACAACAACTATCTTGATGCCGGGCCCTTGCACGGGGACGGCTGTTTCTATGGGGAAGCACCATGGCTCGAATTCTGATCGTCGATGACTCGCCGACTGAAATGTACAAGCTGACCGGGATGCTGGAGAAACACGGCCATCAGGTCCTCAAGGCCGAAAACGGTGCCGATGGTGTGGCCTTGGCGCGTCAGGAAAAACCGGACGCCGTGCTGATGGATATTGTCATGCCGGGCCTCAACGGCTTTCAGGCGACCCGTCAGCTGACCAAGGATGCCGACACCAGCACCATCCCGGTGATCATGATCACCACCAAGGATCAGGAAACCGACAAGGTCTGGGGCAAACGCCAGGGCGCGCGGGACTACCTGACCAAGCCTGTGGATGAAGAAACCCTCCTGAAAACCCTGAACGCGGTCCTGGCGGGCTGAAGCCCGATCCGCGTTCATGGCCCAGTCGCAAACCGCCTTTCAGCTGCTGCTCGACATCGACCAGCGTTGCCGCTCGCTGGCTGCCGGCCTGCCGTTGCAGGAAACCCGGCAGCAAGGCTGGAGCGGCATCGGTTTTCGCATGGGCGAGCGCTATTACGTCGCGCCCATGGGCGAGGTCGATGAAATCCTCCACGAACCGCGCTATGCCGTGATGCCGGGCGTCAAACCCTGGGTCAAGGGCATCGCCAACCTGCGTGGGCGGTTGTTGCCGATCATGGACCTGTACGCCTTTTTTGGTCATGAGCTGTCGCCGTTGCGCAAACAGCGCCGCGTGCTGGTGATCGATCATCAGGACGTGTTCGTCGGCCTGCTGGTCGATGAGGTGCTGGGCATGCAGCATTTCAGCGAGCGCAGCCTGATGCCGGAGCTTTTGGGCGACAGCGATCCCGACATCGCGCCTTATATTCAGGGCCGTTTCCTGCATGAACAGGCGTGGCGGGTTTTCAGTCCTCGAAGCCTGGTGCAGTCGCCGGGTTTCATGGATGTCGCGCTGTGATTCTTTCCAACCCATTCAACCAGCCTGTGGGAGCGATTTCATTCGCGAGAGGGCCGTACACTCGACCCATCTCTGTTGAATGTACCCACGCCTCGCGAATGAATTCGCTCCCACAGTTTTTGGTGACGAGTATCTGGGCATCCGCAATGCACACTGATCTTCAGGCGGAGCCCTGAGAAATGAGTAAAACCGGCAAGTCCCAAGAAGGCCTGCGCAGCCGTTCGCAGATCGTGGTCCTGTTCATCGGCCTGATCGTGTTGATCATGCTGCTGTTCGTGAATTTCGCGTACTTGAGCACGCAGTCCAACTACGACAAACAGTACATCGGCCACGCCGGTGAATTGCGCGTGCTGTCCCAGCGCATCGCCAAGAACGCCACCGAAGCCGCAGCGGGCAAGACCGCAGCCTTCAAATTGCTGGCAGACGCACGCAACGACTTCGACACCCGTTGGCAGTACCTGAAGAAAGGCGACAAGAACACTGGCCTGCCTGCCGCGCCGGCAGCGGTCACTGATGAGCTGAAAGCGGTACAGAACGATTGGGAAAATCTGCGAAAAAGCACCGATGTGATCCTCTCGCGTGAGCAGACCGTGCTGTCGCTGCATCAGGTCGCGGCCACACTCGCCGAAACCATCCCGCAACTGCAGATCGAGTCCGAGAAGGTGGTCGATATCCTTCTGCAGAACCGAGCGCCCGCAAGTCAGGTGGCGCTCGCTCAACGCCAGTCGTTGCTGGCCGAGCGGATTCTGGGTGCGGTGAACACGGTGCTGTCGGGCGATGAAACCGCCGTTCAGGCCGCTGATGCCTTCGGCCGCGACGCCACTCAGTTCGGGCGCGTGCTCAACGGCATGCTCGAAGGCAACGCGACGCTGAAGATCACGCAGGTCGAAGACCGTGACGCCCGCGCGCGACTGGCCGAAATCGCCGAGCTATTCCAGTTCGTGTCGGGATCGGTAGACGAAATTCTGGAAACGTCGCCGGAATTGCTCGAAGTGCGCGAAGCCGCCGGAAACATCTTCACCCTCTCGCAAACCCTGCTCGACGAGGCCTCGGTACTGGCCAACAGCTTCGAGCACATGGCCGGTGGCCGGACCACCAACAGCTATGGCGGCTATATCCTGGGCTTGCTGGCGCTGGCGTCGATCATCCTCATCGGCCTGGTGATGGTTCGCGAGACCAACCGCCAGCTGCGCGAGACCGCCGAAAAGAATGATCGCAACCAGACCGCGATCATGCGCCTGCTCGACGAAATCGAAGACCTGGCCGACGGCGATCTGACCGTGTCGGCCTCGGTGACCGAAGACTTCACGGGCGCTATCGCCGATTCCATCAACAACTCCATCGACCAACTTCGCGAGTTGGTGGCGACCATCAATCTCACCGCCGAGCAGGTTTTCGGCGCCGTGAAGGACACCCAGACCACCGCAACACAGCTGGCTGCGGCGTCCGAGCACCAGGCGCTGCAGATTGCCGCGGCCTCCAATGCGGTCAACGACATGTCCCGCTCGGTCGAACAGGTCTCGGCCAACGCTTCGGAATCGGTGGCGGTGGCGGAGCGTTCGGTGGCGATTGCCAACAAGGGCAACGAGGTGGTGCACAACACCATCAATGGCATGGATAACATTCGCGAGCAGATTCAGGACACCTCCAAACGGATCAAGCGTCTGGGCGAGTCTTCTCAGGAAATCGGCGATATTGTCAGCCTGATCGATGACATTGCCGATCAGACCAACATCCTGGCGCTCAACGCGGCGATTCAGGCATCCATGGCAGGCGATGCCGGACGCGGCTTTGCGGTGGTGGCCGACGAAGTGCAGCGCCTGGCGGAGCGTTCGTCGTCGGCGACCAAGCAAATCGAGACATTGGTCCGCGCGATTCAAAATGACACCAACGAAGCGGTAATCTCCATGGAGCAAACCACCACGGAAGTGGTGCGCGGCGCCCGGCTGGCGCAGGATGCCGGTGTGGCGCTGGAGGAAATCGAAGGCGTGTCCAAAGTGCTGGCGGCTCTGGTTGAAAGCATCACCAATGCCGCGCAGCAACAGGCCGCGCTGGGCCAGCAGATTTCCGCGACCATGACCGTGATTCAGCAGACCACCACCCAGACCACCTCGGGGACGGCGGCCACTGCGCGAAGCATGGGCAACCTGGCGAAGATGGCCAGCGAGATGCGTCGTTCGGTGTCCGGCTTTACATTGCCGGCATCACGGGATTCACATTGATCGTCAGGCCTCACGACTTGGGCAACTGGAGCCATCATGGCTGACCGTCGCGACTACGTGGCCCTGGAGTGGGTCAAGGGCGAAATAGGCGAGACCCTCAAGCACGCCCGGCAGGCGCTGGACGCGTTCGTGTCGCGCCCCCACGATCCGTCGACGATGGAGGTCTGCCTAGGCTTCATCCATCAAGTGCACGGCAGCCTGCAGATGATCGAGTTCTACGGCGCCGCGCTGTTCGCCGAGGAAATCGAGCAACTGGCGCTGGCGCTGCAGCAAGGCCACGTGGCGCAAGAGGCTGAAGCCGTGCAGCTGTTGCATCAGGCCATGAACCAGCTGCCGGTGTATCTGGAGCGCGTGCATTCGGCCCGACGCGACCTGCCGTTGGTGGTGCTGCCGCTGCTCAATGACCTGCGCAGCGCCCGTGGCGAAAGCCTGCTCTCGGAAACCAGCCTGTTCTCGCCGCAGCTTCTGTCGGTGCCCGAACTCGATGCTCGGACTTTGGCCCAACGCGATATGCCCGAGTTGCCCGCCAAGTTGCGTAAATGGCGTCAGACCTTGCAAACCGCCCTTGTTGGCCTGCTGCGCGAACAGGATGTGCAGACGCAGCTCGAATACATGACCAAGGTCTTCGCGCGTCTGGAAACCCTGTGCAAGGATGCGCCCCTCGAACCTTTGTGGCGTATCGCTAGCGGTCTGGTCGAGGGCATGGCCTGCGGCAATTTCACCAACAGCCCGGCCCTGCGCAGCCTGTTCAAGGATGCCGACAAGGAACTCAAGCGCCTGCTGGAACAAGGCATTGCCGGGATCAACCAGCCCGCTCCGGATGAGCTGCTGAAAAGTCTGCTGTTTTATATCGCCAAATCTGACAGTCAGGCTCAGAGGATGATGGATTTGAAGGACCAGTACGGCCTCGCCGAGGCACTCCCCGAAAGCGCGCTGGTGGATGAAGAGCGCGCGCGGATGGCGGGCCCTGACCGTGACGCCATGCGCTCGGTGATCATCGCACTGTGCGATGAACTGGTGCGCACCAAGGAACGGCTGGACGTCTTCGTGCGCGGCAATCGTCAGCATGTCAGCGAACTCAATGCCTTGCTGCCGCCCCTTCGGCAGATCGCCGATACCTTGGCGGTGCTGGGTTTCGGCCAGCCGCGCAAGGTGATCATCGATCAATTGAGCGTGGTTCAGGGCATGGCCCAGGGGCAGCGCGAGCCTAGCGATCCGACCCTGATGGACGTCGCGGGCGCCTTGCTCTATGTCGAAGCGACACTGGCGGGCATGGCCGGAACAGTCGATCAGAGCAGCCCCGAAGAAAGCCGCCTGCCCACCACCGACCTGAGTCAGATCCACCAGTTGGTGATCAAGGAAGCGCGCATCGTGCTGCAGCAGGCCAAGGACGTCATCGACGAGTACGTCGACGGTGAACTGGACCGCGAGCGTCTGGCGCCGTTGTCAGCGCAGCTGATTCAGGTGCGCGGCGCGCTGGCGATGATTCCGCTGGCCCGCGCGGCGGGGCTGTTGGCGGCCTGCAACGATTACATCATCGAACACCTGCTGAGCGACGAGCAGCGGCCCGCCTGGTCGCAGCTCGATCATTTGGCCGACGTCATCATCGGCGTCGAGTATTACCTGGAGCGCATGGCCGAGGACCCGGAAGCGCCGGGCGAGCATGTGCTGGATCTGGCCGAAGAAAGCCTGGCGCGGCTGGGTTATTCCCCAGTCGCGGATGAAGTGGATGTGCCGATGCTCGAAGACATCGTCGATCACGAAACGCTGCACGGCCAGCAGGCCCCGGCCGGTAACACTCAGACGCTGGCCGAAGCCTTGGCCAGCCCGCTGTCGGCGGTCAACCCGCCGGCGCGGCATGTCCCCACCAGCCTGTTGCCGCCGCCCAAGGGCGAGCCCGCTGTGGATGACGAGCTGCGTGATGTGTTTCTGGAAGAGACCGATGAGGTCCTTGAAGCGCTGCACGAATACCTGCCGCGCTGGGTGAGCGATCCTCAGAACATCTCGGCGCTGAGCGAAATGCGTCGTGCGTTCCACACGCTCAAGGGCAGCGGGCGCATGGTGCGGGCGCTGATTCTCGGCGAGCTGGCGTGGGCCGTGGAAAACCTGCTCAACCGCGTGCTGGAAGGCGACGTCGAGCCGGGCGCGCAGGTGCAGCAGCTGCTCGAAGACATCCAGGCACTGTTGCCGGATGTGATTCGCGATTTCGCCGAAGACGTGCAGCGCCAGCGCGACGATGTCGACCGGTTGGCGACCCGCGCCCATGCGTTGGCTCAGGGTGAAGACATTGCTCAGTCGCCCACGCCTGCCAGCACCTCAGAGCCACAACCTGCCGAGCCGAAGCCAGAGGAACATAAAGACGAGGGTTTCGACCCGCAGTTGCTGGAAATCTTCCGCCAGGAAGCCTTGACGCATCTGGACACCTTGAATCGCTACCTCAATGCGGTTCAACACGACGAATCCCCTGCGTTCAGCGATGAATTGCTGCGCGCGTTGCACACCCTCAAGGGCAGCGCCTACATGGCGGGCGTGTTGCCGATGGCCGAGCTGGCGAGCCCGCTGGATCAGCTGGTGCGCGAGTACAAAACCAACCTGATGGCGGTTGGTCAGCCGGAAGTCGAGCTGCTGCGTGCGGCCGAGCCGCTGTTTCATCAGGGCCTGGCGCAGCTCAAGACCGATCCGCTGATGCCAATCGAAGGCGCTGCGCCGCTGATCAAGGCCGCGCAGGAAAGGCTCGACGAACAACTGGCCGAAGCCCTGAGGGCCGACAGCAACGGCCTGCGCATTCGTCGTAACCCGCACCTGATCGCCAGCTTTCTGTCCGAGGGCATGGACATCCTGCTTGACGCCGAGACCTTGCTCAATCGCTGGCGCAAACACCCCGGCGAGCGTCAGGAACTCAATGCGCTGCTCGACGAGCTGACCATGCTCGGCCAGGGCGCACACATGGCCGACCTGCCCCAGGTGGACGAGCTGTGCGAAGCCCTGCTCGACCTCTATGGCGCTGTGGAAGAAAGCAGCCTGGCGGTCAGCGAGCGGTTTTTCCATGAGGCGCAAGCGGCTCATGAAGCGCTCATCAACATGCTCGATCAGGTTGCCGCCGCGCAGGCCGTTCAGGCGTGTCCCGAGCGCATTCACGCACTGCGCGCGTTGCTCGACGAGGCGCTGGACCCCAACGCCATGGGCGTCATCAAGGGCGATGGCGGCGTGGCCACGAGCGTCACCGAGCTGGCTCAGGCCACCGAACACCTCGAAACCCAGACTGCACAGCCGGAACGGGATGACATCGATCAGGAAATCGTCGACATCTTCCTCGAAGAAGCCGTCGATATCCTCGACATCGCCGGACAAGCCTTGCAGCGCTGGCTGGACGATCCGGAGAACCCGCTGCCGCTGTCGTCGCTGCAACGGGATCTGCACACCCTCAAGGGTGGTGCGCGCATGGCCGAAATCGGCCCGGTGGGCGATCTGGGGCATGAACTCGAATCGCTGTATGAGGCGCTGATTGATCGGCGCTGCAGCTACTCGGCGCCACTGGCGGCGCTGCTGATGCGCAGTCACGATCAACTGGCGTTGATGCTCGAACAGCTGCAAAACCGTACCGAACTGGTCAGCCCTGACGAGTTGGTGGAGGAGATTCGCGAGTTTCGGCAAAACCATTGCTACGTGCTCCCTCAGGATGGCGAGCCGCGCAATGTCGGCTCGATGATTCAGCCGCTGGACGAGCGCGACCCCGAGCTGCTGGAAATCTTCCTCGAAGAAGCCGACGACATCATCGAAAGTTCCAGCGCTGCACTGGTGCGCTGGCAGGCCGAGCCGCAGAACACCGTCGAAGTGGAAAACCTGCTGCGCGACCTGCACACCCTCAAGGGCGGCGCGCGCATGGTCGAGATCGCGCCGATTGGCGATCTGGCCCATGAGCTGGAGTCGCTGTACGAAGGGTTGTCGTCCGGCACGCTGAAAAACAGCGCGCTGCTCAATGGCCTGCTGCAAAGCGGTCACGACATGCTTGCCGACATGGTCGACGCGGTGCGTGGTTATGAACCGCTGCCTAACCCTGCGTTGCTGATCGACAGCATCGCGCAGTATTCGGCTTCCGGCGCCATTCACGAGTTGGTCAGCAAGCCGCTGGAAGAACCTGCATTGGTGCCGCCACCCACGCCTGAGCCCGCGCCGGCGACCCCCGAAGCGGACGCCGAGCGTACCGGGCCGGAAATGGTCAAGGTGCCTGCCGATCAGCTGGAAGATCTGGTCAACCTCGCGGGCGAAACATCGATCTTTCGCGGCCGTATTGAACAGCAGGTCAGCGACGCGAAAGTCACCCTGGCCGAGATGGAAACCACCATCGAGCGGATGCGCGATCAGTTGCGACGCCTGGACATCGAGACGCAGGGGCGCATTCTCAGTCGCGATCATCACGCCGATCGCTCGGGCTACGAGGAGTTCGACCCGCTGGAAATGGACCGGCATTCGCAGCTGCAGCAGCTGTCGCGCGCGCTGTTCGAGTCGGCGTCCGACCTGATGGACCTCAAGGAAACCCTCGATACCCGCACCCACGACGCCGAAACCTTGTTGCAGCAACAGGCGCGGGTGAACACCGAGCTTCAGGAAAACCTGATGCGCACGCGCATGGTGCCGTTCGAACGCATGGTGCCGCGCCTGCGTCGGATCGTGCGGCAGGTGTCGGGCGAGCTGAACAAGAAGGTCAAGTTCGACGTGGTCAACGCCGAAGGCGAAATGGACCGCAACGTCCTTGAACGCATGGTCGCGCCGCTGGAGCACATGCTGCGCAACGCGGTCGACCATGGCCTTGAGACGACCGAAAAACGCCTGGCCAAGGGCAAATCCGAAACCGGCCACATCACCCTGAGCCTGGCCCACGAAGGCGGCGACATCGTTATCGAAATGAGTGACGACGGCGCCGGTGTCGACTTTGAAGCCGTGCGGCGCAAGGCAATCAAGCGCGGCCTGATCGCCCCGGATGCCGAGCTGAGCGAGCACGATACGCTGCAATTCATCCTGCAGGCGGGCTTCTCGACCGCAGAAACCATCACGCAGATCTCCGGGCGTGGCGTGGGCATGGACGTGGTGCACGCCGAGGTCAAGGAGCTGGGCGGCTCGATGGTCATCGATTCGAAATCGGGGCAGGGCGCGCGCTTCCGCATTCGTCTGCCGTTCTCGGTGTCGGTCAACCGCGCGCTGATGGTGCAGTGTGGCGAAGAGCAATACGCGGTGCCGCTGAACAGCGTCGAAGGCATCGTGCGGGTCATGCCCAGCGAGCTTGAGGCGTATTACCAGTCCTCGCCGCCGCGTTATCAATACGGCGAGCGGACGTACGAGTTGCGTTACCTGGGCGAGTTGCTGAACAACGGCCAGCCACCCAAGCTGATCGGCCAGACTCAGCCGCTGCCGGTGTTGCTGGTGCATGTGCACGACCAATGGGTGGCGGTGCAGGTCGACGCGCTGGCGGGGTCGCGGGAGATCGTGGTCAAGAACCTCGGGCCGCAGTTTGCGGGCGTGCAGGGGATTACCGGCGCGACGATTCTGGGTGACGGCAGCGTGGTGCTGATTCTCGATTTGTTCGCCCACATCCGCCGATTGCATGCGCAGATGCTGGCGCTGCATGTCTCAGGACAGGCGCCGACGCGGTACGTCGAGGCCGAACAGGCGCGGCCGTTGCTGGTCATGGTGGTCGACGATTCGGTCACGGTGCGCAAGGTCACCGGGCGCTTGCTGGAGCGCAACGGCATGAACGTGCTGACCGCCAAGGATGGTGTCGACGCCATGGCGTTGCTGCAAGAGCACACGCCCGACGTTATGCTGCTGGACATCGAAATGCCGCGCATGGATGGCTTTGAAGTCGCGAGTAAAGTGCGAGAAGACGAAGCGCTCAAGCACTTGCCGATCATCATGATCACCTCCCGCTCGGGGCAGAAACACCGCGATCGCGCCATGGCCCTCGGGGTGAACGACTACATGAGCAAGCCCTATCAGGAAGCGGCACTGCTCGCGAGCATCGCCCACTGGAGCCACGCCCATGTCTGACACCACCACCCAGACCGCACGCCTGACCAGCCTCACCGGCCTGCTCATCCCCCTGAGCGACCGGCACCTGCTGCTGCCCAACGTCGCCGTCGCCGAACTGATCGACTACCAGGACAGCATCGCCGACCCCGCCGCACCCCAGTGGTATCTGGGCCCGATCAACTGGCGCCACCGCAGCCTGCCGCTGCTCAGCTTCGAAGCCGCCTGCGGCAGCCGCGCCCGCGTTGGCGGTCGCGCGCGAATCGTCGTGCTCAATGCCCTGGGCGGCCGACCCGACCTGAAATTCATCGCCCTGCTGACCCAAGGCATTCCCCGCTCCTGCAAACTGGACAGCCAGCTCAGCTACGTCGACGTGCCGCTGTCCGAGCTAGAGCTTGCGGCGGTGCAGGTGGGCGAGACCATGGCCAAGATTCCCGATCTGGTGGCGCTGGAGCAGTGGCTGGTGGATGCAGGGTTGGTGCAGGTGGTGGGGCCGGGGATTTGAGCTAAACCATAGGTGCGGATTCCAGCTGCCAGCGCTATCGATTTGCGCGTTGGTGCAACACCCTCAAAATCTGAAGCTGACTATTTTTGACTCGATAAGGTGCTACATAGGGGTGTCTGGAAAAAACGAACTCTCTGATATCTGGTGCTTGAGAGGGGCGGCCCAACCCACTGAATGTCATCAGGGGCTCCAGTGCCTCAAGCATTTCGATCACGATGCGGTTGGCCGCTTCCAAGCCCGAACAGGCGGTGCAGTACTCATGTATGCCCTCCAGATCGCTTTGTGCTCTATCAGTCAGGGCTATTTTCAGCACGCTTTACCCACTTCTCTTTTACGGATTCCAGATCGGTCAGGTTCCCGGCATCGGCGTCAGCGATCCCTTCCGTAATCGCCTGCAGATGCCAGACCTCAGCCTCCAGATACTGGCCTAGCGCTCGTTTCAGGTGATATTGACGGTCGCGCTCGGTGGCTGCAGCCAGACGGTCGAGCGTGCTCACCATTTCTTCATCGGTTCGAAATGACAATACGGTTGATGACATGAGGCCCCCAGAGAGTTGGTGGATGTATACATCGTATACAGCTGTCATGAAGGTAGGGGCGTGTGGCAGAGAAGGCAATTCGGTTGGTCGCGACATTGGATGGGGATCACACATTCATGAGACAGAAAGGTTATCTGGCGGTGCCAAGCGGAGCTGGTACATATTTATGCACGCTCATTTAAACCTCGTGAGCCGAATAAACAGCCGATTCGGCTCGCCCAATGAGCCGAATCGTCATTTCCAGCACCCGTTTCGCAAACCGTTGTCGGCCCCATCCCGCGTTTCCAAACAAATCATTACTCCAACCGTAACGATCCGACCCTTTGCTTGATTGATGCACTCAACCCACTCGCCCTAAGGTGAACCACGACAGCGAACTCGTGGAGTCAGCATGACGACTACAACAAACCTTGACCCGCGCTGGTCGCGTCGTCGCAGCGAAAAGCAGCGGCGGCTCGAGCAAGTGCGTTCCCTCGCCGATGGCGTGGTTCTGCCCACCGACAAGATCGTCGCAGCGCTGGAAGCGTTGATCGCGCCCGGTGATCGCGTGGTGCTTGAAGGCAACAACCAGAAGCAGGCGGATTTCCTTTCACGTTCGCTGGTCAAGGCCGATCCCGGCAAGCTGCACGACCTGCACATGATCATGCCCAGCGTCGGGCGCGCCGAGCATCTGGATCTCTTCGAACGCGGCATTGCCCGCAAACTCGATTTCTCGTTCGCCGGTACGCAAAGTCTGCGCATCAGCCAGTTGCTGGAAGACGGCCTGCTGGAAATCGGCGCAATTCATACCTACATCGAGCTGTATTCCCGCCTGCTGGTGGACCTGATTCCCAACGTCGTGTTGTCTGCAGGCTTCATGGCAGATCGCGCGGGCAACATCTACACCGGCGCCAGCACCGAAGACACTCCCGCCCTGATCGAGCCTGCCGCGTTCAGCGATGGCATTGTCATCGTCCAGGTGAATCAACTGGTGGACGACGTCAGCGACCTGCCGCGCGTTGACATCCCCGCCTCGTGGGTCGACTTCGTGGTGGTGGCCGACAAGCCGTTCTACATCGAGCCGTTGTTCACTCGCGACCCGCGTCACATCAAGCCGGTGCACGTGCTGATGGCGATGATGGCGATCCGCGGCATCTACGAGAAACACAACGTCCAGTCGCTCAACCACGGCATCGGTTTCAACACTGCCGCCATCGAGTTGATCCTGCCGACCTACGGCGAATCCCTGGGCCTGAAAGGCAAGATCTGTCGCAACTGGACCCTCAACCCCCATCCAACGCTGATTCCAGCCATCGAAAGCGGCTGGGTCGAAAGCGTGCATTGTTTCGGCACCGAGCTGGGCATGGAGAACTACATCGCTGCGCGTCCGGATGTGTTCTTTACCGGCCACGACGGCTCGATGCGCTCCAACCGCATGATGTGCCAATTGGCGGGCCAATACGCGGTGGACCTGTTCATAGGCGCCACGTTGCAGGTCGATGGCGATGGTCATTCGTCGACCGTGACCCGTGGTCGGCTCGCCGGTTTCGGCGGCGCGCCGAACATGGGTCACGATCCGCGCGGTCGTCGCCACAGCACCCCGGCCTGGCTGGACATGCGTCAGCAGAACCCGGACACCGACGCCTACCTCGAGCGCGGCAAAAAGCTCGTGGTGCAGATGGTCGAGACCTTTCAGGAAGGCGGTAAACCGACCTTCGTCGAGACTCTGGACGCCATCGATGTGGCGAAGAAAAGTGGCATGCCGCTGGCGCCGATCATGGTCTACGGCGACGACGTCACCCACCTGCTGACCGAAGAAGGTATCGCCTATCTCTACAAGGCGCGCAGCCTTGAAGAGCGTCAGGCAATGATCGCAGCCGTTGCGGGCGTCACGGCGATTGGCCTGCGCCACAACCCCAAAGACACTGCCCGTATGCGCCGCGAAGGTTTGATTGCGCTGCCTGAAGACTTGGGTATCCGTCGCACCGACGCCAGCCGCGAACTGCTGGCCGCCAAGAGCATCGCCGAGCTGGTGGAGTGGTCCGGTGGTTTGTACAACCCGCCTGCGAAATTCAGGAGTTGGTGATGCGCGCACTCAACGTTGCATTCAACGAAGCACCGCGTTCGCTGCCACTGGCCGAGCGTCTGGCGGATCTGGCGGTGGATGCGCTGATCGACGAGGCCGACCTCTCGCCCAAACCCGCATTGGTGGACCGTCGCAGCAGCGGCGCGCACAAGGACCTGCACCTGGGCCTGATGCACGCGTCGGCGTTGTCGCTGTGGCCTGCCTTCAAGGAAATGGCTGAGGCGGCCATCGAGATCGGCGAAATCGGCCAGCCTTTGCGTGAAGCGATCGGCCGCATCGGGCGTGAAGGCGAAGCCGCGATGATGCGCACCACCGGGGGGGTGAACACCCATCGTGGCGCGATCTGGGCGCTGGGTTTGCTGGTCACCGCGGCTGCGCTTGATACGTCTGACTTGTCGCCAGCCGGGCTGGGTTTGCGCGCAGGGTGTCTGGCCTTGATCGAGGATCGCCATCAGCCCGCAAGCAACAGCCACGGTGCACAGGTCGCGCGCAAGTTCGGCACGATGGGCGCGCGTGAACAAGCGCAAATGGGCTTCCCCGCAGTTACGCAAACCGGCTTGCCGCAACTTAAAAGCAGCCGCGCGACCGGCCACGGCGAACAGAACGCCCGCCTCGACGCGCTGCTGGCGATCATGACCACGCTGTCCGACACCTGCGTGCTGTATCGCGCGGGCGAGCAGGGTTTGCAGGCCATGCAGCACGGCGCGCAAAAGGTGCTGGACGCTGGCGGCAGCGCGACCCTCAGCGGACGTCGCGCCCTGCATGAACTGGATCAACACCTGTTGAGCCTGAACGCATCCCCTGGCGGCGCGGCCGATCTGCTCGCCGCGTGCCTGTTTGTCGATTGCCTTGAGCCTGCGCTCGGCGATGAAACGAGGAATAGTTGAAATGGAAACCTTGTCCTTTGAATTTCCTGCCGGGCAGCCGCCCTTGGGCCGCGCGTTGGTGGGCTGTGTCGGCTCGGGCGATCTGGAAGTGCTGCTCGAACCCGGTGTGCCAGGCAAATTGACGATTCAGGTGCTGACGTCGGTAAACGGCAGTGCGGCGCGCTGGCAGCATCTGTTCGCGCGCATGTTCGACGGCCAGACCCCGCCTGCGCTGAGCATCGACATCCACGATTTCGGCGCGACACCAGGCGTTGTGCGTCTGCGTCTGGAGCAAGGCTTCGAGGAGATCGGTCATGACTGACAGCACCCGCTTGTTGAAACAGCACAGCTTTGTCGAGCTCGGGGCCCGGCAACGCGCCCGCGCCTTGCTCGACGAAGGCAGCTTTCGCGAATTGATCGACCCCTTCGCGCGCATCACCTCGCCCTGGTTGGCCCGGCAAGGCGTGGTACCCCAGGCCGATGACGGCGTGGTGGTCGCCAAGGGCGCCATAGGTGGTCGGCCTGTGGTGATTTGCGCCATCGAAGGTGCGTTTCAGGGCGGCAGCATGGGCGAAGTTGGCGGCGCAAAAATGGCTGGCGCGCTGGAATTGGCAGCCGAAGACAATCGCAAGGGCATCCCCACGGCGGCCGTGCTGCTGCTGGAAACCGGCGGCGTGCGTTTGCAGGAAGCCAATCTGGGCCTTGCCGCCATTGCCGAGATTCATGCGGCCATCGTCGATTTGCGTCGCTATCAGCCGGTGATCGGCGTGGTGGCGGGCAGCGTCGGTTGCTTTGGCGGCATGTCCATCGCCGCTGGGCTGTGCAGTTATCTGGTGGTGACTCAGGAAGCGCGTCTGGGCCTGAACGGCCCGCAGGTGATCGAGCAGGAAGCGGGCATCGAAGAGTACGACTCCCGCGACCGGCCATTCATCTGGAGCCTGACCGGCGGCGAACAGCGTTTCGCCAGTGGCTTGGTGGACGCCTATGTTGCCGACGACATCGCGGCCATTTCGCAGCAGGTCGAAACCTTGCTGCAAAAAGGCAAACCCGAGCAGGAACGCAGCAGCCAATATGGCGTGTTCCTGCAACGTCTGTCGGCGCTGGACACGACGTCGCAGATAGACCCTGCCGCCGTGCGCAGCCTGTATCAAGGAGAACAGCCATGAGTGCATCGAGCCGTGGTTTGAACTGGTTCAACGCGTTGAGCGCGGGCGCTGCCGAGGTGGTCGGCCTACCCACATCGGTGAAAGCCGCTGACGGACAACTGGATGATCAGCCTGCGCGATTCCTGGCCGTTGTCGCTGATGCGGACAACCGGTTTCCTCGCGCACAAAACGGCGAAGTCGGACTGCTCGAAGGCTGGGGTCTGGCAAAGGCGGTAGACGCTGCCATCGAGCTGGATCGGCAAAATCCACAAAAGCGTTCGCTGATCGCCATCATTGATGTGCCGAGCCAGGCCTATGGTCGGCGCGAAGAAGTCTTGGGCATACATCAGGCGCTGGCCGGGGCGGTCGATGCTTACGCGCGCGCGCGTCTGGCGGGGCATCCGGTGATCGGCTTGCTGGTGGGCAAGGCGATGTCCGGCGCGTTTCTCGCCCATGGTTATCAGGCCAATCGCCTGATTGCCCTGCGCGATCCGGGCGTGATGGTGCATGCGATGGGCAAGGCGTCGGCGGCGCGGGTGACACTGCGCAGCGTCGAAGAACTGGAAAAACTCGCCGCCAGCATTCCGCCAATGGCCTACGACATCGACAGCTACGCAGGCCTTGGCCTGCTCTGGGAAACCCTCTCGGTGAGTCAGATCGAGCAGCCCTCCGCAGGCGATATCACCGCTGTGCAGGAATGCCTGATCGCCGCAGTCAAAGACGTTCAAGGCAGCGGCAACGACCTGAGTTCGCGACTGGGCGCGCCGAATCGTGCAGCGTCGTCGAAAGTGCGCGAACTGCTGCGGGCGCAGTGGTAATGAGCATCAACCTGCCTGTGCAGCCACACGATCTGTTGTGGGGTATGCCTGCGGCTGCCTTGCCTGCCGACGCTCCGGCGTGGGTGATCAAGGTGGTGAGCATGGGGCATCCGCTCGTGGTGCGTCGGGCGCAGGTCGATGAACGCCTTGTGGCAGTGGGCGTGCGTGGGCGTTCTCGGGATCAGCGTTTCGCTGCGGTGATGAAACTGTCCGATATCACCCGGCAGGTTAAGCCTGAGCAGTTGGTGGAGGCTGTGGATAAGGTTGAGCCTGTTTGGCCCGCCTTGCGCGCACTGAAACAGATTCGCCCGGTGCTGGATGCCATGGGCTTGCCTTGGGGTATCGCGGGCAGCGCGGGTTTTGAGCTGGCGACCGGCATCAAGGTGCTGCACCAGGACAGCGATCTGGATTTGATCCTGCGTGCCAACCGGTTCTTCAGTCGTGTGCAGGCGGCTGAAGTGGTTGAAGCGCTGGAAGGCGCGAGTTGCCGAATCGACCTGCAACTGCAAACTCCATTCGGCGCCATCGCCTTGCGCGAATGGGCCGGTGTGGCACGGCAAGTGTTGCTCAAGGCCGACGATGGCGCGCGGTTGGTGAGCAACCCCTGGCAGCTGCAGGCGTGCGCAGCATGAGCCGCTTCTGGGCGTTTCCGGGTCAAAGCGCGCAGCAGGCGGGCATGCTGCACGCGCTGCCGAGCGACCCTTTGATTGGCGAGTGCCTGCGTGAAGCCAGTGATGCGCTGAACGAAGACGTGCTCGATCTGGACTCGGACCACGCGCTGCAGTCGACTCGGGCGGTTCAGCTGTGTCTGTTGATTGCCGGAGTCGCCTGCTCGCGGTTGTTGATGGCTCAAGACATCAAGCCTGATTTCGTCGCAGGCCTGTCGATTGGTGCGTATCCGGCCGCCGTCACCGCCGGGGCGTTGAGCTTTGCCGATGCCGTGCGCCTGGTCGCGCTGCGTGGCGAGTTGATGCAAAACGCTTATCCACAGGGCTACGGCATGACCGCGTTGATTGGCCTGGATCAGGGTGCGGTCGAGACGCTGGTGCAACAAATACACGGCGAAAGCACGCCGGTGTACCTGGCCAACATCAACGCCGACAACCAGTTCGTCATCGCTGGCAGCGATGAGGCCATGGCCAGCGTTGCGGCCTTGGCGAAAGAGCAGGGCGCGGCGGCAGCGAAACGGCTGGCGGTCAGCGTACCGTCTCACTGCGAGCTGTTGAGTGAACCTGCACAGACTTTGGCCGAGGCGTTCGCGCTCGTCTCGATTCAGGCGCCAACCTTGAAATACCTGAGCGGCAGCACCGCCCGCCCGCTGTTTACTGCCGACAAAATCCGTGAAGACCTGGCCTTCAATATGTGCCGGGTCATTGACTGGCGCAGCACCGTGCAGACCGCCTACGAGCGCGGCGCACGTCTGCAGATCGAATTGCCGCCCGGCACCGTGCTCACCGGGCTGGCGCGAAGAGTGTTTGAAACAGGATCGGCTGTCGCCTTCCAGGGCGCCCGGCTGGATACGCTGAGCGCGCTGTCGCGAGAGGAGGAACGTCGCCACCCCTAAAACGGTTGCTGCTTTCGAAGGAACACAAAAACAACAACTTCGACGATTGAGGGCAAGAACAATGGTTATCTACGGCGTTGCATTACTCGCTATCTGCACCCTTGCGGGGGTGATTCTCGGTGACCTGCTCGGCGTGCTGCTGGGCGTCAAATCCAACGTGGGCGGGGTGGGGATCGCGATGATCCTGCTGATCTGCGCCCGTCTCTACATGCAAAAACGCGGTGGCATGAGCGAAGGCTGTGAAATGGGCGTCGGCTTCTGGGGCGCGATGTACATTCCGGTGGTCGTGGCCATGGCTGCACAGCAAAACGTTGTCACGGCCTTGAAAGGCGGTCCGATTGCGGTCATCGCTGCGATTGGTTCGGTGATTGTCTGTGGCTGCACCATTGCCGTGATCAGCCGCATCAACAAGGGCGAGCCGCTGCCTCGGGAAGACGAACCCGTCACCCAGGCCTCGTTGATCGCGCCGACCGTTTCGCCAGCCGGAGGCCGCTGATATGTGGGATCTCATTCAGAAAGACCTGATCAGCCAGGGCCTGGTCACTGCCTTCGCGGCGGTCGGCGTGGTGATGTGGATTTCCGTGGTGCTGTCCAAGCGCCTGACCTTCGGGCGCATTCACGGCTCGGCCATCGCCATCGTGATCGGCCTGGTGCTGGCGTGGGTCGGCGGGGTGATGACCGGCGGCCAGAAAGGCCTGGCGGACCTGGCGCTGTTTTCCGGCATCGGCTTGATGGGCGGCGCGATGCTGCGTGACTTCGCCATCGTTGCCACGGCGTTTGAAGTACAAGCCACCGAGGCGAAAAAGGCGGGGTTGATTGGTGCGTTCTCGTTGTTCCTCGGCACCGTGATGCCGTTCATTGTCGGCTCCTGCGTGGCCTATGCGTTTGGTTACCGCGATGCCGTGAGCATCACCACCATTGGCGCGGGCGCGGTGACGTACATCGTCGGGCCGGTGACCGGTGCGGCACTGGGCGCAAGCTCGGATGTGATGGCGCTGTCGATTGCCACCGGGTTGATCAAGGCGATTCTGGTAATGGTCGGCACCCCGATGGCGGCGCGCTGGATGGGCCTGGATAACCCGCGCTCGGCGATGGTGTTTGGCGGGTTGGCCGGGACGGTGAGCGGCGTGACGGCAGGGCTGGCCGCGACGGATCGTCGGCTGGTGCCGTACGGCGCATTGACCGCGACGTTCCATACCGGGTTGGGCTGTTTGCTTGGGCCTTCGCTGCTGTATTTCATTGTGCGCGGGATTTTGGGTTGACACGGTTTCCCGGATCACCGCAATCCCTGTAGGAGCAGTCGGAGGTTACGACGGCCGCGAAGGCGTTGTGTCAGATAATCCATCCATGACTGACGCACCGCCTTCGCAGCCGTCGTAACCTCCGGCGTCTCCCACAGGTTATCACTGCATCGGAAATGCGTTCTAACCCTGCTCCAACCGATTCGAATACATCCGGCATTCCGCCAGCAACGCCAGCAGATTCGGGTCGCGTTCGCGGGCCTTGAGAAACACCAACCCGATGTGCTGCTGCATGCGATACCGCGCTTGCAGCGGTATCAGGCGCACGCGGTTTTCGTACACCGCCGCAATGCGCCCAGGCAGCAGCGCATACCCCACGCCTGAACTGACCATGCTCAGCAGTGTGAAGATGTCGTTGACCTGCATCGCCACCTTCGGCTCGAACCCCGCCTGCTCGAACACTCGCGTGCCATCTCGATGAGTGGCGAAGCCCTGCGTCAGGGTGATGAACGTCGCTTCGCGCAGGTCGCTAAGGTCCACTTCGCTCTGTTGTGCGAAGGGCGAATCGGCCGGGGTGGCGAGGAAGATGTCGTCGGAAAACAGCGGCAGGTGCTCGCAATCCGGGTCGTTCACGCTTTCGTTGAGCGACACCAGAATCGCGTCGACTTCCATGTTTTTCAGTTTGTAGAAGAGGTCGATGTTCGAGCCCAGGATCAGATCGATATTCAGCTCGCTGCGGCGAATTTTCAGGCCCATGATCAGCTGCGGCACGGTTTTGACCGTTAGCGAGTACAGCGCCCCGAGCTTGAAGCGCGCCGCCGAAAAGCCTGCTGCCGCGCGGGTTTGCTCGACGGTGCTGAGCACGTCCTGCACCAGTTTCTGCGCTTTTTCTTCCAGCACATAGGCGCTTTCCAGGGGCGTCAGGTTGCGTCCTTCGTGCTTGAACAGTGGGCAGCGCAGGGCGTTTTCCAGCGAGTGAATCGCCCGATGAACGCTGACCGTGCTGGTTTGCAGCTCCACTGCCGCGCGCGCCAGATTGCCGGTGCGCATGAACGCCAGGAAGATTTCCAGCTTCTTGAGGGTCAGTTCTTCGTCGATCTGCATCGTCTGTTCCGCAGCGGATTCTTGTTGTTCGAGGGCTCGATTGTGCCCAAGTCGTCAGCGGCTGGCTGCATTAAATTCTCATTAACACTGACACATGCATTGCGCTTTTGGGTCATAAGCTGGAGCCTTGACCCTTGTCGTGCAACTGAGAGAGGTTTTTTGCGGATGTACTACGGAGAGAAATTCAACGCCTGGACCCACCTGGTGGGTGCGGTTCTGGCGTCCATCGGCGCTGTGTGGTTGCTGGTGATCGCCAGCATGGCCGGTGATGTGTGGAAGATCGTCAGCGTGGCGGTGTATGGCGTGGCGTTGGTGGTGCTGTATAGCGCCTCGACCGTTTACCACAGCGTGCGCGGTCGGGCGAAGGCGATCATGCAGAAAGTTGATCACTTTTCGATCTATTTTCTGATTGCAGGCAGTTACACGCCGTTTTGTCTGGTGACCCTGCGCGGGCCCTGGGGCTGGACGCTGTTCGGGATCGTCTGGGGGCTGGCTATCATCGGCATCCTGCAAGAGATCAAGCCGCGTTCGGAAGCGCGGGTGATGTCTATCGTGATCTATGCAGTGATGGGCTGGATCGTGCTGGTGGCGGTCAAGCCGCTGATGGCGGCTCTGGGCACGGCAGGCTTTACCTGGCTGGCGCTGGGTGGCGTGCTGTACACCGTAGGGATTATCTTCTTTGCCTACGACAAGCGTTTCCGCCATTGGCACGGCATTTGGCATCTGTTCGTGATCGCCGGCAGTTTGCTCCATTTTGTGGCGATCACGCGGTATGTCCTTTAAGCGTCCGTATCCGCTCTCGCGGCCGGTCGCAAACCTGCGGGAGCGAATTCATTCGCGAATCGATGTGCCAGACGGCACATCACCATCGGATGCAGTGTTGCTGCCGATGTCGGGGTTAAACACTCGGCCCTTAGAAATCCCCCCACAACTGCTGCGCCACGCTCAGGGCAACAACCGGGGCGGTTTCGGTGCGCAGCACGCGCGGGCCGAGGCGGGCGGCGTGGAAGCCAGCGTCCTGCGCCTGGTCCACCTCTGTGTCGTTCAGGCCACCTTCCGGGCCGATCAAAAACGCCAGGGTGCCGGGCTTTTCATGACTCACCAGCGGTTCAGCGACCGGATGCAAAACGAGCTTCAGGTCGGCTTCGGTGTGTTTGAGCCAGTCGCTGAGCGTCACAGGTGGATTGACCACCGGCACCACTGAACGACCGCATTGCTCGCAGGCGCTGATCGCGATTTGCTGCCAGTGGGCCTGGCGCTTCTCGGCGCGTTCGTCCTTGAGGCGCACTTCACAGCGCTCGCTGACGATCGGGGTGATCTGCGCCACGCCTAGCTCAGTGGCTTTTTGAATCGCCCAATCCATACGCTCGCCGCGCGACAGACCCTGGCCCAGGTGAATCTGCAAAGGCGACTCAACGAGGCCTGCGAAGCTTTCAGTCACCTGTACGCGCACCTGCTTCTTGCCGACTTCCACCAGCGTGGCGCGGAATTCCTGCCCCGAACCGTCGAACAGCTGCACCGCATCGCCCTCGGCCATGCGCAGTACGCGCCCGATGTAATGGGCCTGGGCTTCGGGCAGTTGGTGTTCGCCGATGCTCAGGGTGGCATCGATGAAAAAGCGGGAGAGTCTCATGATCGTGTCTCTGTATTCGTTGAGTGCAACGCAACCTTTGTAGGAGTGAGCTTGCTCGCGATAGCGGAGTGTCAGTCAACATCCAACTGTCTGAAACGACGCATCGTGAGCAAGCTCACTCCTACAGTCTTTGTCCGCGGGAAGGCATCAACCCGGATCACGAAAATCCGGATGGAAATTCGCTCTCACCGCCACGCTGATGCTGCTGCGGGTCGCGATGTCGATGCCTTCGCTGGCCACCTCTGCCAGGAAATCGATCTGCTCCGGCGTGATCACGTACGGCGGCAGGAAATACACCACGCTGCCCAACGGTCTCAACAACGCTCCGCGGGTCAGGGCGTGTTCGAACACTTTCAGGCCGCGACGTTCCTGCCAGGGATAAGCCGCTTTGGTCGCTTTGTCCTGCACCATCTCGATGGCCAGCGCCATGCCGGTCTGGCGCACTTCGGCGACGGTGGGGTGGTCCACCAGATGCGCCGTCGCGGTCTTCATGCGCTGGGCCAGCGCCTTGTTGTTCTCGATGACGTTGTCCTGCTCGAAGATGTCCAGTGTCGCCAGTGCCGCCGCACACGCCAGCGGGTTGCCGGTGTAGCTGTGCGAGTGCAGGAAGGCGCGCAGGGTCGGGTAGTCGTCATAGAACG
This sequence comes from Pseudomonas sp. GW821-FHT02A11, assembly GCF_059421985.1. NCBI lineage: Bacteria > Pseudomonadati > Pseudomonadota > Gammaproteobacteria > Pseudomonadales > Pseudomonadaceae > Pseudomonas > Pseudomonas sp. GW821-FHT02A11. The sequence continues at coordinate 38,019 of NZ_JBWKWB010000024.1, forward strand.
CAGCGTAGACGTCATCGGTGGTCAGGCACGCCGCCAGAGGCAGGTAACCACCGGTCAAGGCTTTGGACAGGCACAGGAAGTCCGGACGAATACCGGCTTGTTCGCAGGCGAACATCGTCCCGGTGCGGCCGAAGCCCACGGCGATTTCGTCGTGAATCAGATGTACGCCATAGCGATCGCAGGCCTCGCGCAACAGCTTGAGGTAGATCGGGTCGTACATGCGCATGCCGCCCGCGCCTTGAATCAGTGGCTCAATGATCACCGCTGCGACGGTTTCATGATTGTCGGCCAGGGTCTGCTCCATCACCGCGAACATCGTGCGGGTGTGCTCCTCCCAGCTCACCCCTTCCGGGCGGTGGTAGCAGTCCGGGCTCGGCACCTTGATGGTGTCCATCAGCAGCGCTTTGTAGGTCTCGGTGAACAGCGGCACATCGCCCACCGACATGGCCGCCACGGTTTCGCCGTGGTAGCTGTTGGTCAGGGTGACGTAGCGCTTCTTGTTCGGCTTGCCGCGATTGAGCCAGTAATGGAAGCTCATTTTCAGCGCGACTTCGATGCAGGACGAGCCATTATCGGCGTAGAAACAGCGCGTCAGGCCTTCCGGCGTCATCGCCACCAGACGCTCTGACAGCTCGATCACTGGCTGATGGCTGAAGCCGGCGAGAATCACGTGTTCCAGCTGGTCGACCTGATCCTTGATGCGCTGATTGATGCGCGGGTTGGCGTGGCCGAACACGTTGACCCACCAGGAGCTGACGGCGTCGAGGTAACGCTTGCCTTCGAAGTCTTCCAGCCAAACCCCTTCACCGCGCTTGATGGGGATCAGCGGCAGCTTTTCGTGGTCTTTCATCTGGGTGCAGGGGTGCCACAAAACCTTGAGGTCGCGTTGCATCCACTGATCATTCAGGCCCATTGCTCATCTCCAGGTACGGCTCGCGCAAGGCGAGGGCAAAACAATCGCGCAAGCCTATGCGCTGCATGGCAACGGGACAACCTTTAGCGCCTTCTTTTCTCATCTGTCTGACGCCAGAAATAAGGTCGACGGACATTGCTGGCGGGGCTTTCACGGCTGGCGTATCCTGCGCGCTCTTTGAAGAATCGGATTACAAAATCCGACAATTCCCACGTTAGTTCCGGAGTTCGCTGAATGCTTTCTGGTTGGCTGCGCGCCTGTGCGCTGGTGATGGTTGGGCTGGTCAGCGCGCAGGCGTTGGCCGTTGATAAGCCGCATACGGCGATTGTCGTCGGTGGCGGCCTGGCGGGACTTACAGCGGCCTATGAGCTGCAAAACAAAGGCTGGCAGGTCACGCTGCTGGAAGCCAAACCGCTTGTGGGCGGCCGTTCGGCCCTGGCCGGCAGCGAGTGGATCGGCAATGCCAAGGCGCAGCCGGTGCTCAACCAGTATCTGGATCGTTTCAAGCTCAAGCCGGTGCCCGCGCCTGAGTTCGTGCGTACGCCAGGTTACCTGATCGAAGGCGAGTATTTCTCGGCAGCGGATCTGGCGGCCAAGCAACCGGCCACCGCCGAAGCGATCAAGCGCTACGAAGCGGCGCTCGATGACATGGCCAAATCCATCACCGATCCGGAAAACCCAGCCGCCAACAGCACGCTGTTCGCGCTGGACCAGATCAACGTCGCCAACTGGCTGGACCGTCTGAGCCTGCCGCCGACTGCGCGTCAGCTGATCAACCAGCAGATTCGTACCCGTTACGACGAACCTTCGCGCCTTTCCTTGCTGTATCTCGCACAGCAGTCGCGGGTCAATCGCAACGTCGATGACCGTGATCGTCGCGCTGCACGCCTGCCCGGTGGCAGCGCGGTGCTGGCCGAAGAGTTCGTCAAGCAGCTGAAAATCATCAAGACCAACTCCCCGGTGTCGGCCATCAATCAGGACAAGGACGGCGTGACCGTCAAGGTCGGATCGGTGGGCTACGAGGCCGAGTACGTGGTCCTCGCCGTGCCGCTGCGCGCGCTGAGCAAGATCCAGCTGACCCCGGCGCTGGACGCTCAGCATCAGGGCGCGATCAAGAGCACCAACTACGGTTGGCATGACCAGATCATGCTCAAGTTCAAGAACCCGGTCTGGGACAGCAAGGCGCGCATGTCCGGTGAGATTTACAGCAACACCGGTCTGGGCATGCTGTGGATCGAGCCTGCGTTGAAAGGCGGCGCCAATGCCGTAATCAACCTGTCTGGCGACAACGCCCGCATCATGCAGGCGTTTGGCGACAAGCAGATGGTCGATCAAGTGCTGATTCGTCTGCACGCGTTCTATCCACAGGCGCGCGGCGCGTTCACCGGTTATGAAATCCGTCGTTCCAGCGTCGACCCGTCCACCGGCGGCGCCTACCTGGCGTTCGGTCCTGGGCAGATCAGCAAATACTGGCGTCTGTGGGAAAAACCCCTGCAGCGCGTAGCCTTTGCCGGTGAGCACACCGATAGCCTGTACCCGGGTACGCTGGAAGGCGCCTTGCGCACCGGTCAGCGCGCAGCCAGCCAAGTTCAGGATCTGGCAGCGGGCAAGTCGTTCGAGCCTGTGAAGGTCGCACCACCGAAAGCGGCTGAGCCTGCCAAGGAAAGCAGCGGCGGCATTGGCGGCTTCTTCTCGAACATGTTCGGCGGCTCCAAGCCTGAGCCGAAACCGGCTGAAAAAGCGCCAGAGCCTGCGCCTGTGCCCGCTCCGGTTCCAGCACCTGCTCCGGCGCCTGTCACACCGCCGCCTGCACCGGTGGTCGAGCCAGCCAAGCCTGCAGAGCCTGTGAAAAAAGCCCCTGCCAAGAAAGAACCGGCCAAAAAAGAGCCTGCCAAAAAGGCCCCAGCCAAACCGGCAGCCACCCACAAGGCCCCTGCCAAGGCTGACGCCGCGAAGAAAGCGCCAGCCAAAGCCGCCAGCGATAAAGCGGCAACGCCAGCAGCAGACAGCAAAAACTGATCGTTGACGGCTGAGTAAAAAGAGGCGCGGTTTAAATACCGCGCCTTTTTTTTCGTCTGGCGAATAACTGCAGCGTCTAGAGTGTTGTACAGGTGGGGAAGACAGATGCAGCAAGTATGCTGCGAATGCGATCCTGTGGGAGTGAGCTTGCTGACGAAGGCTGAGCTGCCGGCGCTGAGGGGCTGCATGTTCCGGCCTTATCATGAGCAAGCTCATTCCCACAGGTGTCCATGATTGTCTTGGTGGACAGAGATAACGTTGCGTTAATACTCATCGAAGAAAAATATGACGGGAAATTTCAATCGTATTTCCCGATATTTCATAGCGAAATTTTGCGCTTTCTTTCGATAGGTAAACCGATAGTCTTCTCTCAGCTTTTACGGGCTGCTCTTACAGGAACGCTAGCATGCAGTTACGCAACTCTTCTTCACGCTATGGCTGGGTCAGCATCGTTCTGCATTGGGGCGTCGCGTTGACCGTTTTCGGTATGTTCGCACTGGGGTTGTGGATGGTTGGGCTGGGTTACTACGACACCTGGCGCAAGGCGGGTCCTGACTTGCACAAGAGCATCGGCATCACGCTGTTCTTGTTCATGCTCATTCGTGTGGTCTGGCGCTTTGTCAGTCCACCGCCGCCAGCACCGGCCAATCACACGCGCTTCGTGCGCATTGCTGCAACACTTGGGCACGCGTTCCTTTATTTGGATCTGTTCCTGGTGATGTTTGCCGGTTACCTGATTTCCACCGCAGAAGGTGTCGGGATTCCGGTGTTCGGACTGTTTGAAGTGCCTGCGCTGATCAGCGGACTGCCCGACCAGGCAGACGTGGCTGGCGAAGTGCACCTGTACCTGGCCTGGACCCTGGTGATCTTTGCGGTTCTCCATGGTCTGGCCGCCCTGAAGCATCACTTCATCGATCGTGATGCCACACTCATTCGCATGCTTGGCCGCAAGGCCTGAATTCGACTCACTACACAGGAAGATGACGTATGTTGAAAAAGACACTGGCTGCACTGGCTCTGGGTACCGCGCTGCTGTCGGCCGGTCAGGCAATGGCTGCTGACTACACCATCGACAAGGAAGGCCAGCACGCCTTCATCGATTTCAAGATCAGCCACTTGGGCTACAGCTTCATCACCGGTACGTTCAAGGACTGGAGCGGTACCTTCAGCTTCGACGCTGCCAAGCCTGAAGACAGCAAGATCAGCATCGACATCAAGACCGCCAGCGTCGACACCAACCACGCCGAGCGTAACAAGCACATCAGCAGCAAGGACTTCCTGGACGTCGCGACCTACCCTGACGCCAAGTTCGTTTCCACCAGCGTCAAGTCCACCGGCAAGAACGCCGACGGCAAAGACACTGCCGACGTGACCGGCGACCTGACCCTGCACGGCGTCACCAAGCCAATCGTCATCAAGGCTGTGTTCAACGGCGAAGGCAAGGATCCATGGGGCGGCTACCGCGCGGGCTTCAACGGTACCACCACCATCAAGCGTTCTGATTTCGGCAAGATGATGGACCTGGGTCCACAGTCGGACACCGTCACCTTCGACATCTCGTTCGAAGGCGTCAAAGCCAAGTAACACAGGCTGCAACAACGAAAACGCCGACCTTGGGGTCGGCGTTTTTTTTTGATCCGGATGTCCGCGCCTGTCTGTAGCAGCACGGCTTGCCGGCGGTGGCGCTTTCGAAATCGCTGCCGCCGGCAAGCAGGACTGCTACAAGAGGGCACGCGTGTAAACAGTCAATAAGTCAGTAATTTCCACTGGTCGGATAGGACTAGCAGACTCTCTGGTGTAGTCCCTTTCCGAAATTCTCGCAGTCCTCATTTATTGTGTTTCAGCGCTCGGACAGCGGCGTATTCAGTCTCTAGATTTCGCTTTTTTCAGCGCGGATCATGGAATGTCTGACGCCTTTTGGGCTGCTCGTCAGGGCGATGCCCTAGCCCACAGTTCGGTGATGGCCGATGTATTTGGCGGTGCCTTGGAGGTGGTCGCCACAGTGGCCGCCGGTGCTTTGGTTACGTCGGCGATCATCGCTTCAGCAGGACTGACTGTCGCCACGGGCGGGCTCGGCGCCTGTATGTTGGGCGCCGTTGTGGGCGCCGCTGTCACCGTGGGAATCCAACTTACGGGTGCCGACAGCACGCTCAGCGACTTCTGTGAGGGCCTGGCCAACGACCTGTTCCCCCCAACGGTCTGCGCGCACATCACCAGCGGATCGCATAACGTCTTCATCAATGGTTTACCAGCAGCGCGCGCTGCTGGTGCCATTTCGGGCGCGCCTTCTGAGCTGACTGATGACTCAGCCCCGGAAGGCACCTTCCTCGACATGGCGAAGGGCTTCTTCTCGGAGCTGTGGCGCCCCACCGTAGCAACGCCGGATCCCGGCGCATCGTCGCTGCCGAACGATCAGATCATCTGCGACAAACACCCTGGCATGCCAGGCCAGTATCTGGCCGAAGGGTCGAGCAGCGTGTTCATCAACGGCCAACCCGCTGTGCGCAGCGGGGATCGCAGCACCTGCGATGCGTCAGTGGTTTCATCCGGGCTGATTTCACCCGACGTCCGCATCGGCGGCGGCAAGGCGATTGTTCGGACTATTCGCAGCGGCAAGACGCCGGGTATAGGGCTGGCCATTTCGGCGCTGATGATGCTGCGCGGTCGCCCTTCGAAATTCATGAGCAATCTTCCCTGCCTATTGATGGGCGGCGCTGCGGGTTATGTGGTCGGGGCGGTGGCGGACGCGTTGGGTCGAGCGGTGTCTGGAGCACCAAATCCGGTGCATGCGGCCACGGGAGCCAAGGTGCTCGGCAACGCTGAAGAGCTGGATTTCGTGTTGCCGGGCATGTTGCCGATCGAGTGGCAACGGTTTTACAGCAGCTGTGATCAACGACGTGACGGAATGTTTGGCGCGGGCTGGAGCGTTGCGTTTGAGGTGTGTGTCGAGATCGAAGCTTCGGCGCAAGGTGATGATCGGCTGATCTACATCGATGAACAAGGGCGGCGGATCGACATGGGTACGCTTGCCCTGGGCGACGCGGTGTTCAGCGCCGGTGAGGGGCTGGCGGTCAAGCGTCATGCAGATGGGCGGGTATTGATCGAAAGTGAGGATGGGGTTTATCGGCTGTTCGAGCCGAATCTGGTTGATCCATTCCGGTTACGCCTGAGTCAGCTGGGCGACCGCAACGACAACCGCATTCATCTGGTGTACGACGCGCACGGGCGCCTCGTTCATGTGCATGACACGCTAGACGTCGTTCGCGTGAACCTGGCGTATTCGGCGCGATGGCCAACACGGGTAGAGCGTATCGAGCGTGTGTTCGACAGCGGATCACACACCGTATTGGGCAGTTATGCCTACGACACCTGCGGCGATCTGAGCGAAGTACGAGATGCGCTGGGCAAGGTTCAGCGACGCTTCTCATACGACTCTAATCGCCGAATGGTCGAGCACCAGCTGCCCACGGGGCTGCGTTGTTTCTATGAATGGGCGCTGATCGAGGATCGCGAGTGGCGGGTCGTTCATCACTGGACTGATGAGGGAGACGACTATCGGTTCGCGTATGACCTGAGCGCCGGCAAGACGATCATCACCGACAGCCTTGACCGTCGCAGCACTCGCTGCTGGAACAGCCAGCATCAGATCACTGAATACACCGACAACCTTGACCGGACGTGGCAGTTTTCCTGGAACGATGAGCGCCAATTGCTCGGTGCTATCGATCCTGGTCAGGGGCGCTGGCGCTTTGATTACGACGAAGCAGGCAACCTTGCGACGACTGAAGACCCCCTTGGCCGCATCGAATCAACGCACTGGCTGGAGCATTGGTCGTTGCCCAAAGTGGAAATCGATGCGGCGGGCAATCAATGGCGCTACCGCTACGACGCGCGGGGCAATCGCACCCACGACGTCGATCCGCTGGGCCAGGTTACCCGCTACCGGTTCGACGAGCGGGGCCGCATTGTCGAAGTCATCGACGCCAGCGGTAAAAGCAAAACATTGCGCTGGAATGAGTTCGGGCAGCTGACGGATTACGTCGACTGTTCGGGCTACAAGACCGAGTTTCGCTATGACCGGCGCGGATTTCTGGATCAGCGCACAAACGCTCTTGGCGAGCGGACGCGCTATGAGTCCGACGCTCAAGGCCGCTTGCAACAGCGTGAAGACCCCGCTGGGCGCATCGAGCGGTTCCAGCGTGACGACAGTGGCTTGCTGATCGGCTACATCAATCCCGCCGGAGATGTCACGCGATATCAGTACGACCTGCGGGGGCGTGTTCATCGACGCTTGGACCCTCATGAACGAGCGGTTGAGTTTCGCTACGACCCCTATGGCCGGCTGGAGACACTGACCAACGAAAACGGAGAGCGCTATCGGTTCGCCTGGGACGCGGGGGATCAGCTTTCGGCCCACCAGAGTCTGGACGGGAGCCAACAGTGCTACGCGTACGACGCGCTCGGTGATGTGATCAGTACAACTCAGCTGTCGGAGCCGGATGCAATCGTGCACCGCTTCGAGCGAGATGTTGTTGGGCGCCTGATTGCAAAACTGACCGAAGACGGGCGTACGGCATACAGTTACGACGCTCTTGATAACCTGGTTGAGACCACGTTCACGTCCCACGATGGCGAGCAAACCAGCGTCTGCTTCGACTATGACGCCCTTGGCCGGATGCTCGGCGAAACGACGGCCTTGGGCGCGATTCACCACCGTTATGACGAACTGGGCAACCTGATCCAGACCCAAACTCCTGACGGGCGTTGGATCAATCGGGTGCTCTATGGCAGCGGTCACCTGCACCAGATCAATCTCGACGGTCTGGTCATTTGCGACGTCGAGCGTGATCGGCTGCATTGTGAAGTGCTGCGGACCCAAGGGCAGATTCGCACGCGCAATGCCTATGATCGAAGTGGTCGTTTGTGCTCGCGCAGCCGTCGGCGGGACAACCGTCCCGGTCACTTGCCAGCCGAAGATGAAAAAACCTACGAGTATGACCTCGCGGACAATCTGACCGGGCGCATTGATCGTGGTTTCCATGGGCAATCCCGAAGTTTGATGGCCTATGACTCCAGCAACCGGATCATGGCGTCTCAAGACAGCCTGAGCGGGGTGTCGGAGCAGTTCGCCTACGACCCCGCCGCCAACCTCATGGATGGTTTGCAGGGCCAGGGCGATCGAGTCAGCCATAACAGGCTCCTGAGCTACAGGGACAACCGCTACCTGTACGACCCGTTTGGCCGCCTGATCGAGAAACACAGCAACCGCCGCGGTCTGCAGCGGTTTGTTTACGACGCCGATAGCCGACTCATCGAAGTCCAGAACCCTGACCGCCACGTCGTGCGCCTGACCTACGACCCCCTCGGTCGTCGCACCCGCAAAACCCTGCATCACCCCGATGGCCGTGTTCTCTGTGAAACCCGATTCATCTGGGATGGCCTGCGCTTGCTGCAGGAAGAGCAGAACGGGTTTTCCAGCCTTTACCTTTACGTACACGACAGCCACGAACCCATGGCCCGCGTCGATGGCCGAGGCGAACACCAGAAAATCCGCTACTACCACAACGACCTCAACGGCCTGCCCGAACAACTCACCGAACCTGATGGTCACCTGGTCTGGCAGGCCCGCTACCAAGTCTGGGGCAACACCACCGAAGAAACCCGCGAACCCTACTTCGTCGAAAACCAGAACCTTCGCTTCCAGGGCCAATACCTTGATCGCGAGACCGGACTGCACTACAACACCTTCAGGTACTACGACCCGGATGTCGGAAGGTTCACGACCCCTGATCCCATTGGCTTGGCGGGCGGGCTGAATTTATATCAGTACGCGCCGAATCCGATTGGGTGGGTGGATCCGTGGGGGTGGGCTTGTGTTCGGGTGCGGCATTACACAAGTAGAAAAGGTTTAAGGGGAATTGAGGAGAGCGGGTATATAAAGGCAAATGATAATAATAAAGTGTATCTTGAACCCGCTAGCAAGAAGCCTCTCAGCGACGTCGCGGTGAGAGAAAAGTACCAAATTTCGAAGAATAAGGGTAGGGATTATGTGGAAACTGACGCGCCCGAAGAGCTGCTCGAATGGGTGATGAATCCTAGATATCACAGGCTGGAACTTACGGTAAAAGGGGATTTGCAACTCAGTAACCCCGAGTTTATAAAGAGGAAGTAGCGTGTTTGAAAAAAACGAAATGATTGAGCTTTCCGGTGGGGAGGCTCTTTTAATTATCAGGGAGGTGGAGTACATATTGATTTCCCTGAACAAAATAGCTGAGCACTACTATCATGGCGAGTATATAAAATCTCCGGAGCAAAAGGCTATTGATTATGCGTTAGAGACAACCCGCTTTATAGATCAACAGCAAATATCACAGCGTCTCGCGAAGATAAAGCGAATAGTATCGCAGAAATTCGATGGTACAGTGGGTAGTGATGGAATGGATGATATAGAGCGAGAGTTGGAAATGATCAAGTACTGGGAGCAACCTGGTGACTAACGCTGACGATGCAGCGGGCCAAAACTAGGCGACCCGAAACTCATTAAAAGGTAACAGCATGCTTGAAGAAAATGAGGTGATTGAGCTTTCCGGTTCGGAAGGTATTTTAGTTATAAAAGAAATGGCATATATCTTAATCTCTCTGAATAAGATCGCTGAGCACTTTTACCACAATAATGAATGTATGCAATCAGAAGAGCAAAAAAAGATGGATTATGCCCTCGAGACAACGCGGTTTATTGATCAGAATTTGATAACCACTCGCCTTGCCAAGGTAAGACGCATAGTTTCGGAAAAGTTTGATAGCACGTTGGGCGGCGATGAAATGGACGATATTGAGCGGGAGCTGGAATTGCTCAAGTACTGGGAGCGGCCTGGCGATTAACGATTCGTAGACTCCCGACCTTTAGTTTTCTGAGTGAGATGTTTAATAGAGGATGTTCGTAATGACTTCCTACCCAGGGAAATTAATTGATGACGAAACGGGCTTCAGGATTTTGAAATGCTATATCTATAAGTTTATAAGGCACAGAATTGATCGGAGACCGAGGTTCGACGCGGAGGAAAACGGCTTAAATACGAAGAGATATTTTTGGTTCAATACATGGCGTCCGCTGTCGGGCTCATACCATAACGATAAGCATGTTGAAAAACTGGAAGGGCTATGGTTCGAGGAATTTATTCTCGAAGAGCCGAAGGTTTATTTTATGCCTCAATATACAGAAGAGAAAATCTCAAAAAAAAGAAGAGCTACATATTTCAATGCACAGGCCAAGAAGCTGCGCACTACCTGTCCTCCATGACATTGGAGGATCTGCAGACTATAACGATTTTCAGCAGCGCTTTATCTTGGGCGATTGATTTGTTCGAAGAAACTCTTCCATGACATAAAGACGATATGGATATCCTCGTATATATGAAGCGGCCCTCCTGCAAACGGCACTCCTAACAATACGTTGACACTGGTGATTTTGAGGAGCGCATGCCGTGGTTGATAAATTCTAAGTACCATTTAGACGAACTCGCCGTTAAAGGTGATCTGGTTCTGAAAAATCCAACCTTCACCGTTAGTAAGTGAGATGAAAAAAGAAAACGAGCAAGTCACTTTCAAAGGCCAAGATGTTATCGAAGTTCTTTGTGAGGTCGAATATATCCTGATTTCACTCAGAGATATCGCAAATTACTACTATGTACATCCAGATAGGCAAGTGACGCCTGAAACAGATATCGATTATGCGCTAGAGACCACACGGTTCATAGATCAGAACCGGATAAATGATCGGCTAAATAAAATCAGAAGAATTCTTTCCGAGCCTTTTGATGACGGGCTAGGTGACGATGATATGGACGATATCGAACGCGTTGTTGAGAAACTAAAATTCTGGTGTAAACCAGGAGATTAAATTATTGGGCTCATATCGCTAGCCACAAAACCGCTGTAGGGAATTTGTAGTGGTGGCTCTGCAATTACATTGCTACTTACTCGGGTTAGGGAATTGCTTGCTCCTCTGGTCTGCTGGAAGTGCCTATTATCTAAAAAGGGAATTTTATTTAACTCATCATCAATAAAAAGCCCCGAACCAGTCGGGGCGTTTTTGTTTTAACGCAGCTTAGCCTTCGCGATTGCGGGTCAGCAGGGCCGGTTTTTCACCGCGTGGGCGGCTGGGCAGCTGATCGAGCAGCTCGGGGGAAGGGAAACGGTCGGTCTTGGATTCCTTGTGCATGATCTTCGGTCCTGGCTGACCGTCACGAGGACCGCGAACCGCTGGCTCCTGGCGCGCTGGCTGCTCGTCGCGGGCCGGGCGGCGATTGCGGGGCTGGTCTTCACGACGGGCCTGACCATCACGGCCGGAACCGTTGCGTGGGCCGCTGCGTTTGGCCGGAGCGCTTGCGCCATTGCTGGTGCCGCTCCCCGAGCCACCGCGTGGGCCGCTGCGGCCCGGCGCCTGGCCGCGAGGAGCCGGAGCGGCGCCTGTGGCAGGGGCACCAGGGCGACGGTTGCGACCCTGCTGGTTCTTGCCCTGATAAGGGCTCACGTAATCGGCGCGGTTACCGAAGTTGTCGACTTCGTCATCCAGGAACTCCTCCGGATCGCGGTCGGCGCGTGGCGCAGACGGTTGCGCCTGACGGGACTCGCTGGACGGCGTGCCCTGGCGAGGCTTCTGCCGACGTTGCTGATTGCTTGCAGGGCGGTCGCCGCTACCGGTGGCTGCTGCAGCTGCCGGCTTTTCTTTTTCCTTGCCCTTGTCTTTGCCTTTGTCCTTGCGACCACCGCCGCCGCCTTTGGGCCCATCGCCACGCGGGCCACGGGCGTTGCGCGGGTTGCGCACGTCCGGACGCTCGCGCACCTCCGGCTTCTCGGCTTCGACTGCGTTGATGTCGAAGCCCATCAGATCGCCGTCTGCGATCTTCTGCTTGGTCATGCGCTCGATGCTTTTGAGCAGCTTCTCTTCGTCGGGCGCGACCAGCGAGATCGCCTCGCCGGTACGGCCCGCGCGACCGGTGCGGCCAATGCGGTGCACGTAGTCTTCGTCGACGTTAGGCAGCTCGAAGTTGACCACGTGAGGCAGCTGGTCGATGTCCAGACCGCGCGCGGCGATGTCGGTGGCGACCATGATGCGCACACTACCGGCCTTGAAGTCGGCCAGGGCTTTGGTGCGGGCGTTCTGGCTCTTGTTGCCGTGGATGGCCACAGCGCTCAGGCCGTGTTTGTCCAGGTACTCAGCCAGACGGTTGGCGCCGTGCTTGGTGCGGGTGAACACCAGCACCTGCTCCCACGCACCCTGAGTGATCAGGTGCGCCAGCAGCGAACGCTTGTGGTTGGCAGGCAGGCGGAAAACGCGCTGTTCGATACGCTCGACCGTGGTGTTGGGCGGCGTGACTTCGATGCGTTCCGGATCGTGCAGCAGCTTGCCGGCCAAGGCCGTGATGTCGGCCGAGAACGTTGCCGAGAACAACAGGTTCTGACGCTTGGCAGGCAGGCGTGCGAGGACTTTTTTCACGTCGTGAACGAAGCCCATGTCGAGCATGCGGTCGGCTTCGTCGAGGACGAGAATTTCAACGTGAGACAGATCGACGCTGCCTTGACCGGCCAGGTCCAGCAGGCGGCCAGGGCAGGCTACCAGCACGTCGACGCCGCGGGCCATGGCTTGCACCTGCGGGTTCATGCCGACGCCGCCGAAGATGCAGGCGCTGACGAACTTGAGGTTCTTGGCGTAGATCTTGAAGCTGTCGTGAACTTGAGCGGCGAGTTCACGTGTGGGGGTCAGGACCAGTACGCGTGGTTGGCGCGGGCCGTGACGCTGGGATTTGTCCGGGTGACCGTTGGGGAACAACCGCTCCAGAATCGGGAGGGCGAAACCACCGGTTTTACCAGTACCTGTCTGAGCGGCGACCATCAGATCGCGGCCTTGCAACACGGCGGGAATGGCCCGCTGTTGCACCGGAGTAGGCTGGGTATAGCCAGCGGCCTCGATGGCGCTGACTAAAGCCTCGGAGAGACCGAGGGAAGCAAAGGACATGAGTAATCCTGTCTTAAGTTGGGGCCAATGGGCCCGAATAGGAGTGAGCTGCGCAGCGCGAATAGTCGCGTGATCCCGGGGTCTGTAAGTTCAACTCGTGGCATGGGCGCGTGAACGAAAATGCGCCACTGACGTGATCGAGAAGTCTTCTGGGAGACCGAGCATCCGGGCGTAAGCCTGGCGGGAACGCCGGAGTATAACAGAGCAATCACAATGCGCTGCTTTCGTGCTGCTCAACGGTTTTTTCGGCGCTGGCCGAGGGTTGGGCGTCTAGTGTCCCCGCCACGGTTTCGCCGGTGTAGCGCGCAACCAGTTGCGCATAGGCCGGTTCGCGCTTGAAGCGTTTCAGTTCGGCGCTGAACCGTTGTACCAGTAAATCCATACCGGCATTGCGGCGTAATGCAAGAAATTGCTCACGGGTGCTCAAGACCGTCGGCAACTGGCTGACCTGATCGCGCAGGCCCAGTTGATCGAGCATCTGCTGCCCTTGTCTGCGATCCGCGACCAGCAGGTCGATGCGTCCGCGAATCAGCTTGCCGAAATTGGCTTCATGACTGGGAGCCGGTTCGCGAATGAACGATGTCGAGCTGTCGAATTCCGGCGAATACAGGTAGCCGGGCGAGATGCCGACCGTCAGGCCTTTGAGGTCATCAAGGGTATTGAATGAATGGGGCCGGGCATTGGCCTGAAAAAACACCCAGTTGACGTCGGAGAGTGGCTCGCTGGGGTAGAGCAGCAGGGCGTCGCGCTCGCTGATCTTGAAGATGTCCAGCGCGCCATCGGCCTCGCCTTGCTGAAGCATCATCAGGCAGCGCTTCCAGGGCAGAAACTGCCACTGCACCTCGATCCCAAGCCGCTGAAAGACGATCGCCGTGGTGTCGTAGTCAAGGCCTGAAGCCTGGCCGTTGTCGACCATCGCGTAAGGCGCCCAAGGCTCGGTGACGATGCGTATCCGTTCGCCCAGCGCGCTGAAACTCAGGCAGGCGAGTACAAGGGTAAGCAATAGGCGGGAAGTCAGCGGCATGGGGCGAGAGTACGACGCGCGCTCGGCAAATAGAAGAGGGCAGGCCCATGTGAAACATGAAACCTGCCGCTCTGGCCCGCGGGTTATTGCGAGGTCTGCTTCTGGATCAGATGCTGATAGATCGCCACGCGTTGACGACCCAGAAGCCCGCGCACGGCCCAATGCTCCAGCCATTCATGCAGCTGGTCGGGGGCTATCGGCTGCTTCATGCGCTGTTGGGCATTATCGAATGCCTTTTCCCACCAGACGGCCGAACACGCACGATCAAACTCGTTGGGGTGATTGCAGCAGCCGTAGAGCACTTCGCGCACGAACTGACGTTGAGGTCGTGGCACCGCCAACGTCGCGCTCTTGTACACCAGCCGCTGCCAGGTGGAGGGGCGTGGCAAGTGTGGCGAGACATTGCGGGTGTCGGCCAGTGCTTCGGCACTGATCGGATCATGCCCGTGCTTGTGCAACCACGCGCGCACCTTGGCGCGGAACAGCTGCTTGCGGCTCCAATAGTGATGGATCAGGTCGGGGCACTGCTCCAGCGCCAGCGAGCGATACGCTGCGACGCCCAGACAAAACTCTTCCAGCGTGATGGCACCGGGCGTGAGCGGGAAGAACTCATCCATCAGCGCGATCGACGTGTCCAGCACCGAGACATTGTTGCGGGTCAGGCCAATGACTCCCGAATTCACCAGGCGCATGCTGTCGTCAGCCAGGCCCCGTTCTGCCAGCACGCCCGCCAAAGCGGTGTAAAGCACCGTGTCCTTGCAATCCTCATAGCGCAGGCGGAAGGCGTTACACAGCAGGGTATCCGGGCGAACCCGGTCGAACAGCGTCATGGGGCTTGCGCGAAAGAAGGTGTCGGTGTCGATCAGGATCGCTTTTTCCGACTCTTCCAGTACTTGGCGCGCGACGACGTGCTTGCAGCGAAAGTGGTAGTTGTGCGGCCCGCCCCATTCGTGGCGGATCTCGGCGTCGAGCGGGCGAATGCGCACGGGCAAATGGCGGTAGGGTTCGGGATTGTCGCTGAACACCTGAATGTCGAAAGGCCGTTCGATGCCTGCATCGGTCTGCGCGAGAGCGCTTGCGATGCTGAACACGGCTTCCTGGTGGTAGGTTTCGGCGCCGAATACCAGATAAACCAGCTGGGGGCGGGGGGTGATCGTACTGATTGAAGTCAACTGCTTGGATATCCGTCTCGGTAAGGCTTGGGCAGGCTATTTGACATCAGCCTGCCGAGCGAACATTACCCTATAGTGACCGGGATGTCCGAGACAGATTCAACCGTTCAGCGGGGCAGCTTGAGGTTATTCCAGACAGACAGACTGGGTTCAGCCTGATTGAGCGTGTAGAAGTGCAAACCCGGGGCTCCGCCTTGCAACAACTGCTCACACATATCTGTGATGACCTGTTCGCCAAACGCCTGAATGCTCGCCGAATCGTCGCCGTAGGCTTCCAGCTGCTTGCGAATCCAGCGTGGGATTTCCGCACCGCAGGCGTCGGAGAAGCGCGCCAGCTTGCTGTAGTTGGTGATCGGCATGATGCCCGGCACGATCGGGATGTTGACGCCCATCTTCTGCACCCGCTCGACGAAGTAGAAGTAGCTGTCGGCATTGAAGAAATACTGGGTGATCGCACTGTCCGCGCCGGCGTTGGCCTTGCGCACGAAGTTCTTCAGATCGTCTTCGAAGTTGCGCGCCTGCGGGTGCATCTCAGGGTACGCGGCAACTTCGATGTGGAAGTGGCTGCCGGTTTCTTCGCGAATGAATTCGACCAGGTCATTGGCGTGGCGCAGCTCGCCGCTGGCCATGCCCATGCCGGATGGCAGGTCGCCGCGCAGGGCAACGATGCGCTTGATGCCCGCGTCCTTGTACTGGCTCAGCAGACCACGCAGGTCGGACTTGCTGTCGCCGACGCACGACAGGTGCGGCGCGGACGGGACGTTTACTTCTTTTTCCAGCTGCAGCACGGTGTTGATCGTGCGGTCACGGGTCGAACCGCCAGCGCCGTAGGTGCAGGAGAAGAAATCGGGGTTGTAGCCGGCCAGCGTGCGAGCGGTGGCGAGGAGTTTTTCGTGACCAGCGTCGGTCTTGGTCGGGAAGAACTCGAAGCTGTAGCGACGGTCTTGGGACATAGTCATAACCTTGGAAGCTCAAAAGCCTTGTGCGTGCCCTGTAGGAGCGCGCTTGCCCGCGATTGAGGTGTGTCAGCAACATTTTCTGGTCTGACACACTGCAATCGCGGGCAAGCGCGCTCCTACAAAGCTGCGGTCGTTCTTGCAAAAGTGGCGTGCCCGACACAACGGGGCACGCCCTCCAGCAGGCTTATCAGTAGCGATAAGCGTGCGGTTTGAACGGGCCTTCGACGGTTACGCCGATGTAGTCCGCCTGGGTCTTGGTCAGCTTGGTCACGACGCCGCCGAAGCCGCGTACCATTTCCAGGGCCACTTCTTCGTCGAGTTTCTTCGGCAGAACTTCAACGGTCAGGCGTTCGGCTTTCTGAGCAGGGCTCAGGTCGGCGTACTTCTGGCCGAACAGGAAGATCTGGGCCAGCACCTGGTTGGCGAACGAACCGTCCATGATGCGGCTTGGGTGACCGGTGGCGTTGCCCAGGTTCACCAGACGGCCTTCGGCCAGCAGGATCAGGTAGTCGTCGTTCTGCGGGTCGAACTCGCCAGCGCCGGTACGGTGGATCTTGTGTACCTGAGGTTTCACTTCTTCCCATGCCCAGTTCTTGCGCATGAAAGCGGTGTCGATTTCGTTGTCGAAGTGACCGATGTTGCAGACCACGGCGCGTTTTTTCAGTGCTTTGAGCATGTTCGCGTCGCAGACGTTGACGTTGCCAGTGGTGGTCACGATCAGGTCGATCTTGCCCAGCAGGGCCTTGTCGATGCTCGCCTCGGTGCCGTCGTTCTCACCGTTGATGAACGGCGAAACCACTTCGAAGCCGTCCATGCACGCTTGCATGGCGCAGATCGGGTCGACTTCAGTGACCTTGACGATCATGCCTTCCTGACGCAGCGACTGAGCCGAGCCCTTGCCCACGTCACCGTAGCCGATGACCAGCGCTTGCTTGCCGGACAGCAGGTGGTCGGTGCCGCGCTTGATGGCGTCGTTCAGGCTGTGACGGCAGCCGTACTTGTTGTCGTTCTTGCTCTTGGTGACCGAGTCGTTGACGTTGATCGCAGGGATCTTCAGTTCGCCCTTGGCCAGCATGTCCAGCAGGCGATGAACGCCTGTGGTGGTTTCTTCGGTGACGCCGTGGATTTTTTCCAGCATCGCCGGGTATTTCTTGTGCAGCAGCTCGGTCAGGTCGCCGCCGTCGTCGAGGATCATGTTGGCGTCCCATGGCTGACCGTCCTTGAGGATGGTCTGCTCCAGGCACCACTCGTACTCTTGCTCGGTCTCGCCTTTCCAGGCGAAAACAGGGATGCCGGCAGCGGCGATGGCGGCAGCGGCCTGGTCCTGAGTCGAGAAAATGTTGCAGGACGACCAGCGTACTTCGGCACCCAGGGCAACCAGGGTTTCGATCAGCACGGCAGTCTGAATGGTCATGTGGATGCAGCCGAGAATTTTCGCGC
This sequence comes from Pseudomonas sp. GW821-FHT02A11, assembly GCF_059421985.1. Taxonomy (NCBI): domain Bacteria; kingdom Pseudomonadati; phylum Pseudomonadota; class Gammaproteobacteria; order Pseudomonadales; family Pseudomonadaceae; genus Pseudomonas; species Pseudomonas sp. GW821-FHT02A11. The sequence goes on from NZ_JBWKWB010000024.1 coordinate 55,564, forward strand.
CCTTGAGCGGTTGCTCGCCAGCGTATTTGCGACGCAGGCCCATCAGGGCTGGCATCTCGGATTCAGCGATGATGGTTTCGCGACGGCCCCATGCAGCCAGGGAAATGTCGGCGACCTTGTAGTCGTTGAAATCGTTGGGCGTCAGTACAGCACTCATAAAGAGTCTCCATTCGTAGTGTGCGAATGGGCGCCGTTGTGCGTTTAAGGCCTGTCCGGCTGCATGAGCCTTGAACAGACAACGCCCCATCCGAGCCTGACAGGTCTGACCTGCTGCAGCGCCCCTCGGACAGGTGGCGGGAGAACGGTATCAAGCGGTGATGACCGTTTTTTGAAGCGGTGCCGATTATAAGGCTTGAGCCGCAAGCTGCAAGCTGCAAGCGGCAAGCGGCAAGCGGCAAGCTACAAGTGAAAGGCAGATCTGCTTTTACTTGCAGCTTGTGGCTCGAAGCTTGAAGCTTGGGGGCACAAACGCCACGATCTGCCAAACGCCCAGGAGCCCCCTTATGAATTTCCACACTCGCAAATGGGTAAAGCCCGAAGACCTCAACCCGAACGGCACGCTGTTCGGTGGCAGCCTACTGCGCTGGATCGACGAAGAAGCGGCGATCTACGCCATCGTTCAGCTGGGCAATCAGCGGGTGGTGACCAAGTACATTTCCGAGATCAACTTCGTCAGCGCGTCGCGCCAGGGCGACATCATCGAGCTGGGCATCACGGCGACCGAATTCGGCCGGACCTCGATCACCCTGACCTGCCAGGTGCGCAACAAGATCACCCGCAAGAGCATTCTGACGGTCGAGAAGATGGTGTTCGTGAACCTGGGAGAAGATGGCCTGCCAGCACCGCACGGCAAGACCGAGATCACGTATGTGAAGGACCAGTTCAAGGAAGACGTGATCAACGAGTAACTCTCGCGCCTTGCACAAACCCTGTAGGAGCAGCTGGAGGTTACGACAGCCGCGAAGGCGATATACCTGACACACCGCCTTCGCTACTGTCGCACAGCTCCAGTAGCTCCCACCGGAGTCTTCACATCATATTTCGGGCGCCTTCGCGAAGGCGATATACCTGACACACCGCCTTCGCCACTGTCGCACAGCTCCAGAAGGTCCCACAGGAGTCTTCACATCATATTTCGGGCGTTGCTCAAGCCGGGTTGGTCGCCTTCCAGTCCCGCAACCACTGCAAACCTTCGCTGGTATCGCCTTTCGGGCGATATTCGCAACCGACCCAGCCGGTATAGCCCAGACGGTCGATCTCTTCGAACAGCCACGCATAATTCACTTCGCCCAGATTCGGTTCGTGACGGTCCGGCACGCCTGCGATCTGGATGTGGCCGACTCCTGCAAAGTCGCGACGCAGTTTGCTGATCACATCGCCTTCGACGATCTGGCAGTGATAGAAGTCAAACTGCACCTTGATGTTGTCAGCGCCCACTTCCTTGCACACCGCCTGACCCTGATCCTGACGATTCAGGAAGAAGCCCGGCATGTCGCGGGTATTGATCGGCTCGATCAAGATCGTGACGCCTGCCTTGGCCGCTTCCTGCGCCGCATAGCGCAGGTTTTCGATGTAGACCGCGTGGTGCTTCTGGCGCAAGTCTTCGCTTGGCAACAGACCCGCCATTACGTGGATGCGATCGTTGCCCAGCACCGCTGCGTATTCCAGCGCCTTCTGAATGCCGCTGCGGAAATCGTTTTCGCGGCCCGGCAGCGAGGCAATCCCGCGTTCGCCCTGGGCCCAGTCACCGGGCGGGGCGTTGAATAGCGCCTGCGTCAGGTTGTTGTCGACCAGACGCTGCTTGATGTCGGCCGCTGTGAAATCGTACGGGAACAGGTACTCAACGGCCTCGAAACCGTCTGCCGCCGCGGCAGCGAATCGATCGAGGAATTCGTGTTGCGGATACAGCATGCTGAGATTGGCAGCGAAACGAGGCATGTTTGTCTCCAGAAAGGCTTAAACGAAAGGCCAGATCAGCAGGGTCATCAGGAAGCCCAATGTGCCCAGAACGGTCACCAGGAATGTCCAGGTGCGCAGGCCGTCACCGACGTTCAGGCCAGCCAGCTTGGTGAACATCCAGTAACCGGCGTCATTGATGTGCGACATCGCCAGACCGCCACCGCCCATGGCCAGGCACAGCAGGGCCATGTGGTTGGCGGAGAGGTTCAGGGTCGCGATCAGCGGGCTGAGAATACCGGCAGTGGTCACCAGCGCCACTGTGGTCGAGCCTTGAACGGCGCGCAACAGCAGGGTCAGGATGAAGCCCAGCGCCAGAACCGGCAGACCGGTGTTGCGCAACGCTTCGGAGACGACCGCACCGATACCGGTATCGACCAGCACCTTGCCGAACACGCCGCCAGCACCGGCAATCAGAATCACCATCGCCACGCCCGGCAGTGCCGAACCGATCACGTCAGAGACCTGACCGCGGCTCCAGCCACGGCGCGAACCCAGAATCCAGGCGCACAGCAGGGTGTCGATCAGCAGTGCAACCAGTGGCGCACCGAGCACGGTCAGCACACTGCGCAGCGTCGAATCGACCGGCAGCAGGGTGGTCGCCAGAGTGCCCAGCAGGATCAGGATGATGGGCAGCAGAATCAGGGCAACGATGATCCCCGCACCCGGTGCCGGAGCCTTTGGCAGTTTTGCTGCCAGGCTGCTGGCGCTTTCTTCCAGGCCCAGTGACTGAGTGTGAGTAGCTTCCTTGGTGTTGGAGTAATCGTTGTTCGCCCACGCCACCAGGTCTTCGTTGGTGATGTGCGGACCGTAGACTTCACTACGGATGTCGTCGGTCATCGGGTAGGTCTTGCGGGTCATGCGACCGGCGATCACGTAACCGATCAGGCACAGCACCGCGACCATCGGAATACCGAACATCAGCACACGGCCCAGGTCCGCGCCCAGTTGACCGGCAGCCGCAACAGCACCCGGATGCGGCGGCAGAAAGGCGTGCACAGAGAGCAGCGCGGCACACATCGGCAAGGCGAAGATCAGCAGCGGCTTGCGGGCCGCGCGAGCGACGCCGTAGGCCAGCGGCATGAGAATAATCACGCCCACTTCGAAGAACACCGGAATGCCGACCATGAAACCGGCTACGGTCAACGCCAGCGGCGTGCGCTTGTTGCCAAAGCGGTTGATCAGGGTCTTGGCCAGCGCCTCGGCGCCGCCCGAGAGCTCGATGATGCGCCTGATCATGGCACCCAAAGCGATGATGATCGCGATGTGGCCCAGGGTCTTGCCCATGCCGCCTTCGATGGTCGCCACCAGATCACCCGGTTTCACACCGGCGACCAGCGCGACGATGATGCTGACCAGCATCAGGGCCACGAACGGCTGGAACTTGTATTTGAGGACCAGAAGCAGCAACAGCGCGATGCCGGCTCCGGCGATGATCATGAGAAAAAGTGGGGTCATGTTGAGTGTGCGTCCTGTTGTTATTGTTTCCGACAAAAGCGGGTCGTCGCAGGCCGTAGAACGGCCTGCGATCAAAGCGCTTCAGGGATTACCACTTCACGCCAAAGGTCTGGCGCAGATCTTCCAGTGCCGCTGCGTCCAGCGGCTCGGGTTTGGGGTTGCTCATCAGCCACAGGCGCGCGGTTTCTTCGAGCTCTTCCAGGGCGTAGGCCGCCTTGGCTACCGAGCTCTCCCAGACCACCGGGCCCAGCCGTTCAAGCATTACGCCGCGCACGCTGTTCGCCAGTTTCGCCACCTGTTCGGCGACTTTCGGCGAGCCGGGGCGCTCGTAGGAAATCAGGGGAATGTGCCCGACCTTCATCACCTGATACGGCGTGATGGGCGGCAGGATGTCGTCCGGCTGCCAGACGCCCGCGAGGGTCAGGGCCACCAGATGCGTGGAGTGGGTGTGCACAACGCCGCCGACGCCCGGATTACGGTCGTAGACTTCGCGATGCAGCATGAGTGTCTTGGACGGTTTGTCCCCCGACTCCCATTCACCGGCCAGATTGACCTTGGCGATAGTGGCCGGATCGAGGCGACCCAAGCACGCGTCGGTCGGGGTGATCAGCCAGCCATCGTCCAGGCGAGCGCTGATGTTGCCAGCGCTGCCCACGGTGTAGCCACGGCCGAACAGCAATCGGCCGATGTCGCAGATCTCTTCGCGCAGTTTGTTTTCGGCACTCATTGCGCAGCTCCTTTTACGGAACCAGCCAACTGCTTCAGGGCTTTGTCGAAGAAGTCGCGACCGCCGAAATTGCCGGATTTCAGCGCCAAAGCCAGCGGTTGATCGCCGCTGCTGATGGTCGCCGGAACGCCCGGATCGATCTGTGCGCCGATTTTCAGCAGGCGCACGCCCAAGGCCTGAACCACAGCGCCGGAGGTCTCGCCGCCTGCGACCACAAAGCGTTTCACGCCCGATTCCAGCAGGCCTTTGGCGATCTTGCCAAGGGCCTCTTCAACCATTGCGCCTGCGCGCTCGACGCCCAGTTTCTGCTGCACGGCTTTGACTTCTTCCGGGCTGCTGGTGGCGTAGATCAACACGGTCTGGCCCGCATCGCGTGCGAAAGCCAGCGCCTCTTCAACCACCGGTTTGCCGTCGGCCAGGGCCAGCGGATCGATACGCAGGGCAGGGCGCTTGGCGTCGAGCCAGGCCGCGACCTGACCGTTGGTGGCCACAGAGGCACTACCGGCCAGGACCACTTCGCCGCCATCGACTTGCTCCAGCTGAGCCGCGTCGATGTCGCGCAACTTGCCCGCTTTGCGGAAGTTGCCCGGCAAACCCAGCGCCAGACCCGAACCGCCCGTCAGCAGCGGCAGGTCGGCACAGGCTTCGCCCAGGGTGTACAGATCGGCATCGGACAACGCGTCGGCAATCGCCATGGTCACGCCATCGGCGCGCAGTTCGGCGATGCGCGCACGCACGCCGTCAACGCCCTTGGCGATGCTGTCGTAGCGCAGCAGGCCGACTTTCTTGTCGGTCTGCGATTGCAGCACGCGCACCAGATTGGCGTCGGTCATCGGCGTCAGCGGGTGGTTCTGCATGCCGCATTCGTTGAGCAGTTGGTCCTGCACGAACAGATGGCCACGGAAAAGGGTCCGGCCGTTTTCCGGGAAGGCCGGACAGGCCAGGGTAAAGTCGCTGCCCAGCGCCTGCAGCAGCGCTTCACTGACTTGGCCGATGTTGCCTTTGGCGGTCGAGTCGAAGGTCGAACAGTACTTGAAGAAAATCTGCTCGCAGCCGCGATCACGCAGCCACTGCAACGCCTGAAGGGATTCTTCGATGGCTTCGGCAGCGGGCGTCGTCCGGGATTTCAGGGCGATGACGATGGCGTCGGCGTCCAGTTCAGCCAGGCTGTCGGCGCTCGGAATGCCGATGCTCTGCACAGTGCGCATGCCGCCGCGCACCAACATGTTGGCCAGGTCAGTGGCGCCGGTGAAATCGTCGGCGATGCAGCCCAACAGAGGGCGCGCAGTGGTAGTGCTCATGTGCGAATCCTCAGTCGTTGGCTGCTTTGGCGCCCGGCAGGGTGATGCCCGGGAAGATCTTGATCACGGCCGAGTCGTCTTCGCGACCGAAGCCTGCGGTCGAGGCCTGCATGAACATCTGGTGTGCGGTGGACGACAGCGGCAGCGGGAATTTGCTGGCGCGGGCGGTATCCAGCACCAAGCCCAGGTCCTTGACGAAGATGTCCACCGCCGACAGCGGCGTGTAGTCAGCCTTGAGAATGTGCGGCACGCGGTTCTCGAACATCCACGAGTTACCGGCGCTGTTGGTGATCACTTCATACAGGGCGTCGGCGTCGACTCCTTCACGCAAGCCCAGGGCCATGGCTTCGGCGCTCGCAGCGATGTGCACGCCAGCCAGCAACTGGTTGATGATTTTGACTTTCGAACCCAGGCCGTGAACGTCGCCCAGGCGATAGACCTTGCCCGCCATGCCGTTGAGGATGGCGTCGGCTTTGGCGTAGGCGTCGGCAGGGCCGCTGGTCATCATGGTCATCTGACCGGCAGCGGCCTTGGCAGCACCGCCGGAGATCGGCGCATCGAGGTACAGCAGACCTTTTTCGGTCAGACGCTGGCCCAGCTCGATGGCGAAGGTGGGCGCGACAGTGGCGCAACCGATCACCAGACTGCCTGGCTTGAGGGCGGCAACGGCGCCGTTCTCGCCGAACAGCACGGTTTCGGTCTGCTCTGCGTTGACGACAACGGTGATGATCACGTCGCAGGCCGCGGCCATGGTGGCCGGGGAGTCACAGGCAACACCGCCCTCGCTGGCAAACTGCTCGGTAACGGCTGCGCGCACATCACAGGCATGAACAGTGAAACCGCTGCGCAACAGGGAGCGTGCGATGCCCAAACCCATGGCACCCAGTCCAATGACGCCGACGTTCTTGTTATTCATGAAGCTCTCCTCGGGTTGAGCGCCATCATCGCTACGTCAGGCACTCGAACGGTGTTTGTTATGATCTGTTAAAGATAGTGAACCCGTGAGCGTATAATGTGAAGTGTTTTCTCGATTTAACAAAAGTTAACATTGATCGTTTTTTGATCAAGCTGGGTACGCCGCGCATTCAGTGTAGGAGCAGTCGGAGGTACGACGGCCGCGAAGGCGGTCGGCCAGCCTATATACGTTTACCTGACCCGCCGCATTCGCTGCCGTCGTGACCTCCGGCGTCTCCTACAGAGTTTCGCGTGCCTGTTTGACCTCAAGCTTCAGCGCCGATGGCGTAGTACCAAAATCGCAAACATTTCCCTAAGTGAGGATCTTCTGGCCAGGATGCATATGTACTTTATGAGTCGCTATATGCACAGTGCGGTTTATTGCGACTTCTCATTAATGCGCCTGTTAATACGCCGTCCGTCAGGATTTATTATATCTCGACTTGATGTTTTGAAGGTTGGGTTGATAGTGAAAGGACTGACCGAATTTCTCGGCAGTTGGAGTACCGCTTAATACGGAGATTATTGCTATGACGGATATCAAGTTGGATCTCAATGCTAATGTCAAACCAGAGCTTCGCTTCGAGGGTGTGGTCAGCGCGGCAGGGCCGTACGACTATACGTTTTCCGGCACGCTTGTCGCGCGCGCGCCGTTGAACAAACCCGACGCCGTATTTGTCGTGCGGTTGGGGCACGGCGGCAATACCGGCGCCTATTCATATCTGGAATACACCTTGAAAGGCTCGGGCGATAACACTTTTGCAGTGACGGGCAACGGTGAAAGAAAAGAGGAGGAGAAGGTGGATTTTCGCTTGGGATTTAAAGAAGGTTCAAGTGGTCAGTTCAGCGATGGAGAAAAGTCGACTTACAGCTTGGACGAAGTACCGTGGGAAAAAGAGTTGAAACTAAGTAACATACCGTTTAAAAATAATAATGTGGACATTCAACCAAACAATGAGGAATGAGTGGTTGCCGGTATTGTAATCCAGGCGGCTAATTGACGAGAGAGCATATGACTCGCCGCTTTCGCTGTAGCAGCGCGGCTTGCCAATGGTGGCTATCAACCTCACCGCGGGCAAGCTGCGCCGTTGCAGGGAAGGTCATGACCTCAACGCTTCTGCACCGACGCCAGCATCAACTCCACTCCCTGCGCCCGAATACTGTCAGCCGCCGCTTGGGCGAGCCCGTCGTCGCTGATGATCGCGTCGAATTGCTCAAGACCGGCGACCTTGTACATGCCGAACGTGCCGTATTTGGAGCTGGTGGTCAGCAGCACACTGCGCGAAGCCGCCTGCATGGCGGCCTGTTTGACTTCGACCTTGAGTGCCGATGGCGTAGTGGTGCCCCGCTGTAAATCCCAAGAGCTTGTGGACATGAAGGCAACGTCGGTTGCCAGGTGTCGCAAGGTCGCGGCAGCAAGGCCCCCAACGCAAGAGCGGTTTGGGTGATCGAGCAGGCCGCCGGTGTGGATCACGTTGACGTGGGTGGCATCGGCCAGTGCGTTGACCACGCCAAAGTCATTGGTGACCACGGTCATGCCCGCCAGCGCGACGATGTGCGGCACGATTTCCAGGGTGCTGGTGCCGGCGTCGAGGTACACCGTCATCTCCGGGTGCAGCAGGCCTGCCGCCAATCGCGCCATGGCCTGTTTGTGCGGCAACTCGACCACGGCCTTCGATTGATGGCTGGGTTCGCTGTGCACCTGGCTTGCGATACGCACCCCGCCGGTCACGGAATACGCGCGACCGCTCTGTTCGAGCAGGGCGATGTCGCGGCGGATGGTCATGTGCGAGCAGTCGAACATCTCCATCAACTGATGCACGCTGAGCACTTGGTGTTTGCGTAACTGACGCAGCATCAGCTCACGGCGCTGATCGGGAATCATGGGCGCTGCACCACTGACGGTGGTGTCTTCTTCGCTGGACATTCAAGCTCCTGGGGTATTGCGGTACAGCCAGTCTTGGCTGGGATGGCTGGCATCTTAGCCAATCGGTCGGTCGCTGGCAGCAGCGAAAAACATCGAAATCAAGCGCCCATCACAGTGTCTCTCGCTGGCGCGAATCCTTTATCCTCAGCGTCCACGGGGCTTTGGCAGTCACCAGCGCCCTGGTCGACAGGAAGAAAAATCGTCCGCAGCCCTAATCCGGACGACCAAGGAGTGCGTGTGCTGGCGACAACGTTGGTCCTGCTTGCGGCGGTGCTGCATGCCACCTGGAACACCCTCATCAAATTCAGCGGCGAACGCTTGCTGGTCATCGCCAGTATGGATGTCGTGGCCTTTCTGCTCGCCGTTCTCGCGTTGGCCTTCGTGTCGCCACCGCCGCTGTCCATCTGGCCGTGGCTGATCGCCTCGGCGCTGTTCGAACTGCTTTATCGCGTGCTGCTGATCAAGGCCTATCGAGTGGGTGACCTTGGCCTCGTGTATCCGTTAATGCGCGGCCTCTCGCCGCTGGTGGTGCTGGCGCTGACGCTCATTTTTGCCGGAGAGCACCTGACGACCCAGCAGATCCTCGGCATTTTGCTTATCCCCTGCGGGATGGTCTGTCTACTCTGGCAAGGCGGGGGTGGCGATCGTTTGCCTTGGTCGATGCTGCCGGTGGTCGGGATGATCGGCCTGTGCATCGGCTGTTACACCTTCATCGACGGGCAGGCGCTCAAGCGAGGCGTCGCGCCGCTGGATTATCTGGTGTGGCTGACGTTCATCAGCGCCTGGCCGTTCCCGCTGCTGGCGATGGTGAGCAAACGCCCTGCGTTCACGCTGTTCTGGCGTAAGCAGTGGAAGCTGGGGCTGAGCGTGGGCTTTTGCGTGCTGGCCAGCTATGCGCTGGTGCTGTGGGCGATGCAATTGGGCTCGGTGGCGGAAGCCGCGGCGCTGCGGGAGGTCAGCGTGGTGCTGGTGGTGTTGTTCGGTATGCGTTACTTGAAAGAACCTTTTGGCCAGCCACGGCTCTTAGCCTGTGGCTTGGTTCTGCTGGGAATGCTTCTGATGAAGCTCACATTTTGAAAAGGATGATGTAAATGACCGTTGCCTTCTGGTGCGTGTTGATCGTGATTCTGTTGCCGCTGGTGTGTACTTCGATTGCCAAGTTCAGCAGCGGCAAGTTCAGTGCCCGGCAAAACCACAACCCTCGGGACTTCCTCGATCAGCTCGAAGGCTTGCCTCGTCGCGCCCATGCCGCGCAGCAGAACAGCTTTGAAGCGATCCCCGGCTTTGCCGCTGGCGTGATCATCGCCCACATCGCCGGGGTCGCTCAGCTGGTCACCATCGACGTGCTGGCCGTGTTGTTCGTGACCAGCCGCTTGCTGTACATCATCTTCTATCTGGCCGATCTGGCTGCCTTGCGCTCGCTGGTGTGGTTCATCGGTTTGGCGCTGGTGGTGGCGCTGTTTGGCGTCTCTGTCTGAGCGCAAGCCATCTTGGTTTTTTAAGTGCGCGCGCAGATACTGTCCGCCGTTTTCCAGTGCCGAGCCGCCATGAAGTCGAAGAGCGTAGCGTTGAGGAAGTGGCCGTTGACGGGCCTGTTGTTGGTCGCAGCCTTGAGTTTGAGCGCCTGCGGAGGTGTCGACCCGGACTCGCCGCTGGGGCAGCGCAAGGCGATCTTCAAGCAGATGCTCAAGACCAGCGAAGACACTGGCGGCATGTTGCGCGGGCGCCTGCCGTTCGACGGGGCCAGATTCGCGGAAGGCGCGGTGAAGCTCGATGCGCTCTCTCACGAGCCCTGGAAACATTTCCCACCGGTGAAAGAGTCAGAGCACACCAGTGCGAAGGATGCAGTCTGGCAGCGTCAGGCCCGTTTTCAGGAGCTGGCCCAGGCGCTGGAGGCCCGGACCGGTGAACTGGTGGTTGCCACTAAAGCGCTGCAGCTGACTCCTGCCAACATGATCCCGCCAATGAATAACGTCGAAGATGCCTGTGATGCGTGTCACAAGGAGTTTCGGGATCATTGAACATCAGCTTCAGGCTTCAAGCCGTAATTGAGCCGATCAGTGCGCCGCGCTCGCAGCTTGTGGCCTGAAGCTGGGGGATGCTTTTATTCGTCATCTTCGTCAGGGTGCAGTTTTTCCAGCTTCTGCAGTTCGTCCTGCAGCTCCTTGCGCGATTCAGCCAGCTTGTTCTTGCGCTTTTCGATCTTGTCCGGGTCGCCCTTTTTCATGGCTTTGTCCAGGTCTGCCTGACGCTTGCTGACTTCCTGCTTGGCGTCCAGCATTTTCCTTTCCTGCTCTTTAAGCAGGCCCTTGTCGGTGCAGTGCGCGGTGTTTTCGCTCAGGGCTTTTTCCAGCCCTGCTTGCTGCTCGCTGTTACCAGCGGCCTTGGCCTGTTCGATCTGGGTGCGGATATCGGCCTGCTTGGCCTCGCAAAACGGTTCTGCCGCGAAAACAGGGGCCGCCAGAAGCCCACAGGCCACAACCATTGCCAGTGATGAAATGCGTTTCATGAATACTCCTTCAATACACAAGCCTGGACGTTCGTCGATCCCACGTCCGGGCAGAAAAAATGACTAAAAACCTTGAATACCCTGCTCGCGCAACTGCGTGCTCAGCGCTTGCACGTGCGGGTCATTGAAAAAGGCCTGTAACTGCTTCGCACGACCCGGGCCAATTCCGGGCTCGGCACGCCACTGGTCAATGCTACGTGCCGACAAAACATCCCAGGAATCGCCGAGATTCGCGTCCGCCACGGGCGGTAAACCGAGGGCTTTGAGCCAGGTTTCGAAGTTTTGTTCGCGCGCGCCTTGAAAACTATCGAGCAGTTTAGCGCTGCTTCGCTCACCAAGCCCGGGAATGTTCGCAAGTTGTGCACGATCAAGGAGCATCCAGTCGAGCAATCCGTTGATGGCGCCCGCTTTGATCAACTTGTCCCAAGTGCCAGGTCCTACGCCGTTCATGGCCAGGCCCTTCTTGCCGCTCAGCCATTTCAGGCGCTCGCGAAACTGGCCTTCGCACCCTTGAACCGGTTGCCAGCAACTGAGTGGGTGGTAATCCGCTGCGTTCGGGACGTTCAAGGCCACTCGTTCGACGCTGCGGCTCACCACGCCTTCCAGCTTTGGAATGGTCAAACCCGCCAGGCTGATCCCGACCTGATCGCCAGGGCGAATGTCCATAGCCTGCCAGCGTTTGAGCGAGCCGACACTGACCCGCGTCACCTTTCGGTCATCCAGCTGTACCGGTTCGATGTCCAGTACCGGCGTGATCTTGCCGCTGCGACCGACATTGAAATGCACTTTGCGCACCTCGCCCAGCACCTGAGCGAACGGGTATTTCCACGCCGCCAGCCAATAAGGGGCCTTCGCCTGCCAGCGCTGCGCAGACGGCCGTTCGCCCTGCTTCATCACCACGCCGTCGGTGGCGAAGGGCAGCGGATGGGTGTACCAGTATTCGCGCCATTTCTTCGCCTGCATGATGGTCTCGAACGGCTCGCTGAAGCGCAGGCTGTCCTCGAACCCCAGCGCTCGTAGCCCCGCCAGCCGCTGACGCATGCCTTGGGGGCCGTCTGGCCAGTCCCAGACGAACAGGCCCACCTGCGCAGCTTCGGCCTGACTGATGCTGTTGCGCGCCAGAAGCCCCGCGACCTTGCTGCGCGCATTCAGGCTCCCGGATTTTGACTGCACATGGTCCGTGAGCCGCCAATAGAGTTCGCCCTGGAGCACCAGCGGTTCCTGCCACGGCACCTGCGCAGGAATAGCTTCGATCAGCCGCGCGTGAGCCGTCCAATCCTGGCCCTTGAGCCCGTCGCCCCGGCTGATCGCCTTCACTAGCGCGCCGTTGTCGTAGACGAGGGTCACCGCGACGCCATCTACTTTCGGCTGAATCCACAGATCTTCCTTGCCTCGCAGCCAGGCGCTCACCGCTGGCTCGTCCCGCAGCTTGATCAATCCGGTATGCGGCACGGGATGGGCATGGCTGCCGGCGGCTGTTTTGAGGGGACTGGGTTCTGAAGAGGGCGTGGCGACAAAGCATGATCGAAGCTGCGACAGCCGCTGCACGGATTGGTCGTACAGCTCATCGACGACCAATGAAATCCCCTGGCGGTGATAGCTGTCGTCCCAGACCGCGATCTGGTCCTGCAGGGCCAGAATCTCGCTCCTGGCCTTGACTGGCGACCAGTCCGGGCAGTTGTTGGCATGGGCGAAGTTGAAACCGAACGTGAAACAGAGCACAGCCAGTACACCAGCGACAGCGCGAGAAGAGAGCAGCATCGAAGCATCCTTGCCGGGAAATGAGGCCTGCAAGGCTAGAGCGATAGGCGCTGATCTTCCTTTGACTTGGCGTTACCGGATTTTTCCGCAGGCAGTACAGCCGGGGCCTGTTTCGCGCCATAGCTGTCCCTTGAGCCGGTTCGGTGCAAGTGCAAAATGATGTTTCAACCCGCGCCTGACAAAGACAATCGCTGTTCTATCGCGCGTGGGCGAAGACGTTGGCGGGACGGCCTGGATTTAGTGGATGGCTCGGCGGGCCTAATGGCGGCCGATAAAGAGAGAGCGATGGCGTTCATGACCCGCCACCGCTCTGTCGCTTCTCGCTTTCCTGACACCTAGCTATTGAGTTGCAGCCGTTGTGGTTCTTTCGGCTACGGCCTTTCTGATTTTCTCGATGTCCGTCGTCAGGCGCTCGTCCGAGCGAGCGGTGTATACCAGATTGATTTGAATGTCCTTGATGTTCGATTTGGCGGGCGACGCCTTGACCAAGGTCCTGGCAAATTCGGCATCGGGGATCTTCAACTCCCACTGCGAGATTGCCCCCGTGCCTTCGAATGGCAAGTAGCGCCCGTCGTGCAACGACAATTCATGCACCGACTCGCCGGGGTTGTAGCCCAAGCCGTCTTCGCCTGTCGCAGACGATAACGCGATCGCCTGTTTTGCTCGCAGGTTGCGTTTAATGCTCGCAGGCGGCGTTTCGGTGGGGTTGTACAAGTAATCGGCGCCTGCTTTGTCGGCATCCACCAACGTGGTGCTACCGGTCTGGGTGAGGATGGCGCACAGACCGCTGGCGCTGACGCCGTCCTCCATCACAAACGACACCGTCACGTAGCGCAGCTGACGCAAATAGTGGCCGGGGTAATTGCGGTCGAAATCCGCAGCCTTGAAGTCGAACAACAGCGGCTCGCCTCGAGACAGGGTCTGCACCGCGTTCAGCCAAGGGTCGGTGTTTGACCCTTGGGCGTCCGCCAGGGGGCGACCAGTCATCACCGTTTTCAGGCTAAACGTTTTACGGATGGTCAGGCGACGTTCGTTGGCCAGCAAAAAGGCGTTTTCCATTTCCAGAAGATCGACCAGCAGCGACTCGCCGGCGAGCATCCCTTTATAGGTATCACTCCACGCGCTGGTCTTGATGAAAGCGTGGCGTTTGTAATCGCCGATCTCGTAGCGCCAGGCGGCTTCCAGGCTCAGGCACAGGGACAGAACGGCGTCGTAGGCTTTGCCATAGATCAGTTCCTGGCGTGCCACGAGCCAGTTGTAGATCGGAATGATGGTAAAACCGGTGGTCATGGCGACATAGGCCTCGTTCAGGTTAATCCGTTCTTGTTGAGCCGCCTCCAAGCTGATAATGGCAGCGTTCAACTCGCTGTTGGTCTCGGCGATTTGTTGATCGATGAGTTTGATGTCCCACTCGGCCTGACGCATCTCGAAGTTCCAACCTGTCGCACGGCGCTCGTAATCCGACTCTCGCAACAGCTGGCCCGCTATGAAGTTCATGGATGTCGCCGTGCATTCAATGATTTCTTTGGCCGCATGCGTTGGGGCTGCCACATCGTTACCCCCCATTGCGAAGCCGAAAATACTTGGCACCGTTGATTTGGTGATCCCTTCTGCCACCGAAAGAGGCGCCGCTGCCAAATCCAAGTAGCTTGCGGTCCACATGAGTGCGGCGGCGGCTTCCTCAAGGGAATTACGTCCGTTTTCCAGAAGTCCCACATAGAAATCTTTTCGGTACGTTGCAGCTTCTCTGCTCAGGTCCAGACCGCGTTTCTTGGCAATGACAGCGTTCATGTCTTCTTTTTGAAGACGCAAAGTGAAATCGGAAATTCTGATCTCTTGCGATTTCAGCAAAACGGAAAGCGAGGTATTGAACTCATCTTCCATCAGCTTCATGTAATGGCGCCCAAAGTCCAGCAACTGCTGGACAGCCGACCGAGCAGCGGGCAGCAGTTCACGAAAGCGATAGGCCGGGATGACAACCCGGTCACTGTTGTATGTGTTCGGAAGAATACTCAGGCCGCCCCTGGCAGATTCGAAAGGATCACCCCCCTCGGCGCCCCAGCCGATGTCGGGCAACGCCTTGCCGTCCAGCGTCAGTCCGTGGCGCAGGTTATACAGACGACGTTCGAGGGTCTGCCGCGCTTCGATCACCCGTTGATTGATGGGAGTGCGAAAGCTTTCCTCATTGACGTCGGACAACGCCACGGGTGTCCAGCGCGACACGGCCGTACGTTCTGGCAGCGGCCCGATCAGTTTCAGCGCTTGCTGATAGCACAACCATGCATGATTAAGGCTGCTTAATGTGAGCTGCCGGTAATAGTGATCACCCTGCAGCTGCCAGTTTTCCACGAGGCCCAAAAATACCGATTGCCGATAGAAGCGCGAAAGTATGAACGCACGGGCGGTGGGGTCGACGGCCTTGCTCAGTTCCGACTTGCCGGTCCCGACCTCCGCCAGTGGGCGAGTATTCCAGTAGGCAGGACGCCCGTCGTCTTCACTCGTGGCTCGATAAAGGTCAAACAGGAATCGCAGATACCACCCCTCGGCGTCTTCGAATTGCTGCTGTTCGGTGAGGCGCGTGGCAATCAGATCAGGCAGATGCAGGAACAACTCGCGGAAATACAGACCGTTGGCGCCGTGAAAGTCCACTTTCGGGTTTGGGTGGGCATCGTCAATGGTAGGTTCCTTGATTAACTGCGCGTCCCAGTCGAGGGCCTGTTTGGTACTCTGGCTCGCCCGGGCGACGAGTTGTTTGCCAAAGAGAGTGTTCAGGCGGACGCTATTTGATGGGAACTTTGGATCGTCATCCTCTACTGAAGTTAAGTCCAAGTAGTGTGCCTGCTCGCTGTTTCGTTTTATAAGAATATTCCATGTTTCGTTAACGTCTCCCAGTGAAATTTTGACTTCGTGGTCTATCGTCCAGGTCGTATAATAAGCTCGATGTCGTAAGTGATTGGCCGCTAAGCCGATCTGTACCCAAACCATGAACGTGAATTTATAGATACCAGCGCCTCTGTAGTCGGCTTTGAATGTGTACTTTCCATTTTCTAAAGTTGTGATACGGCCTGCAAAGTTCTGCGTGGTCGTGATGCCATTTATTGTTGCAATTGCCGCAGTGCACTCAGCGCGAGGATTTCTCAGCGATATTTTTGGCTCGTCGTTCGCGGTGGACATAGGTCCAAGGCTTAATTCTAGGTGTACTAGTTTACGTACATTGTCCAATGCTGTTGCCTTAAGAGAGGTGGCTAGACCGCCTTGGAATCCCTCCCTAGCGCCCGGGAATATGTGCTCCAATTTATTCGTGTTCCGAATTTCCTTGCTGGCCACAGGGGCTGTTCCTTGATGGACGTGCTGAACGCTTCGAACATCCTTATAGGAACGATGATTTAAATCGAAAAATGTTCCGACCTCAGTAGCGGAGAATGATTTTTTCTCGATCAGGAGCAAGTCGCGCATTTCGATATAGTAATCTTGTTCGAATACATGAGCGTCGTCGGGCTTAAGATTGGAATCGTAAAGTATCGTCGTTAGCCACGGATCGTGTTCCCGATCGCCCTCCGTGTTCACGAATACAATAAGGCCTGGAATCCATGCTTCGGTTTTCAAAAAGTTATTGTCTTTATCTTTAACGGGTTTTGAATTGTTTGTCGGCAACTTCCCGTCCTTATAACCGTCCAGTGCCATCAGTTCATTCGCTGTACTCCAGAAGCCATCGCTCTGTAGATAAGCGTAATGAACCGATATCTTTTTGTAGGGCGTGGGGTCTTTTATGCTGGGCTCGGTACTGGGGAGGCCGGTGGTACCCCGCTCGACCCAAAAGACATAAAGACGACCTGAGATCACCACGAGACGAACAGCATCATAGTCGTGGGCTTCATGGCGGTTCTGCACGATCTTTCCGGTGGTTGTCAATCCAATCTTCTGCCACTCGCTCCACGCCAGAGGGCTCAGCCGCTGCTGGTCATCGCGCAACCCCATATCCACCGAACGCCAGTAATATTCGGTCGGGGTTGAGTTGGTTTTACCTACCAGGTAATAGGTATCGTTCTTGGGGTCGCGGCCATCCAGATAACCGCTGACGATTTGCAGGTTGCTGAGCCTTTCAAACTTGGTCAGGTAATTACAAATCGCGGCCTGCAGAATGTCGGTGTCCAGTTTGCCCTGATTGACTTCAACCTCAAGCTCTTCAAACGCTTTGCTCTTTTTGGGGCGGTTGGCGTAGTAGATGAGGTTTTCCGGGTGGTTGAACTGCGCTTTCCAGACTTTCCAACTGCCGTATTGGCTCAGGTATTGCTCCCAGGCGCTGTTGGCGTGCTCGGGCATTTTTGCTGCTTCGTAGCCGGGTTCAAGGTGTGAGAACAGGCGGAACAAATAATGCTGCAGGCTGGAGATGGCCTGAGTGATGGGCGTTGTTTGCATCGCCTCCCACGTAGGGCCGATATCGGTCAGGAAGTAACTGGAAAGATCGTCGACCGTTTTCAGTTCAGCCTGGCGACTCGTATCCGCCGGCGCCCAATAACCGAGCAGGTAATCGGCCAGTGCGTCGCGCCATTTAGCGTTTAGATCAGGTTCGATTGCCTCACGTGCTTCGTCCGAGCAAGCCCCCACCAGCACCTGAGCGACAGTCTGGAATTCCGAAAGGCTGGACTCTTCGTTCAACCAGGCGAAGTCGAGCAAAGACTGGCATGAGAGGCTTGTACATTTGCTCAGGCTCTGTAGCCGCAGTGCAAAGTCCACATCGGTTACGGTTGAATAAGCGTCGAGGATCTGTTCAGCCACTTCTTCGGTTGCCTCGTACTTCTGCAGCTCCAGTAGTGGCTGATTGGCTCTGCAGTTAGTAGTCAGAAGTTTCCATGTTGCCGGCTGGGTCTCGGGCAGGTAGTCCTTGGCTTCAACTTTGAGCGGGCCGGGATTGTCTTTGAGGAATTTTACAAACTTAGTATAAGCACTGTTGGCGTTCGGATAACTGGTGCTGGATTTGTTGAATTTATAAATGAGGACGCCGAGGCCTTTCATATCCACGTTTTTATCACAATAGTTGTGATAGTGGCGTTCGTCGGAGTCCAGCAACTCCATGAAGTCTTCCAAAGAGCCTTTTTCTGTCGGCTTTTTAATACGGATTGTTTGAGTGACGTAGGGCGTTGCAAGTAACGTTTCGCTGGTGCTCCAGCCGATCAACCGGCCGAGTTGTGCGGCCGCCGCGTCCGCGTCTTCGGTTTTTTGGCTGGGACGCAATCCGGTCAGGTAGGTGAGTGCCTTATCTTCTTCAAATTTATTTTCACGGCATATACCGACCCAGTCGCGATAGCGCATCAACTGGTACATCAGGTCGATGGACAGTGTAGTTGCGGGACTGGTATTTTCTGTATTTATATCCGATTTGGGTCGGGTGTTTTCTTCGAGGGCAAATCGCTGCGGATGGCTGATCAGCGCTTCAAGCCCCGCAGGGCTCAACCCCGTCAGCCGAATCGCGAGCGCATAGCGCGTCATGTCTCTCCACAATTCAAAGGTCTGCGTGTTGACAGCGCCAGACGCCTGATAATCCGCGAGCAAATCATCAGGACGTTTGCCGATCCATTTCAGTAGCGGCAGGGCATAAGCTGAGGCTGTCGCGGCATTGCCCAGCAGCTCGCCGAATGCTTTGCCGAAAATCCCTTTGGTCAGGTCTTCCTGTGCGATTCGGGCGTTGGTGAGGGCTGATGCAAGGCTTTGCGCGATTGTGTCTGTGTCTGCATTGGCGGCTTCTAGCTTGTCTGCCAGCAGCGTTTTCAACGCTGTGGTGATATCGCCCTCCGCAGGCAGGTCGGCGTTGATAAGCCCCTGCTCCGACACGTAGTCCTTGAGCAACGCCAGCCAGGTGCCCGTTGCAGGGGCGTCGCCGGCTGGCAGCACGTTCTCGATCTGGTCTTCAGTCAGGCAGGCGCCTGCCACGTCGAACGGCTTGTCCTCACGCAGGTTCTCGCGCGTTTTTTCAATCATCTGCAGGTCAGCATTTGTTTGTTCAGGCACAGTCAGCACAGCAAGGACGGCGGAAGGGGAAAGGTTGTTGCGTTTCAGCCATTGCCGGACGTTGCTGAGGGCAATCAGCACGTCGAGGGTGTCGGCCTGGTCCGGGTCGTCGCTGATCCGCCCCTTGCCCGCGACGATGCTCTGCACCTGCGGGTTGTCGAGCGCCACCAGTGCGATCAGGTCGGCGCCTTCATTCGCGCTCAGATCCAGCAAGCGCGGCAGGCGATTGAGGCGGTAAAGCGCGGAGATCAGCGGCAGTGAAAAGCTGGATTTTTCCTGTCCCAGTGCTTTGGTGGCCTGAGCCACATAGCGCCGAGTGAGGCGCTCGGTGGTGCCCATGGCGCTGCTCAAATGACCGATGATCGTATTGGACGGGCTTCTACCCTGTTCATCAGCGGTGCCCGCCAGTTCGAACTCGCGGTCGTCAATGACAAGCCCGGCTTCGGTCTTCGCCAACGCGCCCGCACCGGGGCCATCGAGCACACGATCGAGCAGCGGCACCTTGCCCGAAACGGCGTAGGGCGAGACCTCGTGGATCAGGGCTGCGAACTGTTCGGCGGTGACTTGATGCACCTCATTGAGGTAACGGAACACGCCGATGGCACGCAGGGTGTTGGCCGTGAGGTGAAAATCCTCGGTTTGCCCTTCGGCTCGCAGCGCGGCCATCACCAGCAGGTCGGTTTCGGCGAAAGACAGTTTCAGGGCGTGGCGCAAGTGGATGATCTGATTCATGCGGCCAAAGTGCGCCGCCGTGGCGTCCTTGATGCCAAGCGTGATGCCGGACTCAGCGAATGTGTCTTCCAATGACACTGCGGCCATGCCGTTGTTGATGAACGACGCGCCATAGACGCTGCCATCCACTGTCTTGGTGCCCGAGGGCTGGTAGGCGCTTGAACATCTGACGCTGGTGAAGCCTTTGGCCGCGTTGTCGTCCACGCCTTCGATGGCCAACATGTCCTGCACCTCTTCGGGTGTCAGGCCGGTTTTCAGACAGAAGAATTCGACGTTGCTCAGCTGTTCCAAGACCTTAGCATCGGTGCCGGAAACACCGAAGCGTTTGCTCAGAAACCCTGCGGTACTTGCGGCGCTGTTATCGAGCAGCAGGTTTTGCAGCGCCGGGCTGAAGCCGGTGGAAGTGCGCATGACTTGCCGAAGTTCTTCAGTGCGCAAGTTGCCGTAGCAGAAGTTGGGGTAGCTGTATTCCGCTTGTTGCAGCAAGTCGAACAGCGGAATTTTCTTGTGTTTGAGCACAGCTTGAATCTGCTCGAGCGGGTAATGAAACGGCAGCCCGGCGCGCTGCGTTGATTCACTGATGACCTCGGTCAGGCTTTTGCCTTCGCCAATGTGGGTCCTGGCCTGGCGGGTCAGGGCGTTGATCGCCAGCGTCAGGGGCGCGACCCTGGTTTCCAGCCCTGCTTCATCCAGCAACAGTTCACCGATGTCCGGGCGACGATTGGCGAGGGTGAAGCGTTTGTTCGATGTGCTTGTGGCTTCCAGTGCCAGCGCCTGTTGGTAGAGCGCGTGCAGATAGGCAATGGGGCCGCTGTTGGATTCCAGGGCGTCGGGGCCGCAGCGGTCGGCGATTTGTTCTGGAAACAGTTTGGCGTAGGTGGCGGCTTCAGGTGCGACGGCGGGCGTGTTCGTAGTGGTCATGACGATGCTGTCCTTTGCATTCGGGCGAGAAGGCGTTATCCATGAACGGCCAGGCAGGCATAGCGCTCGGTGGATAAGCGGTGTGCTGGGTCTCGCATAAAAGACTAGCAGCGGGGGGTAGGGCTTGAAGCGCGCAGGCTAGTTGAGTTCGCGATAGGGGCGATTGCCAATCGCTATATCCGGTCAGGTTTTGATCGTGACGCTAACCCGTTGCAGTCCGGCCAGCGGGCGGCGTGCGTGAGATCGCACCCGCCGGCAAGCCGTGCTGCTTCAGCAGCCGATTCAGGCTTTTTGCGGATCTCGCAGGATATCGCTCAGGCCTGCGATGGAGGCTTCCACCAACGCTTTTGCCGCTTCGATCTGATGCACGACGGAGCGGGCCAGAGGGCGGAATTCGCTGGAGGCGTTGTCGGCTGATTCGTAGGCGGTGGCTGCGGCGCAGTTGAGGTATTCGGAGACGAGGACCAGCGCGTCTTCGACGTTGATGCCGGGCTGGACGCTGAACAGGCTGCGATTGCCGAAGTTGACGCCGAAGGGGATGGATTTGGTGACAGGGATTTCGGGTGGGTGTGGCGTGGATCTGATCATGGGGGTTCCTTTTCGGTCAGAGCCGACACCCTCTGCTGTCAATCAGAAAGGTGGCGGCTGTACGAGGGTTGACAGACCAGCAACACCCCAAAACTGGCGCACCCGAAGGTGCCCCGCGTACAGCCGCCATAGCACACCAACAGATCCAGATCTGATGGAGCACGGGGCGTTACGTTTCAGAGTTGTTGATCGGCCTGTCAAAACCGGTCGCTGAGAATCAGCGACGGACCGGAGCCTATGCCGTCAACCACGCAGCCGCAACGCGCCGGGGAGGATAGCGAGTAATTTCAGAAGCGTCCTACAGGATCTGGTTTGTTTTGTGGGGGAATGTGTCGGCAGTTGCGACGATTGACTCCTTTAAAGAATGCAATCCAGACCTGTGGGAGCGAATTCATTCGCGAGACGCCGGTACATCCGACACATCTTCGTCGAGTGCAAAACCGTATCGCGAATGAATTCGCTCCCACAGGTGCTTTGCGGTGTTGACGCGTTTATTTGATACCGGCTGATGTCTCAACAGAATGAAAAAAGCCCCTGACGACTCACATCGCCAGAGGCTTTTCCTGACGCGCTGTACAGCTAACGCGTATTACAGACCGGCAGCAGCGCGCAGGGCGTCGGCGCGGTCGGTTTTTTCCCAGGTGAACGTGGTGAAGGTGTCTTCGCCCACGGTCTTGGTTTGCGGCGTGCGACCGAAGTGGCCGTAGGCTGCGGTTTCCTGGTACATCGGGTGCAGCAGGTCGAGCATCTTGGTGATTGCGTAAGGGCGCAGGTCGAAGTGCTCGCGGACCAGCTTGATGATTTTCTCATCGCTGATCTTGCCGGTGCCGAAGGTGTTCAGCGAGATCGACGTAGGCTGTGCGACGCCGATGGCGTAGGACACCTGAATCTCACAGCGTTCGGCCAGGCCGGCAGCGACGATGTTCTTGGCGACGTAACGACCCGCGTAGGCTGCCGAGCGGTCAACCTTGGACGGGTCTTTGCCGGAGAACGCGCCGCCGCCGTGACGGGCCATGCCGCCGTAGCTGTCGACGATGATCTTGCGACCGGTCAGGCCGCAGTCGCCCACCGGGCCACCAATGATGAATTGGCCGGTCGGGTTGATGTGGAACTGGGTGTCTTTGTGCAGCAGGTTGGCGGGCAGCACGTTCTTGACGATCAGTTCCATCACGCCTTCACGCAGGTCGGCGTAGGAGACTTCCGGGTTGTGTTGGGTCGACAGCACGATCGCGTCGATACCCACCACGATGCCGTTTTCGTAGCGGCAGGTGACCTGGGATTTGGCGTCCGGACGCAGCCAGGGCAGCAGGCCGGATTTACGCGCTTCAGCCTGGCGCTTGACCAGTTGGTGCGAGAAGGCGATTGGCGCAGGCATCAGCTCTGCGGTTTCGTTGCTGGCATAGCCGAACATCAGGCCCTGGTCGCCAGCGCCCTGATCTTCAGGCTTGGCGCGGTCCACACCCTGGTTGATGTCAGGGGACTGTTTGCCAATGATGTTCATCACACCGCAGGTCGCGCCGTCGAAGCCGACGTCGGAGCTGGTGTAGCCAATGTCGCTGATCACGTCACGAACGATCTGTTCCAGGTCGACCCAGGCGCTGGTGGTGACTTCGCCCGCGACGATGGCAACACCGGTCTTGACCAGGGTTTCAACCGCGACGCGCGCGTGTTTGTCCTGAGCAATGATGGCGTCCAGCACCGCATCGGAGATCTGGTCGGCGATTTTGTCCGGATGCCCTTCGGACACGGACTCGGAGGTGAAAAGGGAGTATTCGCTCATCTCGACGATTTTCCTGAGTGTTACCGATGGTGAGTGTTGCCAGCCGGCCGCTGAAAATGGCGAACCTGGATCTGGAAACCATTACGTAAACCTACATACAGACTTTCTCCGGGGACCAGCCCCGCAGCGATGGCCCAACGGGCCAGGTCTTCCTGTTCGAACCCCAGCCAAAGATCGCCACAGGCCTCCCTGGCCCAGCTCTGGTCGTGGCTGCACAACTCTGTCACCAGGAGGCTGCCGCCCGGCTGCAACAGGTTGGCGAGTTGTTTCATTGCTTCGGCTGGCGCTGCGAAATGATGAAGCACCATATTCAGGACGACGCAGTTGGCGGTGACATTAGCCTCTGTCAACGCATCGGCCAGTATCAGCTCCACGTTGCCCAGTGCTTTGTGCTCACAGATGCTGCGTGCCAGATCGAGCATGGCCGGGCTGTTGTCCAGCCCCGTGACATGCCGGAAACGCTGCGCCAGATCGGGCAGAAAGCCGCCGTCGCCGGGGCCGACTTCCACCGCAGTGGCGTCGGCATCGAAGCTCAGTTTGTCCAGCAGCGACAAGAGGCTGTCGCGGTATTGGGCCAGTCCTGCGATCAGGTCCTGCTGAGCCCGAAATTTCTCTGCAGTGCGTGCGAAAAAGTCCTGACTGGCGTTGGCGCGTTGACGATGCACCAGGCCGATACGGGCCTGTACGTCGTCAGGCAGCGTCAGGCCGTCGACCTCTTCAAGCAGGGCTGCGTGCAGCTTGCCGCCGGTCTGCTCGGTGTGAGGCAGGGCGCGGCGATAGAAAATTGCGTTGCCCTCGCGCCGGGTCGCTACCAGATCGGCCTGGGCCAGTACCTTCAAATGGTGGCTCATGCCCGACTGGCCGATGGCGAAGATCTGCGCCAGCTCCAGCACCCCGAACGAGTCGTTGGACAGCGCGCGCAAGACATTCAGCCGCAACGGGTCGCCGCCGGCCTTGCACAAGGCCGCCAGTTCGTCGCTTTGGTCGACACTGAAAGTGGGCGCGCTGATATTCATAAGGCAGGCAGTCTAGTTATCGACTGCGCGAGCCGCAAGACCAATATCAAAAAGTTTTGATATTGCTTGATGGGCGGCGACCGTGGACCACCGTGATTCAGCCGTTTGCGCGCCAAAGGCCCTCAGGGGCAGGCAAAAAACCTGCGCAACGCAGGAAAATCGCGCATCAGCCTGTATCTGTCATTGCCCCGAAGCAGTGCCTGAGGGAAAATGGCCGCCTTTTTCAGATCCCACTTCTTTCTGCCCCAGGAGATCAGCGATGCCAAGCCGTCGTGAGCGTGCCAATGCCATTCGTGCACTCAGCATGGATGCCGTGCAAAAGGCCAACAGCGGCCACCCCGGTGCCCCAATGGGCATGGCGGATATCGCTGAAGTCCTTTGGCGCGATTATCTGAAACATAACCCGGCCAATCCGCTGTTCGCCGACCGTGACCGGTTCATCCTGTCCAACGGCCACGGCTCGATGCTGATCTACTCGCTGCTGCACCTGACCGGTTACGACCTGTCCATCGATGACCTGAAAAACTTCCGTCAACTGCACAGCCGCACCCCGGGCCACCCTGAATACGGCTACACCCCAGGCGTTGAAACCACCACCGGCCCATTGGGTCAGGGTTTCGCCAACGCCGTCGGTTTCGCTGTCGCCGAGAAGACGCTGGCTGCACAGTTCAACCGTCCAGGCCACAACATCGTTGACCACCACACCTACGTGTTCATGGGTGATGGCTGCATGATGGAAGGTATTTCCCACGAAGTCGCCTCGCTGGCCGGTACGCTGCGTCTGAACAAGCTGGTTGCGTTCTACGATGACAACGGCATCTCCATCGACGGCGAAGTCGAAGGCTGGTTTACCGATGACACCCCGAAGCGCTTCGAGTCGTACGGCTGGCTGGTGATCCGCAATGTCGACGGCCATGACGCCGACGAAATCAAGACCGCCATCGACACCGCTCACAAGAGCGACAAGCCGACCCTGATCTGCTGCAAGACCACCATCGGTTTCGGCTCGCCGAACAAGCAAGGCAAGGAAGAGTGCCACGGCGCGCCACTGGGCAACGACGAAATCGCCCTGACCCGCGCTGCGCTGAAATGGACCCACGGTCCGTTCGAAATCCCGGCTGACATCTACAAAGAGTGGAACGCCAAGGAAAAAGGCCTGGCGGCCGAAGCCGAGTGGGACCAGCGTTTCGCGGCTTACTCCGCCGCGTTCCCGACCGAGGCCAACGAGCTGATCCGTCGCATGAGCGGCGAGCTGCCTGCCGACTTTGCTGAAAAATCCGCTGCGTACGTGGCTGAAGTGAACGCCAAGGGCGAAACCATCGCCAGCCGTAAAGCCAGCCAGAACGCCCTGAGCGCCTTGGGCCCGCTGCTGCCTGAATTCCTCGGCGGTTCGGCTGACCTGGCCGGGTCCAACCTGACCATCTGGAAAGGCTGCAAGTCCATCACCGGCGAAGACGCCAGCGGCAACTACCTGCACTACGGTGTGCGTGAGTTCGGCATGGGCGCGATCATGAACGGTATCGCCCTGCACGGCGGTTTCGTGCCATATGGCGCAACCTTCCTGATCTTCATGGAATACGCCCGCAACGCGGTGCGCATGTCGTCGCTGATGAAGAAGCGCGTCATCTATGTGTTCACCCACGACTCCATCGGTCTGGGCGAAGACGGCCCGACTCACCAGCCGATCGAGCAACTGACCAGCCTGCGCACCACGCCGAACCTGGACACTTGGCGTCCAGCCGACGCCGTGGAATCGGCCGTGGCCTGGAAACACGCAATCGAGCGTGACGACGGCCCGTCGGCGCTGATCTTCTCCCGTCAGAACCTGCCTCACCAGGCGCGTGATGCCCTGCAGCTGGAGAACATCAACCGTGGTGGCTACGTGCTGCGTGACTGCAACGGTGAGCCTGACCTGATCCTGATCGCCACCGGTTCCGAAGTCGGTCTGGCCGTTCAGGCGTTCGACAAGCTGACTGCTGAAGGCAAGAACGTGCGCGTTGTGTCCATGCCGTGCACCAGCGTTTTCGAAGGCCAGGACGCTCTGTACAAGCAGTCGGTTCTGCCGCTGGAAGTCAGCGCCCGTATCGCCATCGAAGCTGCCCATGCTGACTACTGGTACAAGTACGTCGGTCTGGAAGGCCGCGTGATCGGCATGACCACCTTCGGTGAGTCGGCCCCTGCCAACCTGCTGTTCGAAGAGTTCGGCTTCACGCTGGAGAACATCATCAGCACGGCTGAAGAGCTGCTGGAAGATTAAGTAGCCTGCGCTCTCTCTGTAGGAGCGCGCTTGCCCGCGATTGCGATCTGCCTGTCACCGGATACTTCGCTGACACACCGCAATCG
>NZ_JBWKWB010000025.1:0-81403 GCF_059421985.1 Pseudomonas sp. GW821-FHT02A11
TCCACTAAAAAATGGTGTCCACTATCTTGGCTAATTTGGAGGGCTGTCAGGAGAGGGTGCTGGCCGGACGGTTACCTTTCAACTGCAAGCGCGTGCTCTTCAATTGCCCCGAGACGGTTTGTGTGAACAATTGACGATTGGCAGCTGCATCGGCTTGCTCAATTGCGTCACCCAGTGGACCAAACCGCCAGGTAGATACAGAGCCATCAACTGACTCAAGAAAAGCATCGCGAGCCTTCATATCGACAGACCAATCTGGCGGACCCAGCGCACTCAAGAATTTGCGCGACTGTTCAATGATTTCACCGCCCAAACCGTATTCCAGATTGAACAAGGACCCCGCCGGATCATCATGCCGAATCAGGCGCCCACATTGATTGAATGACGTCTTATCAGGCTCTCCATAAGCCAATCGCTCGACACAGTTTTCAGATGCACCATCGCTTTCAAACACCGCCACAGGTCGAAGCGAATCATCGTATTCAACCCGTCCCAATTGCCCTTTCGCATCCCAGTGGAACTGACCGTCCCCCCCCTCCCCCAACAACTCCAGGCGCCAACCAGCGTCCTCACTGTCATTCAGCAGCTCGTGCCCACTCAGGGAGTGAACCGAACGCACGTTTCTGCGAGCACTACCCGCACTCCACAACCTCGCATCCCAGCGATCTGCTCGCCGACCAGCAAGGTCATAAGCAGACCGATCGACACGCTCATCCATAGCGTCCCCCACTTGCGCACGATAAAACGCCACCGAGCGCACCGATAAACCGCGTGGCTCGAACACAGAAAGGACAGGGGTATGGGTGTGGACAGTCATGATCGGTGCAATCCATTGCTACGTACACTTGAAGACTAGCTCCCAACTCTTGTCAGAAATGACCGTCGGTCTGGGACGATGTGATACGTGTCCCCCATGCAGAGGCGACTGCGATGGCCGCCTTCAGCTCAAGCACATCTCGGTCAAACAGGGCGCCAGCCTCTCGCTGCAGATGCACCACCACCGCGCCGAACACTGGATTGCCGTATCGGGTACCGCTCAGGTCACCTGTGACGAAAACGTGTTCCTGCTGACCGAAAACCAGTCGACCTACATCCCGATCGCCTCGGTTCACCGCCTGCGCAACCCAGGCAAGATCCCGCTGGAAATCATCGAAGTGCAGTCGGGCAGCTACCTGGGCGAAGACGACATCGAGCGCTTCGAAGACGTCTACGGTCGCTCGACCCCCGGCATCGAAGCCGGCGTGAGAACCCAGACCATCGCTCGCTGAGACAGCGACTGGCCACCGTTGTAGCGCCCCCGCCCGCCCCCTGCGTATTCCCCATCCGCATGGGGGTGGGTGGGGGCTATTTTGTCATCCGGGGATTTGATGAAAGCCCTCTGAAAGAGCCAATAAGCCTGTCTCCTCGTGAAAATCGAAATAGCTGACCATTGCAGTATCAATCTCGAATCACTTGGTATCCAGCCTTCTCGAATTTTTTTACCACCTTATCCTGATATCGTTTGGACAATATGTAATCCCTCTGTTCGACTCCTGGGTTACCCAGATGATATTTCGAAACGAACGAGGCATGTTCCGGATTAAGCGTACGGGATGTCCATTTCAAACGCACAATCTCATCACTGCGTTTTATGCCCGAGAAACCGATGTAATTTTTCTCGTCTCCTCCCAGTATCTTGACCATCATTGAATGACCGGTGAAGTCCAACGGCGCCCCATCAGCGTGCTTGCCGACTGTGTGTAACGCTTCAAGAGGAAAGTTAAAGCGCGGACTTCTCGGCCCTACTCTGTAAATGACGTCTTTAGGTAACGGCTTGTCCACGTCAGAACCCGGCAAACCGATTTGGGAA
Source organism: Pseudomonas sp. GW821-FHT02A11 (assembly GCF_059421985.1). Taxonomy (NCBI): domain Bacteria; kingdom Pseudomonadati; phylum Pseudomonadota; class Gammaproteobacteria; order Pseudomonadales; family Pseudomonadaceae; genus Pseudomonas; species Pseudomonas sp. GW821-FHT02A11. The sequence goes on from NZ_JBWKWB010000025.1 coordinate 1,850, forward strand.
GAGATAGCCAGATCGACTCGCTCCGTCTTGACTGACATAACACCCACAAAGTGCCGACTCGTTTCCATCACCTCTAAATTCTGCTGCGCCTCGCTCGACAAGCTTTTGCGGAGATCGGACGAGGACCAGGAGCGCGTTGCCATGCTCTCTGCAAGGACTCGCTCGTTCATCTCTGGAGTTTCCAGTCTCCTTAGTCCTAAAACCCTCCTCAAAATACTGACTCCGATACGAGCCACCCTTACAGAGGGTTGTACAGTGGGCTCCACAGACGCTGGAACGTTACCAGTCATCTCTTCACTGTCACAACCTCCTCGATCCCGGTAGTTGAGTGGCCTATTACGGACCATTGCAAAACGATTCAACCCATCAATACTTCCTCCCGGATCAGGATTTAACCACCGACCTAGCCAAGCTGCGTAATAGCGAAGACCATAATAATAGAGGCCTGTAGCATCCCGTTCTCTCCCGGAGTAATGGACAGTCTTGTACTTTGCATCGACTTCGCTTCGTGCCGTAAACCAGGCTGTTTCACCGTAAGGGTAATAGACCTCCTGACTAATCAGTTGTCCGCTCTTATCCAGCTCAAGCGTGCTTGAGCCCAGGTGATCGGTCAGGCTATGGCGTATTTGATTATTGGGAGGGCCTGTCGGACGTCCTGTTTCCCAATGCATTACTCGCACACCGCTACGCCCCGCCGTTGCAGTGATCGCGTGCAGCACTTCGCAGGTGGCACTGTTGCTGCGGATTTCCAAGCCAGGCAAATAACGTACTTCGCTCAGATGAGTCAGCGCTGTTGATTGGGTTGAACGGACCTTTCGAACCCGCGCCCCGGCAGCATCGTATTGGTAAACCTCACGATCATGAATGCCAGACTCGCGTTCCACCGGCGTCACTTCGCTCAGTTGATTACGCACATCCCAACCCAACGTCTGCCCCGGCGCCAGTTCTCGCAAGTTGCCGTTGGCATCAAAGCCTGCCGCAATTTGTTCCTCAGTCGGAGGGGTATCGCCTGTTTGCAGCAGAGTGCGATTGCTGTACGAGGCAGTTGCAAAGGTACGCGTGTGATTGCGAGCGCCGGTATGAATCAGTCTCTGTAGATTGCCGCCTGCATCGTATTCGTAGCGTTGGGTGTAGTTGCTCAGCTGATTGGCGGTCACAAAAGAGTGCGCCGAGGGGCCTTTGTTCGCTGTGGCCGATTCGTAGCCCGTCGCCTCGATCAGCTGATAAAGCGTGTCGTAAGCAAAGGTGCGTAATGGCTCGATTTGCTGATTGGCGAAGAATCGTGTCGGTTGAGCGCGGTCTTCGATACGGACGACATTGCCGACCGGATCGTAGGTGTAATGCAGATCCTGGTAGCGTCCGCTGTCAGAGCGCAAGTTGCGCAGGCGGCCATCAGCCGGGTCGTAATCAAGGGTGGTGACGATGCCGTTGCCGAGCGTTTCAGCCACGATTCGACTGTGCGCGTCGTAGCGGATATCGCTGACGAGGGTCTGAAAAGACTGGCCCAGCAGCTGCAGGCGAGTACCTTTCAACTGCCCTGAAACGGTGTGGCTAAAGCGCTGGGTATTACCTATCGCATCGGTCTGTTCTGCTGAGTCGCCAAGCGCACCAAATCGCCAATGGGTGGTTGCTGGCGCATCAGGCTCCACCAAAGAATCACGCTCGCTTTCAGACTCAGGCCAATCAGGTACTGCGAGTTCGCTTAAAAAACGACGCGTTTGCTCGATCACCTGCCCGGTCAGGCTGAAGGCTGCATTGATCAGCGAACCCGCGGGATCATCGTGACGAATCAACTGCCCGCATTGATTGGCAGGGGCTTTATCAGGGCCGCCGTAGGTAAGTCGTTCAGTGCAGCTTTCCCGAGACCCATTGGTTTCAAACACCGCCACAGGGCGCAATAACTGATCATGTTCAATCCGCCGCGAATGCCCTGCCGCATCCCACCGACAAACCCGTTGCCCGCCCTCGCCCGGCAACTCGGCGCTCCATCCGGCATCCACGCTGTCCGTAAAAAGCGCTTGGCCTGATAGAGAACTCACAGTGCCCACATTGCAGGGCGTATTCGGAAGTTGATCCGCCGCTGCCCACAGGCGCGGGTCCCAGCGACTGACGCGCCTGCCTGCGACGTCGTGGGCGGATCGGTTGATTCGAGCGGCTGTATCACCACCCCGTTGCGTGCGGCAGAACGCAATCTGACGCACCGCCAAGCCGCGCGGATCGACGACGCTCAGAGTGGGGGTGAACGTATGAGCAGACGAGGGAGGAGTCATGACGACTGCAATCCATTGCGGCGTTTCCTCAAGCCTAGCGGGTGGGCGACCAAGCGATGGGACCGTTGGTCAGACACGCGGTCCGCCCAGACGCCGATTGGTCTGTTGCTCCCCTTTCGGTACGATGCCGTCATCCGCATCCCGAGAACGAAGACATGATTATCGGCGCTGTATTGCTCTTCACCTGGCTGATCCTGCTGCTGCGTTACCCCGCTAAGGCGCTGCCGGTGTCGCTGGCGGCTGCCATCGGGCTGGCTATCGTGGCGGGCTTCGTGGTCTGGGAAGACAAGCGCGATGCCCAGCGCCTGGACCGTCTTCAGTTGCGCCTGAATTACGCCCCCGAGCAATGCCCGGTCGGCAAGCCGCTGCTGGTGCTGATCGATAACGGCAACACAGTGCCCCTGCAGGCGTTGCGCTGGAAGGTCGCCGCTTACGCGCCGGGCGATACGGTCAATCTGGCTGATGACACCTACACTGCGCCGCGTTATCGCGGGCCCGGCGAACTGCTGCCCGGCAGCCAGTGGCAGGATTGCCTGCCGCTGCCGCCGCTGCGCAACGGCTACCGCCCGCAGACCCTGGAGTTCCGCGCCGAGCGCCTGCAAGGCACCTTCTCCGGCTAATACCCACTTGCCCTTCAAGGAATGAATCACATGCCTGTCGTTCTGATCACCGGTTGTTCCAGCGGCATCGGCCGCGCCATGGCAGATGCCTTCAAGGACGCAGGGCATGAGGTCTGGGCCACGGCGCGCAAGCCTGCCGATGTTCAGGCGCTAAGTGCAGCGGGCTTCAACGCGGTTGAACTCGACGTCAACGACAGCGGAGCACTGGAACGCCTCGCCAGCCAACTCCAACAGCCCGGCAAAGGGCTCGACGTGCTGATCAACAACGCCGGTTACGGCGGCATCGGTCCACTGCTCGATGGTGGCGTCGAGGCCATTCGCAGACAGTTCGAAACCAATGTGTTTTCCATCGTCGGCGTCACCCGCGTGCTGTTTCCCCTGCTGCGCCGCAACAAAGGGCTGGTGGTGAACATCGGCAGTGTGTCCGGGGTTTTGACCACACCATTCGGTGGCGCTTACTGCGCATCGAAAGCGGCAGTCAGTTCGCTGAGCGACGCCCTGCGCATGGAACTGGCCCCGTTCGGTATTCGCGTGCTGGAGGTGCAGCCCGGCGCCATCGATACGCAGTTCGCGAAAAATGCCAGCCACGAAGCCGAGCAGGTCATTCAGGAAGGCTCGCCGTGGTGGCCGTTGCGTGATGGCATCCGCGCGCGGGCCAACGCTTCGCAGACCAACCCGACACCCGCCAGGGATTTCGCCCGCGACGTGCTCAATGCCGTTCAACAGGCAAACCCGCCACGGCTGTTGCGCTCCGGCAATGGCAGCCGGGCACTGCCTTTGATGGCACGGCTGCTGCCCAAGGCGCTGCTGGAGAGAATTCTCAGCAAGCGCTTCAAACTGCAGGGGCCTTTGTAATCAATCTTCCACCCGATAGCGAATGAGCGCGCGCGGCCGGTCGCTAAATTCCCTGTAGCCTGAGGAAACGGGCTACAGAAGTCCTCCCGTTGTTCTGCCAATACTTCCTGCAGTGGCCCTGAACAGGGCTGATTAACTGGCCTCGTGCTGGGGCCGATCAACTGTCAAGGAAGACACCATGAATATCGATTCGCTAAGCCAAACGCGCTCCTCCAGCGATGGCGACGACGCCCGGCGTCCAATGCCCGCAGATCTCCAGGCGCTATTGCTGCAGATTGACCTCGCGCAAGGCGATGACGACCTCCAGTCATCGTTGGTCATCGAGCTCGAAGCGCTCCTCGCCACGCTTGAGTCGGCCAGCGCCCACGCCGTCGAAGCCGCAGGTGCCGCCACGTCCGACCCCATCGTCGAGCCCGACCTTGCAGGACGAGGCGATGTGGTTGATGACGATGATGACATCCAGTTCCCGATCGCAGAGTTCTACGGACGAGAACCACAAGGGGATGACGATGATGATGACGACATCCAGTTCCCCATCGAAGAATTCTACGGGCGAGAGCCACAAGGGAATGACGATGATGATGACGACATCCAGTTCCCGATCGACGAGTTTTACGGGCCCGACACTCAATCAGCTCTCGAAGGGCAAGCCGAAGCACTTTTGGCCACCGACTTCGAAACCGAAGGTCCAGAACTGGAAATCGATGATCAGGATGATCTGGATGAACTGAATGTAATCGAGGCATCCCTGAGCGCAATTACGCTAGCCGATTTCGACGCTTCGGATCTCACCGAGCAAGAGTTGACCCGCACCGTCAACGACATGATCGCGCTGTTCGACAGCGTCTATGACCCTGAACTGCTTGACCCGGTGCAATACATCAATCGGTCCATCCGCCAGATCGTCGACCATTCAAGCGCTTCGGAACAGCTTAAAAACAGCATCAACGAAAAAACCCCCATCAACGTGAGCTACAAGCCCAAGCCGCCAGAGTCCAATGGCCTGGTGGGGACGGACACGCTGTTCGGCGCAATCGACACCATCATCGGACACCAGAAAGAAAAGACCTTCACACTCGACGAAATCGTGACCGACGTCTTTCGGCGAGAGCTCAATGGTCACGCTCAAGTGCAGATCAAATGGCCCTCGAACTACCCGCAAGACCTCGTTCAAGCGCTGGACTCGGCGGACCTGCAATCGCGTTATCAAGCTGACGTCGAGCGTCGCTTGAACACGCCCAATGCCAGGTACATGCTGCAGTTGCAGGCCAGGGTCGAGGTGCAGGATCGCCTGGAACGTTATGCCAAGCGAGCTTACACACCCGAATCGGAAAAGCGTCTGGTCGAGGCTTACATCCGTGGCGAGGCGAAACTCCAGACACTCGAGTTCCGGACTCGGACATGGAAGGCCGAAGTTGCACAGGCGCTTTACCTGTCCTGGCCCGACGACAAGTCAGCCACCGGCCTGTTGGTCTTTCTTGATGCCGAACCAGACGGGTCCGTCGTTCCACTCCCCGCTACCAACCGCCGCAGCATCATCGAACACTCGCCCAGGCTGGGGCCCTTGATCACGCAACGACTGCCCCTCTATGCGCAAATCAAAAAAGAAGACGATTCGCTGGCTTACTGGATCACGCTGATAGGTCCCTACCCCGTTCCGTTTTCCCCGCTGAGCTTTCTGGATACCGACGATGCCTTTGCCGCCCTGCACGGGCTCAGGATCAAACGCATGCTCGCCGACATCGACACCTTGGTGTCGACCGATGATGAACGCCTGACCGACCAGTGGCTGGAAGCCGGCATGTACATCTTTCAAGGCCTGTCCTTTGTCGCAACGTTGCCGCTGGGGCCAGGCGCGGTGGGCGTACGGCTGTTGGTGTCGTTCCTGCTGGGCTACGGCGCCGTCGCGCTCCAGGCACTGCGCGGCGCACACGCCGATATCCCTGAAGAAACCCAGGCTCACTATAGAGCGGCCCTGTTCGCGGCCATCTTTGAGCTGGTCGGGCCGGTGGCCGGGAAACTGGCCGGTAAAGCCATATCGGTCGCCAGTAAATCCAGCATCGCGCGGGCGGTGTATCGCTACATGAGAAAAACCCGCCCCCTGCCGGGCCAGGCCGTAGCCTACAAAAGGCTCAAACTGGCCCCGACTGAAGTTGCCCGGGCCCGGCGCAACGTCGTCGCTCAGCTGTCCGAAGGCCCGCAACAGGGTCAGGCACTGGTAAACAAGAACAGTCAGTTAATCAACAGGACCGTTGAAGGCCACGATCTGGTGATCTATCGCGGCAGGGTGTTTCGAGGTGATACACGCCCGCCCGAAGAAATCTTCAAAAAGGGCTTCGAGCTCAGAACTCCTGTGGAAGAAATCCAGAAAGACATCCATAAAGTGACCGGCGTGCGCGGGGGGTTTGGTGGCGGCCGCGATGCGCTGGACCCCGATGGCAAAGGCATTTCCACGTCGGTCTACTATTACAGAAACAAAGTGGGTGCCTATGTCTACGGCGGCCAGAGAGGCGGCTACACCTACTTGATCGATGCGCGCAAGTTCGACGGCTATCACCTTTATCAGAACCATTACAACGCGAGCTATCCAAACGCAAAACCGATCAAGTTCTCCCCCACCGAAATCAATTACGGCCACAGTATTCCCGGCACGGCCATCCTGGGTGCCTACGACGCCGCAGGCCGGTTCATCGCCAACACGGTCGGGATCAGGATTTACGCCCGTGAGCTGGCCATCAAGGAGCTTCGCAGGCTGGCCACCCTGGCGGTGTCATCGGGGGTCGCGCAACCGCTTCCCGAGAACAGGTGATCACGGCTGTGGATTGACAATCACGGTGCAGGTGATCCCCGCTGCCAGCACCACGCTGTCCGGTACGTTATCCAGATGGATGCGTACCGGTACGCGCTGGGCCAGGCGCACCCAGTTGAAAGTCGGGTTGACGTCAGCGATCAGCTCGCGGCTTTCCGGGTTGTCGCGGTCGTAGATCGCCCGAGCGATGCTCTCGACGTGCCCCTTCATCACTTCCCCACTCATCAACTGCATGTCCGCCGGGTCGCCGATCTTCACATGGGGCAGTTTGGTTTCTTCAAAGAAGCCGTAAACCCAGAACGAGTTCTTGTCGACCACGGCCATCTTCGCTTCGCCGATGCGCGCGTAGTCGCCGCGATGCACATTGAGATTGGTGACGTACCCGTCGACCGCGGCCAGCACTTGGGTGCGTTGCAGGTTCAACTGCGCGGCTTGCAGTTGCGCCACGGCCAGCTGGTAATCGGCTTGGGCAGAGTTGGCGACGTTGGAGGCGTCTTCGCGGTTTTCAGCGGAGATTACCAGCGCGTCCATGTCCTTGCGGCGCGCGGCGTTGACCTTGCGCATCTCCCAGGTGGCCTTGCGCGAGGCGACCATGGCTTCGGCCTGTTTGACCGCCAACTGATAATGCTCGGGGTCGATCTGCATCAACAGCTCGCCCTTCTTCACCGGCTGGTTGTCTTTGACGGGCACGTCGATGACCACGCCGCTGACGTCGGCGGCGACGTTGATCACGTCGGCACGCACGCGGCCGTCACGGGTCCACGGGGTGTCCATGTAGTGAATCCACAGCAGGCGGCCGATCCAGATAGCCAGTGCCAGAATCAATAACGTCGCGATCAGACTGATGAGCTTTTTCATCTCGAATTCACATGTGCCTCAACGGTAAACAGTCAGCGCCATTGCGCCAAAAATGCAGCTGAACAGCCCCAGGCGCAGCAGCGCCGGGTGCCAGAAAAAACGGTACAGATCGAGCCCGGACATGAAGCGGTCCAGGGCCCAGGAAAGCACCATGGCGACCAGAAACATCACGGTCACGGTCGGCATGTAAACGCCGTGAAAGGCGATCTCACGAGGCATGGGAGAGTCCTTGCTGCGATTGCGCTTCGGCTTGGGCCGGGGCAAACGCGGCCAGTGGTGATTGCGGATCGAGCAGGCAGGTGCGGATGAAGTGCAGGTAGCTCTTCACCCGACGCAGCGCCGAGGTGTCGAAATGCGGGGCGAACGGCTCGTCGGTGTTCTGCACGCAGATGATCGCGTGGTCTACCGCGTACAGACAGCGCGCCAGGTTGTGGTGATCGGGCTGAATGAACAGGCGCACCAGCGCACGGCCCATGGCGCGTATCGCGTGACGCCAGGGCTGGGATTCGGCGTAGCTCGGATGCACCGGCAGGATGTCCTGCTCGCGGCGCAGCTCGATGATTGCGTGGCCGATTTCCAGTACCACGAACATCCAGCGCAGCAAGTTGCGCTGCACTTCGGGTTTGCCTGCCGCCAGACCGTAGGCCTGGTGCATGAGGTCGCGGGTGCGGCTCTCGAAGCTGGAGCGGATCCCGCGCAGCGGTGCGCTGATGGCAAAACCCACTTGCTGACGCAGGTCGTCTTCGAGGCGCCGCCACAGCCAGCGACTGTTGGGCGGCAGCACGATCGCCCCGGCCGCCGCGCACAGCAGCATGCCGATGACCATGCCGATGTAGTCGTTGATGAAGGCGTAAGGGTTGTAGACCGTGAAGTTATCCGGCGCCGAGCCGATGCTGAAAAAGATCAGCAGCCCCAGCCCGTAACCGGCCCACTGCGGCCGCGTAGTAAGAAACGCACCCAGCGTGAAAACCGGTGCCAGGACCATGCACAGCAGAGGAAACCCATCGATGCGCGGCAGCACGAAAAACGTGATGAAGAACCCCAGCAACGCGCCAAGCAAGGTGCCGCAGGCCATCTGAAACGCCATACGGCGCGGGTTGGGGGTGGTCGCCGACAAGGCCACGGTGGCGGCTGACACCAGCGTCATCGTCGCCCCGCTCGGCCAGGCGGTCTGCACCCAGTAGACCGACATCACCGCCATGACCACCAGCGCCCTCAGGCCCGAAGCCAGGGACAGCGTCCAGTTGGTGGTGGACACGAACGGCTCGACCCACTTCTCCCGCGCATGGCTGTGATCGGCCAGTGAAGCATGAGTCTGGGCGTAATCGTGCATGTCGTCGACGAAGCGATAGAGCAGCTCGTACGCGGTGTGAAAATCCAGCAGGTCATCGTCACTGGGCTCGGTCTGGACGAACGCGGCGCGCAGGCTGCGAACCCGCTCGGGCAAGTCGGCCTTGAACGCACTCAAGCGGCTGGCCAACAGGGCGGCATCGGCGTCGGTCAACGCGCGTCCGGCAAACTGCTCGAGCAACTCGCCCAGCGCCTCGAGCCCCGGTTCGATGGCCTGAACGGCAAGGGTCACGCCCCGACGACGCAGACGCTCAAGCAACTGATGCAGAGCGTTGAAACGCGTGGTGATGGTCATGAACTCGCTGTTCAGGCGATTGAGGCGACCGTTGCGGCGACGCATGTGCGGGTCTTCGAACACCGTCACAGCACGCAAGCCTTCCAACCCCACGGCATCGGCGATGAAGCGCACGTTGCTGGCTTCGAACGCCGACGGATCACTCTGGCCGCGCAGACCGTTGATCACAAACTGAGCGAACACGCCGAAGCGCTGATACACCGTGTTGCGCATCGCGGCGCCGGAGCTTTGCGGAAGGATCGCGGCGCTGATCAGGGTCGAGCACATGATCCCCAGAGAAATCTCCAGCAACCGCCAGACCGCCGCCATGAACGAGGTTTCCGGATGGGCCAGCGCTGGCAGCCCGGTGAAGGCCGCGGTGTAGCCGGCGAGCACGAAACCGTACGCGCGAAAGTTGCGATAGCGCGCGGCCCCGGCGCAGCAAAAACCGACCCACAGCGCCATGAGCGCCAGAAACGGCGCGCTGTCCTGAGGGAACAGGGCCATCATCACGACCATCACCACCGAACCGGCAAGGGTGCCGAGCAGGCGATAGAAACTCTTGGCGAACACGTGCCCGCTCTGCGGCTGCATGACGATGAACACCGTGATCATTGCCGTGCGCGGCTGCGGCAGTTCCAGGCGCATGGCGATCCAGTAAGTCAGGAACGCTGCGATCAGCACCTTGAAGATGTAGATCCAGGTCACCCCGTCGCTGCGCGCCCAACCGTTGAGCTCGCGACGAAATTCCAGGGATTTGAGCCATTGCAGGGCTTGAGTCATTTCAATTCAAGACCTGGATTGTCAGGGCGGGCGTTATCGCGGGCAAGCGCGCTCCTACAGCCGATCGCATTTCTCTGTAGGAGCGCGCTTGCCCGCGACGAGTCCGGCGCTGCAGGCACATCATCATCTGGCTCACCGACTCAGCACATTCAACAAAGCAGGGGTTTTCGGCGCGGCGGTCTGCTCGGACGCTGGCGAATCGTTGCCCGCCAACAACCCGCCGCCCAATGCCACCACCAGTTCGGCGTGCACGGTCAGGCGCGCGGCCTGGACCTGCTGCTGCACCTGTTCCTGATGGAACAGCAGGGTCTGAGCGTTGAGCACGTTGAGGTAATCGGTCAGCCCGCGTTTATAAGCGATCATGGCGATGTCGTAGGTCTTTTGCGCAGCGGCCACCGACTGATCGGCGAACGCCTGTTGCTTGTTCATCGACTCGCGACGAATCAGCTGATCGGAAATGCTCTTGAGCGCGGTCACCAGGGTCTGGTTGTACTGCGCCACAGCGATGTCATAACCGGCCGAGGCCACGCCCAGCTCCGAGCGCAGACGGCCGCCATCGAAGATCGGCAGGGTGATCGCCGGGCCGACGCTGTAGTTGAATTTCTTGCCGGTCAAAAACTCCAGCATGCCGCCGCCGGTGGCCATGTAGCCCAGGCTGCCCATCAGGTCGACGTTGGGATAGAAGCCCGCATGAGCGACATCGATGCCACGGGCCTGCGCCGCCACGCGCCAGCGACTGGCGACCACATCAGGGCGTTGGCCCAGCAACTGCGCAGGCAGCGCTGAAGGCAACGCCAGTGGTGCGCCCAAAGACAGGGTCGGACGTTTGAGGCTCGCGCCCTCACCCGGTCCCTTGCCCGCCAGCGCGGCGATCTGGTTGCGGCTCAGGGCAATGGCTTCGTCCAGTGCGTCGATCTGACGATGGCTTTCCGGCAGCGGTGTTTCGGCCTGGCTGACTTCGAAATGGGTGCCGATGCCGCCCTTCAGACGACGTTGCGCCAGTTCGAGAATCTGTTCCTGCTGCGCCAGGGTCGCTTCGGCGATGTCGCGCTGGGCGTAGTTGAGCGACAGCTGGATGTAGGCGCGGACGATGTTGTCCTGCAACTCCAGCTGCGCCTGACGCTCTTCGGCCGCGCTCATGTGCGCCATATCCAGCGCCTGCTCGGTGTTGTTGCTTTCCTTGCCCCATAGGTCGAGGGAATAGCTCAGGCCGATGGAGGCGTTGTTGTCCCAGGTGCTGGTGTTCGACAGCTCGCCCGGCCCGTAGAACGGGTCAGTCGGCCAGTTGTGGCGTTTGAGGGTGCTGTCGCCATTGATATGCAGGGACTCGGCAGACTCGGCAATACCTGCCATGGCCTTGGCCTGACGCACGCGGGCAGCGGCAATTGCCAGGGTCGGGCTGCCGAGGGCGGCCAGTTCGATCCAGTGATTGAGCTGATCGTCGCCGTAGACCCGCCACCATTGACCGTCAGGCCAGTGGGCGTCTTGGGCGGCTTGCTTGATTGCGTCGTCGGTGGCCAGGGTGTCTGGCGACAACGAGGTGCCTTGAGGTGCAATTGCCCCGGTTCCGATGCAGCCGCTGATGAATAACGTTAAAGCCCAGACACTGAGGGGTTTGAGGCCCCTGACGATGCGACGCGGCACAGCTGCAATTACCCGAATGAGGAGGATATGAAGTGAGCCGCGATTCTAGGATGCGTCTGATTCAGCGATAAGCCGGGACTTCTGTGAATCTTTGTTACGGAACGAGAGATAATCCTTTGGTATGGCTGACATGGATCAGTAACTTCATGTCACAATTTGCCATCTCACCAGAGAACGGCCCATGGACACTCTGCAAAACATGCGCGCTTTCAGTTGCGTGGCTCAAGCGGGCAGCTTCACCGCTGCCGCGGTTCAACTGGACACCACCACTGCCAACGTTTCCCGCGCTGTCTCCAATCTTGAAGCGCATCTGCAAACCCGACTCCTCAATCGCACGACCCGCCGTATTGCCCTGACCGAAGCGGGCAAGCGCTATCTGCTGCGTTGCGAGCAGATTCTGGGGTATGTCGAAGAAGCGGAAGCCGAGGCCAGCGACGCTCATGCACGTCCGGCGGGGCAATTGAAGGTGCACTCGATGACGGGCGTCGGTCAGCATTACGTGATCGATGCGATTGCCCGCTATCGGCGCAATCATCCGGACGTGTCGTTCGACCTGACCATGACCAACCGCGTGCCGGATTTGCTCGAAGAGGGCTACGACGTCTCCATCGTGCTGGCCAGCGAGCTGCCGGATTCGGGGTTCGTGTCCCAGCGTCTGGGCATCACCTACAGCATCGTTTGCGCATCGCCCGCCTACGTCAAAGCCTTCGGCATGGCACACAAACCGGCGGACCTGCTGAATCACGCCTGCCTGCGCCTGGTCAGCCCGGTCTTCCCGCTGGAAAAATGGGCGTTCGACGGTCCGCAAGGCCAGGAAACCGTAACCATCGCCAGCTCGCCGTTTTTGGTGAACTCGGCCGATGCGATGAAAGCGGCGATCAGCAGCGGCATGGGCATCGGGATCCTGCCGATCTACTCGGCCATCGAAGGCCTGCGCAACGGCTCGCTGGTGCGCGTGCTGCCGCAGTACCGCTCCCACGAGCTGAACCTGTACGCCATCTACCCCTCGCGCCAGTACCTGGATGCCAAGATCAAGACCTGGGTCGAATACCTGCGCGGCTCGCTGCCGGAAATCATGGCGGCCCATGAGGCGGATTTGCAGACCCATGTGTTGCCGGAGATGGTGTAACTCGCAACGCCTCTAAACCTGTAGGAGCGAATTCATTCGCGATTGGCCCGTACACCCGACAAATTCCTATCGGCTGTACCACCGCATCGCGAATGAATTCGCTCCCACAGATCTCACTCCGACGTCATTCCTGCGGCAACTCTGCCAATCCAACAACAAGAATGTTAGCTTGCTACGCACTTCCCATCTGAACCGCCCGAGAGAAGCTATCCGATGAAAAAGACCGTCCTTGCCTTCAGCCGCGTGTCCCCGGAAATGGCCGAGCGCCTGCAGCAAGACTTCAACGTGATCATCCCGGACCCGAAAAAGGGTGATCTGAACCAGCAGTTCAACGAAGCCCTGCCTCACAGCCACGGCATGATCGGCGCCGGTCGCAAGCTGGGCCGCGAGCAGCTGGAAAGCGCCGAACAGCTGGAAGTGGTGTCGAGCATCTCGGTCGGTTACGACAACTACGACGTCAGCTACCTCACCGAACGCGGCATCATGCTGACCAACACCCCGGACGTGCTGACCGAAAGCACAGCCGACCTGGGTTTCTCGCTGATCATGAGCAGCGCCCGCCGCGTCGCCGAGCTGGACGCCTACACCAAAGCCGGCAAGTGGACGCGCAGCATCGAAGCGCCACATTTCGGCACCGACGTGTTCGGCAAGACCCTGGGGATCGTCGGCATGGGCAACATCGGCGCGGCCGTGGCCCGTCGCGGTCGCCTGGGCTTCAACATGCCGATTCTGTACAGCGGCAACTCGCGCAAGACCGCTGTCGAGCAGGAGCTGGGCGCGCAGTTCCGCACGCTGGATCAACTGCTGGCCGAGTCGGATTTCGTCTGTCTGGTCGTGCCGCTGAGCGAAAAGACCAGGCACCTGATCAGCACCCGTGAACTGGGCCTGATGAAGAAAAGCGCGATTCTGGTGAACATCGCCCGTGGCCCGATCGTCGATGAACCTGCGCTGATCGAGGCGCTGCAAAACGGCACCATTCGTGGCGCGGGCCTGGATGTGTACGAGAAGGAGCCGCTGGCCGAGTCGCAGCTGTTCCAGCTGAACAACGCCGTCACCCTGCCGCACATCGGCTCCGCCACCCACGAGACCCGCCAGGCCATGGCGGATCGGGCGTACAACAACCTGCGCGCTGCACTGCTGGGCGAGAAGCCGCAGGATCTGGTGAATCAGCAGGTGTGGAAGGGCTGAGCCTCTTCAGGTCCATACGGTTCCACACGGTGGGAGCGAATTCATTCGCGATGACGCTGGTACATTCGCAGGTTCTCTAGCGTCTGTACCGGCCTCTGGCGGATGAATCCGCTCCCACAGTTTTTGCTTTACGCCAATTTGGCCCCCACCGGCACCACCGCCTTGGGCTTTCTGAACACCAGCACATTCCCCACCATCACCAACACCAGCCCCATCAATGCGGGCAGGGTCCATTGGTAGCCTTCGGCAAATGCCGAGACGTTCAGCGCCACCACCGGGAACAGTACCGTGCAATACGCCGCGCGCTCCGGACCCATGCGGCCGACCAGCGTCAGGTAGGCGGTAAAGCCGATCACCGAGCCCGGAATCACCAGATACAGCAGCGAGCCGATGTAACGCGCGTTCCATTCGAAAGCGAACGGCGTGCCGCTGATCAGGCAATAAACGCAGAGCATCGACGCGCCGTAGAGCATCCCGTAGGCGTTGGTGGTCAGCGGGCGCAGGCCGGCTTTCTGTTGCAGGCTCGAGAGCATGTTGCCCGCCGAGAAGCACAGCGTGCCGAGCAAGGCCAGTCCCATACCGATCAGGGTTTCGCGACTGGCGCTGTGCCCCGACAGTTCAGGCCAGAACAGACAGCCCAGCCCCAACAAGCCCAGCGCGCCGCCGGTCAGCACGTTACGGGCGACTTTCTGCTTGAAGAAAATGCGCGCGTTCAGGGCGTTCCACAAGGTCGCCGTGGAAAACACCACCGCCACCAGTCCGCTCGGAATCCAGCGGCTGGCCGTGTAGAAGCACATGAAGTTGACGCAGAACAGGCACACGCCTTGGGCCAGGCAGATCAACTGTCCACGACGGTTGACCTTCTGCAGCTTGCCGCCGGCCAGCAGCATGGCGAACAGAATCAGCGCCGCCAGGCCGAAGCGATAGACAATCGACACCGCAATCGCCACCTCGCCCAATTGCAGTTTCAGGGCGATCCAGGTGGTGCCCCAGATCAAGACGGTCAGCAGATACAGCGTGATGTTCATGACAGGCTCCCCTCATTGAGGCTCCAGTGTGGGCCGGCGCGGGGGACACGATTTGCAAAATCTTGCGCATTTGATCGGTGGCCCGATGGCAGCACAGCGTCTACGGAGTAGGATGCGAGGCACAGCACATCAGCCTTGCGCCGAACCCATGTCGTCACTCGACCAAATTCAGGTGTTTCAATCGCTCAGCAGCTCGCCTCATGCGCAGCTGGAACAGAGCGCATCCCTGGGAGACGGCGTGGTCGCCGCCTTGTGGAACAACCGGCATGACGCTCAGGACTATCACGGCCCGAGCCATCACACCCTGTCCTGCTACATAGCGGGCGGCACTCAAACCTACCGCCGCGATCGGCCAGACCGCAAAGGCGCGCCGGACAAGATTTGCGTCCTCCCTGCCGGGCACCAGTCGTCGTGGGTAGTCAATGGCGACATTCGTCTGGCGCATCTCTACATCAGCCCTGAGCAGTTCGCCCTCAACTGCGTCACGCTGCTGGACCGCGAACCTCGCGAAATGATGCTGCGGGAAAACACCTTCATCGACGATCCGGCGCAGGCCGAGCGTTTTCATCGCCTGATCCGCATGAACTGGAGCGAGCCCGGCGAGCGCCTGCAGACCAGCAGCCTGGCCCATGAACTGCTCGATCACATGACCCTCAGCCAAGTGGGCCTGCGCGATGGCCTGCGTCTGAAGGGCGGGCTGGCGCCGCACATGCGTCGGCAACTGGTGGAGTTCATCGAAACGAACCTGGCCGAGCCCCTGAGCCTGGGGCAACTGGCGGGAATGTGCGCGCTGTCCGAATACCACTTCGCCCGCATGTTCCGCGAAAGTTTCGGCCTGCCACCCCATCAATACCTGCTGGCCCGGCGCATGAACCGCGCCCGGCAACTGTTGCGCACCACGCGCATGCCGTTTGGTGAAGTCGCGCTGGAATGCGGTTTCGCCAGTGCCAGCCATTTCAGCAACAAATTCAGACAAGCCATGGGTGCGACAGCCGGGGAATATCGGTCGGCGTTTGAGTAGCGCGACGCCCCCTATTCCCGCAACAACACGGAACCCTGTGGGAGCCAATGAATTCGCGAGGCATTTGTACAGTCGATGCGCATGTACCGAATGTACCGGCCTCTCGCGAATGAATTCGCTCCCACAGAAGATCGGGGAACACTTGAAAGGACTCAAAACTCCAGCGTCGTGGCCACCACCACCTGCCGCGAATCCCCCATGGACACGAAATACCGACTCACCGCCGAGCTGTAATAGGTGCGGTCAAAAAGGTTCTTCACGTTCAGCTGAACCCTGACATTCTGACCGTCCAGCTTCGTTTCGTAAGTGGCGAAAGCATCGGCGACGGTGTAGCCCGGCAGGTCGAAATCGTTATCCGGGTTACCCGCTCTTTCGCCCACATAATGCGCCCCCGCGCCGACCCGCAGGCGATCACCACCCAACACGGCGCCCGCGTCATACACCGCCGATAGCGAGCCACTGTGTCTGGGCACGTTCTGCAGCCGGTTGCCCTTCAAGGTGGGGTCATCGACCACCCAGGCATCGGTAAACGCATAGCCGCCGATCAGGCTCCAGCGTTCCGACAACTGCCCGCTCAGGTCCAGCTCGACGCCACGCGAGCGCACTTCACCCGCCGTGGAGTACACGGTATTGGCTGTGAGGGAATCGAAATTGGCCACCAGCACATTGCGCTTTTTGATGTCGAACAGCGCCAGGGTGCCGCTGATGCGATCGTCGACGTCCCACTTGGCGCCCAGCTCCCAGGCCTGGGACTGTTCGGGCAGCGTTGCTGAATCCAGTACTGTGCCGCCGGCCAGTGCCGCGATGCTGGAGTTGGGTTTGAAGGATTCGGTGTAGCTGCCGTAAAGCGACAGCTCATCGTTGTAGCGATACACCAGCCCCGCGCGAGGCACCCATTTTTCGCCGTTCAGGTCGGTGTTGCGGGTGAACGGAATGCCCTTGCCCGCTTGCTGATCGAACAGCTGATAGCGCGCACCAACCAGGAAAATCCATTGATCGGTGAGGTGAATCGAGTCCTGAACGAACAGCGAATCACTGCGCAGGATGTCCAGCTGATTGCTGTCCGGGGCGCTGACAAAGGTGCCTTCAGGCTCCTGGCCGTAGACCGGATTCAGGTAACTGAAGGTGGTACTGCTCTTTTGCCGGATCAGCTCGCCGCGATAAATCTTGCGGTATTCATCGTCGGCGCCGAACAGCAGATCGTGCTGCATCCCGGCCCACTCGACATTGCCACTCAGGGTCAGGGTGGTGAAACGGTCGGTGCTCAAGGCATTGCCGGTGCCGTCCATCGAGCGGGTCAGCGTGCCGGTTGCCGGATTGACCGCCGTCACCCGCACTTGGCTGGCGTCGTAGGTTTCGCGGTTGTAGCTGTAACCCAGATGCCCTTTCCAGTTGTCGTCGAACTGATGATCGGCTTCAAAGCGATACAGGTCCGAACGCCCTTCCATGCTGTTGAAGGGCTCGTCCAGACGCCGCGTGGCAGGGATGTTCAGCGGGTGATTAGTGCGCGGGTCGATGGCCGTGCCTCGGTCGAACGGAGAGAGAAATTCGCGATGTTCAAAGGCGGCGAGCAGCTGTGTGTTCTCGCCATACCAGGCCAGTGACGGCGCGACTAACGACTCGCGATGCACGCCGTAATTGCGCCAGTAATCCTCGTCTTCATGATCGATGATCATGCGATAAGCCAGGCCTTGGCCGGGCGCTGCAGCGCTGCCTATCGCGCCAGTGCTGTCCAGCGTGCCGCCGCTGCCGTTCTTGCCCGATCCGTAGCTTGAGCCTCTGGCTGTCAGCGCGTTGTACGCCTGCAACTCCGGGCGTTTACTGACCACGTTGATCACCCCGCCAGGGTCTTGAATGCCGTACAACAGTGAGGCCGGGCCTTTGAGCACTTCGACCCGTTCGGCAGTGACATTGAAGCTGCGGCCCTGCACCACCGGCATGCCGTCGCGCATGATCGAGCCGTCGCGATTGTCACCAAAACCGCGCTTCATCAGGGTGTCCTGGGTGCTGCCGAGGGTGTTGCCCTGGGTGACGCCGCTGACGTTGCTCAGCGCATCGTCGAGGTTGCGCGGCGCCTGATCACGCAGGACCTGCGCAGGCACCACACTGATGGCCTGGGGGGTGTCCAGTTGTGGCGTCGAGGTGCGTATTACTGAGGTGGTTGCAGACGGCTGATAGCTTTCGGCGGCGTTGCGCCGGGAATCGATCTGGGTCAGGCCCAGAGTGATGGCGCCTTCGCTTGGCGCGGGCTCCAGGGTGAAGGTGTTTTCAGTGGCGCGGCGGAAATTCAGCCCGGAATGGCTCAACAACTGACGCAGCGCCTGCTCGGCAGTGAACGTGCCTTTGAGCGTGGGGGCCTGAAGGCCATAGGGCTTGTCCTGGGTGTAAACCACGCTCTGCCCGGTCACCCGACTGAAATCGCTCAGGGCCTGCGGCAAGGGTTTGGCAGGGATCGAAAAGTCATAGGCAGGCTCCGCCGCCTGAACACATGAGGTCCAGACAGCAAGGATCGACAGGCCGAGCCAGACGTTCACCCCGATGTGCCTCCTGTTGATGTGCATGCTTTTCAGGGCACTGGCACCATTTCCTTTGGGAGCGAATTCGTTCGCGAAAACGGGCAGCCCACAGAGTTGAGCCGGCTGTACGACCGCATCGCGAATGAATTCGCTCGCGCAGGGGTGCACTCCGGCTGCAGACTCACTCAACGAATGACGATCACCCGCCCCAACGCTTCGTATTGCTCGAACCCCACCACCGATTTCAACGCCGCCAGCACGGCCACCGGGTCTTTGCTGGGGAAGCTGCCGCTGACTTTTCTGGCGCCAAGCTCATCGTTAAGCACGACGATGCGGCCGGGGTAGTAGCGGCTCAAATCGTTGATCACGTCGGCCAGCGGCGTGCGGTAGTAATTGAGCCAGCCCTGGCGCCAGGCCAGCTGGTTTTCGCTGTCGACGGCTTGAGGGTCGGTAGTGCGGGTCTGGTCGTAACGGACTTGCTGCCCGGCCGTGAGAATCTGCTGCGGCAGTTCGGCGCCGGCCTTCACCCCCACGCGCCCGGACAACACCGTGACCTGCGCCCCGCTTGGCTGCAGGCGCACCTCAAACTGGGTGCCAAGCACCCGTGTTTCGCCCTTGCCGCCATCGACCACGAACGGCTCGCCGGTGTGGGTCACTTGAAAGAACGCCGCGCCACGACGCAACTGAACATGCCGCTCGCCCTTGGCGAAATGCACGGCGATGGCGCTGTCGGCGTCCAGCGTGACTTGCGATTCATCGGCCAACGTCACGGTACGCACCTGCCCCGGCGCGGAAACGTAATCGGCGCCGACATCATCCAGCCAGCGCTGCGGCTGCCAACCGAGCCCAACGCCGACCATCATCACCAGACACGCCGCCATCGCGAGGGCTGCGCCCCATTGCGGCCACGAACGCCTGGGCGATACCGGTGCGTCCATTGCCGCGAGCAAAGCTTGCAGCGCAACAGCGTCTTCAGCCGCAAGCCTCGCTGCAGGCTCCTCGCTCAGCTCCCACATCACCTGGACCTGAGCGTAGGCCTCGGCGTGAGCGGGGTCAGCTTGCAACCAGCGGCTAAAACGCGCCTGATCCGCCGCGCTCGGCTCATCGTGCAGCAGGCTCAGCCAGTTAAGGGCGGCGTCATGTTGCTCAGGGGTAATCATCAGGGCTGGATCCGCAGGCGCTTTCATCGACGAACGTCCTCGGACTTCGCACGAAGGGGAGTCACCCGCGCCGCGTCCTGATCCAGGCTCGCCTTGCAGGCTTGCAAGGCGCGCATCATATGTTTTTCCACCGCGCTTTGCGAAAGCCCCATTGCCTTGCCGATCTCGCCGTACTTGCGCCCGTGAATGCGGTTGAGCAGAAAGATCTGCCGCGTCTTTTCCGGCAGACCGCGCAGCGCCGCTTCGATGTGGCGCAGGTCGTTACTGGCCTCCAGCGCGGCTTGCGGCTCGTCGTTGCGCAGGTCCTGCTCGTCCGGCATCAGTCCTTCATTGATGCGCGCGCGGGTGCCTTCGGTGCGCAGATGATCGATGGCGATATTGCCCGCGCAGCGCAACAGGTAGGTGTTGAGCTCCTCGACCTGCACCAGCGGGCGGCGCCAGAAGCGCACGAACAGGTCCTGCACCAGATCCGCCGCCGTGGAGCGACAGCCGACACGCCGACTCACCAGCGCTTCCATTTGCGGGCGCTGGGACAGGAAGACTTTCAGAAAATGCGCACGCGCCGCCTTCGGGGCGTCCTGATCGTCAGATGACGCGGCGTTCGGCGTGGGAGGGGTGAGGTCGATCATGTCGGGCTCAGGCCAGCAGTTGAAGGCAAGCGGCAACCGGCACGAGCAACGCGCCGATTGCCGCCAACGACAAGGCCAGCCTTGGCCAGTAAGAGATCCCGAACACCAGCAGCAACGCACTGCTCATCAATGCGGCAAACCATTGCACCAGCGCCTGTCCGATGCTCAAGGAACCCATCGCGACCCACAGCGACAGCACCAAGGCGCCCCAGCCGATCAGCTTCAGCCCTCGACTACGCCCAACAGACGGCGCACCGCCGAGCAGATCAGCGTAATGACGGCCCATGGACAGGCACAGCGCGGTGAAGCCGACATAACAGAGCAAGGTGGCCAGCAGCATCAGCGGGCCTCCTGAGCAGTGGAAACAGTGCCAACGCCTTGGTGAGCACGCGAAGGCCCGCCAATCTGAGTGGCGTGGGCATCGGATTCCAGACGCGAATTCGTGGGAGGCAGCTTGCTCAGGAAAGCGACCTTGCCATCGCCACGAAACCTCATCGCGCCCCATGCCAGGAAAATCCCGGTGACCAGCGCCGTCAGATCCAGTGCCGCCAAGGTCATGTAGCCCTGTTTCAGCGAAGCCCACAGGTAACTGCCCGCCGTCGTCATGTCGAGAACCGGCAATGTGCAATACAGAAAGGCCGCCAGGCAAAGCTGCTCACGCCAGGCGCTGCGCCCGTCACGGAAAAACACTCGCACAAAGGCATGCAGCAACGCCGCACCCCAGACATAAAAGAACACCTTCACTTCCCAGTCGCTGCGCCCGGCGAAGCTCACCGGCAACAGGCGATTGGCCCAGAAGAAGCTCACCACCGCCAGCATCAGCCCCGACATGCTGGCGACGTTGAGCATTTCCACCAGCCGCAATTCGAACGGCAAGACCCCGGCCTTGGCGTGCTTGAGCTTGCGTTTGCCCAGCCAGATCACCAGCCCGGTGGCGATCATCGCCGTGCCGCCGAGGCCGGCCAGAAAATACAGCCAGCGCAACAGCGGCCCGGCGAAATGGCCCATGTGCAGCCCGTAGATGCCGCCGGCCAGCAGCAACGCGGCGGCGTTCATGGTGCTCTGCTCCTTGAGCGCGCCGGTGACGCCGTCAAACGTCAGCGCCGTGCCGGGCTCATGGGGGATGTGGTCGCCGCCATGGCGAGTCAGGGTAACGGAGGCGTTGGCGCTGCCGGGGTTGTTCACAGTAATGAGGCCGATGCGGCTGCCCGGCCACTTGTCTGCGGCAACATCGAACATCGGCGCAATGGCTGCCAAGGGTGCGCGCTCAGCCGCAGGGGCTGTGGTCTTGAACGCAGGAAACAGGTCGTCGAAGAACGCCCGTGTGTCAGTGCCGTACGTGGTGAGAATGCTCACCGGCATGACCATCGTCATGAAGATCACCAGGCTGCTGTAGGTGATCATCAGGTGAAAAGGCAGCACCAGCACCGCCACGGCGTTGTGTCCGTCAAGCCAGGTGCGCTGGCCCTTGCGCGGGCGGAAGGTGAAAAATTCCTTGAAGATCTTCTTGTGGGTGATGATCCCGCTGATCAGCGCGACGAGCATCACCATCGCAGCGATCGACGCCAGCCAGCGCCCCCAAGGATAGGGCATCTGCAGTTGGTAATGGAAACGGTAGAAGAACTCACCGCCCCTGCTTTCCCGCGCCTGCACCGGAGCGCCGCTCTGGGAATCCAGCGATCGCTCCTGGAAGCGCCCCTTGGCCGGGATCCAGCTCACTCCCAGCTCGGGCGAGCGCTCATCCGGCAGGCTGATAAACCAGCTTTTCGCATCGCCTGCGTTGTCCTGCAGCCAGTGCTGCGCGCGGTTGATGCTGTCTAGCGCCGTGACTTCGTGGGGGACGATTTCCGGATGCGTCCACTCGCTGATTTCATTTTTGAAATACGAAAGCGTGCCGGTCAGAAAAATGGCAAACAGCAGCCAACCAAACACCAGTCCGGCCCAGGTGTGCAACCAGGCCATCGCCTGACGAAAACCCTCTTTCACAGCAGCCACCGCGCAGTGGCATACACAACCCCCAGCAACGCGCTCGGCAACAATAGCCCCCACCACGCGCGCCACGCGGTGCGGCAGGCGAAACACCACAGCACGGCAGGCAGGTACACCAGAAAGGAAAGGGTCATCGACAGCACCACCGCTTCAACGCGCGGCAATGGCAGAAAATGCGCCAGACAGATGCTCGACAACGCCGCCAGCAGATACCCGCCAATCACCGCGGCAGCCACCCGAGAGGCCACAGCCAGACGCCAACGCGCGGAAACCGCAGCACTGCGTTTGCGAGGCTTGAGGCGTTTTTCAGGCGCAGGAACGCTCACCGATGCAGCCTCCATCAGAGCAAAACTCCGACGGGGCCAACGGCAATTTCGCTGTGCATAAAGTGAATCCGCATGGGGCAAGCTTCCACCAATCTGACGAGCAAACCGACATTGCCTGCAGCGTCCGAACAAAAGAACGCAATATTAATGATAAATATTCTCATATGCAAAATAGCCTGTCTGAATCCCGCGCATTTTGTGCGCTCCTCGCGGGTTGCAACGAGAAACCCCTGACGGACACACCGCTTTTGCCAGCAAGCCGACTCCCGCAATGACGAGACCGACGGTAGAAATATTTCTACTGCGAAATATTTCTCTCACCAAGGGGGTTGAATTGTTCTTCGATCGGCGCCAACACTGTGAGTGAGGGCAGACGAAAATTCACCTTCGTCGAGACTCTCCCGAGCAAGCCAAAGTAAGGGAAGAACTATGCAAATCCAGGTCAATAGCGATAACCACATCGAAAGCAGCATCCGACTGGAGGAGTGGGTACGAACCACCGTTGAAAGCACGCTCGACCGCTACGAAGAAGATCTCACCCGCATCGAAGTCCATATTCGCGACGAAAATGGCGATAAGCCCGGCCCTCATGATATCCGTTGCCAAATGGAAGCCCGGCCCAAAGGACACCAACCTATTTCCGTGACCCACAAGGCCGATACGCTGGATCAGGCCGTGGACGGCGCCGCCGTGAAACTCGATCACGCCCTGGATCACCTGTTCGGCAAACTGCGCAGCAAACGCGGTGGTGCGTACGCCACCAGCGGCGCTGGCAGCCGGGAAACCGAAAACCCCGACGCCCTGTTACAGGAAGAATTTCTCGAAAACGACCAGGCATTGAACGGCTGATTCTTCCGCCTGAAACATCGACTGCCTGATAATGAGGGGCGGGCCTGTGGAGACAGGCCCGCCTTTTTTTATGCCCCGCTCAATACGTCCGACGAACTCAGCCTGTGGGAGCGAATTCATTCGCGATTGGCCCGTACATCCGACAGATTCCTATCGGCTGTACCACCGCATCGCGAATGAATTCGCTCCCACAGGTCCTCATCCGCCGACTAACAACACGCACACAAAGCAGGCGCTCGGCGCGTTAATGGTGCTCGCTGGCAAATTAAGCGGCATTTCGCTAGTACTAAAGCATTAATCCAGAAGACAAAACGCTTCAACGTTGTAGCGCTGAAAGGACTCATGGACCTTCTGATTGCGCCGTTCGTCCTGAATGGCCCGAACCCTGCAAGTATCCCGTCATCGAGCCTTCACCTCTGCAGGCCCGCCCTTTCCGGCTCGATGGGGCCGCTGACTCTCACCCGACGCGAAATTTGCGACCGTCTATCCAGCGTCCAGAACTAAAGGGACTAACCCCAAGTCAACTTATGCAGATCGATAATCAGGTATTAGGCCATGGACAATCCTTTTCAACAGATCACTGATGCTTTTCACCCAGACTACCGGGTCAATCTGAGTATCCAGGGCCTCGACGGCACCATCATGCTGACGCTTTCCAACGATTCAGGCGTGGTCGCTAAACGCTTGATCAGCGCCGAGCAACGCAACTGTCCCAAGCGCTTGCGTCGCTTGATCGAGAGCGTGCAATTCGGCATCGCCATCGAACAGGGCCATAGCGCCATCAAGATCCTCGCAGCCATGACCGATGGCGACCTCAAACAACTTTCGCCACCCCCTGCACGCAATCATTTCCTCAACCGCCCGCAGCTCAACGTGGGTATCTGACAGCCAGCAGGATTGCCCGCATGATGCGAAAACAACGGAGGCGACTCACTGAATCGCCTCCCTTTTCGCAGCCTCTCTTCTTCGCTTGAGAAGAGCCTTAAATCTCCCCCTTCTCCTCGATCACAGCGCCCCTCTTATTGCTGTGCGGATCCGGCACCTTCACCGACGGAAACTGCGACGACGCATAGCGCACCACCAGAATCGCAAACGCCAGCAACAGGATTGCACCACTGAGGTACACCACGCCCAGATCCGGCGGCGCATGGTGCGAAACGTCGGAAATGAGCAGGCGCGTCAGCGCGGTGATCGCGACGTAGATCAGAAAGCGCACGGGCATGTGGTTGGTCTTGAAGTAGATCCCCACCATCGCCCCCAATTCCAGGTAGATGAACAGCAGCAGGATGTCATCGACCGTGATGTGACCCTTGTCGAGCATGCCCAGAAACGCCATGACCGCCGCCCACGCGGTGACGGCGCCGATGGCGAACAGTGCCAGGTAATGGAAGGTTTCGACGAACAGGTTGCCGATGGATTCGGCGCAGCTGTGGACGTGCTGACGAAGGGATTCGGCCCAGTTGATTTTCACGATGCACTTCCTTGAATGACCCGGTACGGATGATGCCGCGCGCCTGTGACGCGCTGATGGCCGTGCATTAAAGGGGCCATCGGCTATGGTTGAGAACGTGACCGGTTGTCGCAAGGGCAGGCCTTGGCGCCGAAAATGCGCGTGAATTGCCACTATTCAACCGGCAGAGATTCCCCTATGCTTGGCACTGTATAAATAAACAGTAAAAGTAAAACGTGTTGCCACCGCGCAACGCAGGTCCTGCGCCACCGCTTCAGCACCACCCTGTTGGCCATCAGACAGCGCAGCGCGCGGGGCCGATCTCAACACACTGGACATGACGACGAGGCCAAAATGGCTGTTGAAACCCTTTACCGCAGTACCCGCGATTTGGAGACTACGTTCGTGGACCGCAAACTCGCCGATGCGCATGATCAAATGCTTGAGCTGGCAGAGCTCCTCACCGACGTGCTGATGAAGAACGTACCGGGCCTTTCCGAGAAGCACGCCGAAGACGCCAGCATTTACATGGCGAAGAACCGCGCGGTGTTCGCAGCGGCATTCAAGAACAACGCCACGGCGCTGAACGAACTGTCCAGCCCGGCCGAGGGCGACAGCGAGAGCTGAGTCGCCCAAGTGTTTTCAAAAGACCTCCTTCGGGAGGTTTTTTTATGCCTGACACTTCGCCAGGCCGCGCAAATTCAAGCCCTGCAAAACAGTCCCCAAAATAGAAACAATGAGTCTCAATTTAGCCTAATTGTTCCCGCATCGATTAGTCCGTAAATTCAGTTCCAAGCCAGCCAACAGGCAGACGACGAACTGCCAGTGGCGACCGAAACTACCGACCTTTTATCGAATTCAAAAGGAACACGACATGTCTACTCGCACCCCGAGCACCTTCAAGAAAGCACTGACCGCTACCGTTCTGGCCCTGTCCATCGGCAGCGCCTTCGCCGCTGAAACCGCCGTCCCAGAGCATCAGACGCAAGCCTTCCTTAATGCACTGGCCGCGGGGGGCGGTCGGCCGCTGGAACAACTGAGCCCCAAAGATGCACGTGCCGTGCTGACCGGTGCACAGAACTCGGTGAAAGTGGACATGTCGGGCATTCAGGTCAGCGAGAAGACCATCCAGGCCGACGGTCAGAACATCAAGCTGACCATCGTGCGCCCAGCCGGGGTCAAGGGTGAACTGCCGGTGTTCATGTACTTCCACGGTGGTGGCTGGGTGCTGGGCGACTACCCGACTCACGCTCGCCTGATTCGTGATTTGGTGGTGGGCTCGGGTGCGGTGGCCGTTTACGTCGATTACACCCCATCGCCGGAAGCGCACTACCCGACTGCGATCAATCAGGCCTACGCCGCGACCCAATGGGTCGCCCAGCACGGCAAAGAGATCCACGTCGACAGCTCGCGTCTGGCAGTGGCCGGCAACAGCGTCGGGGGCAACATGGCGGCGGTCGTGGCCCTCAAAGCCAAGGAACAAGGCACGCCGAAACTGCGATTCCAGCTGCTGCTGTGGCCGGTGACCGATGCGAACTTCGACACCGGGTCCTACCAGACCTACGCCGAAGGCCACTTCCTGACCAAAAACATGATGGCCTGGTTCTGGGACAGCTACACCACCGACGCCAAACAGCGCGCCGAGATCTACGCGTCGCCGCTGCGGGCCACGACCGAGCAGCTCAAAGGTCTGCCGCCAGCACTGGTGCAGACAGCCGCCCTGGACGTGCTGCGTGACGAAGGCGAGGCTTATGCCCGCAAGCTGGATGCCGCCGGAGTTGATGTCACTGCCGTGCGCTACAACGGCATGGTCCACGACTACGGCCTGCTGAACCCGCTGGCCAACATTGCTGAGGTCAAGGCGGCCATGCGTCAGGCGGCAGGCGAACTGAAAGCCCACCTGAACTGATCCACAGGCATCATCAAGCCCCCGAAGCGATCCTTTGATCCTTCGCGGGCTTTTGCGTGGCGGCGAGAAATGCCGTTACAGAATGCTCGAAAAGCCAGCCTCAGCCCCGAGGGCCGGCATACGCCAGTGCCCATTTTTCATGGGCGTCCAACTGCGCCTTGAAGCGTTCGATCTGCTCGGTAACACGCACCGGCGACGTACCGCCCCAACCACTGCGCGCCGCCAACGCGGCTTCCAGGGTCAGGCAATCGAGCACGTCCGGCGTCAGTCGGGCATCGGTGCGGGACAGCATCTCAGGGGTTAGCTGTTCCAGGCCGATGTCCTGCGCTTCGCACAATTGCACCAGTTGGCCGGTGATTTCGTGGGCTTCCTTGAACGGCACGCCGCGCATTGCCAGCCAGTCGGCCACTTCGGTCGCCAAGGTGAAACCAAGCGGCGCCTGACGCAGCAGTTCATCGGTGCGCACGTTCATGGTCGCGACCATGCCCGTGAAGGCCGGGAGCACCAGATGCAAGGTTTCCAGCGTATCGATGACAGCGTGTTTGTCCTCGCTCAGGTCGCGGTTGTAAGACAGCGGCTGCGCCTTGAGCACCGAGAGAATGCCTGTCAGCGAGCCGATGATGCGCCCGGATTTGCCCCGCGCAAGTTCAGCGATGTCGGGGTTTTTCTTCTGCGGCATGATGGAACTGCCGGTCGCATAGCCGTCGTCCAGCTCGACCCAGCGGAATTGCCGCGACGTCCACAGGCAAAACTCCTCGGCCATGCGCGAGATGTTGATGCCCAGCATGCTGCTGCAAAACAGGAACTCGGCGACGTGATCGCGGCTGGCGACTGCGTCGATGGAGTTTTCACACGGGCCGTCATAGCCCATTTCCGCGGCCGATTGCTGCGGGTCGCGGGCGATCGCCGAACCGGCCAGTGCCGCCGCGCCCAAAGGCGAAAGACTGAAGCGCTTGTCGAAATCCTGCAGACGCTGAATGTCCCGATGAATGGCCTGAGCGTGAGCCATCAAATGATGGGCGAACACGATCGGCTGAGCCTGTTGCAGATGGGTGAAGCCAGGGGCGATGGTGTGAATGTGTTGCTCGGCCTGCCCCACCAACGCCTTTTCCAGCTCAACAATGGCCAGGGTCAACCGACGAACCTGATCGCGGAGGTAAAGGCGCAGATCGTTGGCCGACTGGTCGTTACGCGAGCGCCCGGCCCGCAGCTTGCCGCCCAGCGCGCCGAGTCGTTCGGTCAACAGACGTTCGATAAAAGTGTGCACGTCTTCGTCCGCCGGGATGGGCTGAACCTTGCCGGCGGCAAAGTCCTCATCGATGGACGTGAGCGCTGCGATGATCAGGCGAGTCTCTTCAGCATCCAGCAGCCCTGCCCTGTTCAACTCGTTGGCATGAGCCTTGGACCCGGCCACGTCGTAGGGCGTCAGGCGAAAATACGCATGGGGCGAGCGTGAAAGATTGGCCATGGCCTCGGCCGGGCCAGACTTGAAGCGCGCCCCCCACAGACGCTCGGTAGCATCAGACATTTACCTTCTCCGTTGACACGTTGAATGAATCGATCGCTTGGCAGGGATGCTAGGAACAATCCGCGGGGAGGGAAATGTTACAAATGGCAAGTCAACTTACGGAAACTGGAAACCTGCCAAACCATGGCGCAAAGGCTCGCCGGGGAAGCCGACGCCAGTCTCTTCGGGAATCCACAGCGACGATCAGTTCCCGGCTGAGCCACCCGGCCGGCATCGCACTCTGTCGGCGGAGGCGTTCCAACGGACGCCACCGCCGACAAACCGAATCGCTACGAAAGCAATGAGTCAATTATTCAGGCTTTTCCAACGCCTCCACCAACGCCTTGAAGAACCGTGCCGCCTCCCCGCCCGTCACGGCGCGATGATCGAAGGTCAGCGACAGCGGCAGGATCGGATGCACCACCACTTGGCCGTTCATAGCGACCGGCTCTTCGCGAATGCCGCCTGCGCCGATGATCGCCACTTGCGGCGGGACGACGATGGGGTTGGCATAGCGACCGAACAGCGTCCCGAAATTGGACAGAGTGAGGGTCGCGCCCATCATTTCCCGTGGCGGGATTGAGCGGGCTTTCACATCGGCGCGCAGGCAACTCAGGCCTTCCTTCAAGTCTGCGGACTCACGATTGCCGACGTCGCGCAACACCGGCACGAACAAGCCATCCGGGGTGTCGACGGCAATCCCCAGATCCAGATTGTCGTGATGCTTGATCGACAGCGACTTACCGTCAAACCAGCTGTTAAGCACCGGCTCGACCTTGCACGCCGCCGCCATGGCCTTGCCGATGCGGATCAGCGGATCGCGCGCGGCGCCCCAGCGATGCAGATCGGCATCGCCAAAAATCGTCACCGGCACCACCTCGGCGTGGGATTTGGCCATGTTCAGCGCCATGCTGCGCCGCACGCCGCGCAGCTTCTCGCCGCCGAACTTGTCACGCTCGGCTTGGGAGGCGTTTTCCACGTCGGCGCGGGTGATCAGGCCTTCGCTGCCTGAACCCGTCAGCGCGTTGAGATCAACGCCCAATTGCCGTGCCAGCTGCCTTACGGCTGGGGTCGCGCGGGTCGACATATGTTCGCGGGTCGAGGGCGCAGCGCCGACAAAAAACGGGTCGTCCTGGCTGTTGCCGCCCCCTTCAAGACGCCCGACGACCGTGCCCGCATCGCCCTCGCCTTCGAATGCCATCAGCGGTTCGCCCACGTGCAGGATGTCACCATCGCCGCCGTACACCTTCGCCACCACGCCATCGTACGGCGCGGGAATGTCGACGATGGCCTTGGCGGTTTCCACCGAGACGACCCGTTGGTCGGCCTTGACCGTGTCGCCCGCCTTGACGTGCCATTCGACGATTTCCGCTTCCTGCAAGCCTTCGCCCAGATCGGGCAGTTTGAAATATTTCATCGCAAGCCTCCTGGGCCGTCAGGCGAAATTCAGGGCGCTGTCGCACGCGTGAAGGATGTCCCCGACGCTGGGGATGTACAGCTGCTCAAGGCGATACAGCGGCGGCGGGATGTCCGGCGCAGTGACCCGCTGAATGGGCGCCTGCAAATCCAGCAACACACGCTCATACAAACTCGCCGCGATCTCCCCACCCAGCCCACCGGAGCGAGGGGCTTCGTGAACGATCACGCAGCGCCCGGTCTTGCGCACAGAGGCTTCGAGGGTGTCGAGGTCCAGCGGTTTGACACAGGCGACGTCGATCACTTCCGCCGACACGCCCTGCTCGGCCAGGGCACTGGCCGCCTGAAAGGTCTCGTGAACGCTGGCGCCCCAACTGATAAGGGTGATGTCGCTGCCCTCGCGCAGGGTGAAACAGGTGTCCAGCGGCAGGCGTTTGCCATCATCGACAAGGGCTTGCGGATTCATGCGATACAGGCGAGTGGGTTCGAGAAAGATGACAGGGTCCGGATCGTCGATGGCCGCCAGCAACAGGCCATAGGCGCGAGCAGGCGAGGACGGGATCACGACACGAAGGCCTGGCACGTGGGCAAACATCGCTTCGGTGCTTTCACTGTGATGCTCGGGCGCGCGAATCCCCGCGCCCATGGGCGAGCGCATGACCATCGGGCAACTCAACCGCCCTCGCGTACGATTGCGCATGCGTGCGGCGTGGGACACCAAGTGCTCCATGGCGGCATAAATGAAGCCCAGAAACTGGATCTCCACCACAGGCTTGAGGCCCTGCGCGGCCATGCCGACTACCAATCCGCCGAGCATGGTTTCCGCAAGCGGCGAGTCGATCACGCGCTTGAAACCAAAGGCGTCGCGTAGGCCCTGAGTGGCGCGAAATACCCCACCGTTGACGCCCACGTCCTCCCCCAGCACCACAACGTTTTCATCCTCGCTCATGGCCCGGTGCATCGCCAGATTGACGGCTTCCAGCAGGCTGAGCTTTTTGTCTGTGGACAGATCATTCGCCATGATCGGCACCTCCATTGCGACGAGCCACACGCTCCAGGAACCACTCGCGCTGATCGGCCAGCGGCGCCGGCCACTGGGCGTAGACATGGTCCATGACCGATTCCGGCGCCTGATTGCCTGCACGTTCAAAGTTATCCACAGACTGCTGAACCAACCCCTTGCATTCAGCGATCAACGCCTGTTCGCGACTCTCGTCCCAGACGCCCTGGCTGGCCATGAACGATTGCAGGCGTTTGATCGGCTCCTCCTGCCACGCCTGCTTGACCTCATCGGCGGCGCGATAGCGCGTGGCATCATCTGCCGTGGTGTGGTCGCCGAGGCGATAACTCAGGCACTCCAGCAGCACCGGGCCTTTGCCCTTGCGCGCCCGCTCCAGCGCGACCTGCATGCGGTCATACACCGCGAGGATGTCGTTGCCGTCGACCTGCTCGCCATGAAAGCCCGCGCCGATGGCTTTCTGCGCCAGGGTTGGGGCGCCGCACTGAATGCGCCGGGGCACGGAAATCGCCCATTGGTTATTGTTGATCACGAACACCACCGGCAGCTGCCAGGCGCCCGCGACGTTCAGTGCTTCGAGGAAGTCGCCTTTGCTGGTGGCTCCGTCGCCGCAGGTGGTCACGGCAACGCGATGCTCGCCGCGAATCTTGAAGGCACTGGCCACCCCGCAGGCGTGCAGCGCCTGGGTGGCGATGGGCACACAGAGCGGAAAATCCTGCGCCACGGCGGGCTCGGCGTAATCGCTGCCCCGCTCGTCTCCGCCCCAATACAGGAGGATTTCTTCCATGCGCACGCCGCGCATGAGTTGCACGGCGGTGTCGCGGTAATAAGGAATCAGCACGTCTTCAGGGTGCATCAGGCTGCCGATGGCAACGCCAATGGCTTCCTGGCCGAGGGTCGGGGCATACGTGCCGATGCGGCCGGTGCGCTGCAAGGCGACGGCTTTCTGGTCAAAGAGCCGGGTGAGCACCATGTGTCGGTAAAGGCGGGTCAGCAGGTTGAAGTCATCGGCCCAATCGGGAAGTTCTCCGGTCAGACGACCGTCGGGGGAGAGGTAACGGGTGTACGCAAGATCGATCTTGTTATTGGACATTGCACACTCCTTACACACGTCGTATCGGATGACACGTGATGGTCTCAACTCGCCACTTGTGGTCGCGAGCGCTGTTCGAAGCGCACCGGTAAAGCGCTATTCGAGGTTCAACAGGCGTTCTGCCAATGCATCGGCAACCCGCGCGGGTGAGCGCTTCTCGGCCTGGGCATGGGCAAATACTTCAGTCAGCCGTGTTCCTATCTGGGACAGATGTGCGGTGATGGTGTGCTGGTTCTCTCCTTGATGTTGCAGCGCGACGTAGATCAGCCCGCCGGAATTGATGACGTAGTCAGGTGCGTAAAGAATGCCTCGGGCTTCGAGCTGATCGGCGATGGCCGCACAGCTCAGTTGATTGTTGGCGCCACCGGCCACGGCGGCGCAACGCAGTTTGGTCACGCTGTGACTGTTGAGCACGCCGCCCAGCCCGCAAGGCGCGAGGATGTCGCAGGGGGTGCTGAGCAACGCTTCGCTGGCTACCGGTTTGGCGCCCATCTGCTCCATCGCCAATTGCACCTTGCCGCTGTCGAGATCAGCCACCAGTAATTCGGCGCCAGCGGCATGCAGCTGTTCCGCCAATGCCCATCCCACATGCCCCAAGCCTTGCACGGCGACGCGCAGCCCTTCCAGATTGTCGCTGCCCAGACGGGCCATGGCGGTGGTGCGGATACCGGCGTACAGCCCCATGGCTGTGTAGGCCGAGGGGTCGCCCGATTTAGTGGTGCTGGTGACGTGCTGGGTGGATTGCGCGATGCAGTCCATGTCTTCGCCGGACGTGCCGCTGTCCATGGCAGCAATGTAGCGGCCATCGAGGGTCTCGATGAAACGTCCGAACGCTTCGAATAATGCGGCCCGGTCGGGCACATGAGCAGGTCGCAGGATTACCGCCGTTCCCCCGCCCAAAGGCAGGCCGGCCAGCACAGCCTTGTAGCTCATGTTCCTCGCCAACTGGATAGCGTCTTCGACAGCGCTCTCTTCATTTGGATAGGACAGATAGCGAACGCCACCCAGAGCCGGACCTTTCTGGCTACTGTGGATCGCGATCACGGCTTTGAGGCAGGCGTGTGAGTCGACGATCAGGTGCAACGATTGAACGCGCGAACTTTGCATGAGAGCGAACATTGGCAGTGCTCCCTTTTTTTTGTATTGCGAGTATAGGCGCTGGCAAAAAAAACGACGGCCGCGCCGGACACATCCCGATAATAAAAAAGCCGATACATGGCAGAACATGTCAGCGGGCATTCGCCGCTGGACTAACCTCGCCGCCAGGGCTAAAACGGAGCTTCCAGGGACGACGTTTCAGACGCCAGATTCGGTTGGAGACGCAGATGAATCCACGCCAGCAATGCCTCGACTGCCTGCACCGCACGCCCCCTTCGACCTTCGAGGCGGCGTTGTGGATTTCTGTCGAGCACGACGCCGAAGTCGATACCCGGCAGACGCTGGAGCTGATCGATCAACTGCAACGCCGGGTGAGTGCGGCGCTGCCCATGCTCCCGCCTGTCGAACTGGCTCAACCCCTGTTGCGGCAACTGGCGACGATCGGTTTCCAACAGGACGACGTCGCCCAGCCCAAACCGCAGGTGGCGCTGCTGCACAAGATCGTCGAACGGCGCCGCGGTCAGCCGCTGGGGCTGGCGATGGTGGCGCTGGAGCTGGCATGGCGTCTGCAAATTCCCCTGGAAGGCGTGAATTTCCCGGGGCATTTCCTGCTGCGCGTGCCGGGCGCCGACCACACGCTGGACCCGTGTGGCGGCCGCAGGCTCTACCCCAAGGACTGCCGCGAACTACTGCTGCGCCAGTTCGGCCCCGACATGCCGCTCAAGGCCGAGCACATGCGCGCGGCCACCCCGCAGGCAATGCTGCAACGCTTGTCGCGAAACCTGCGTCATCTTCACCAGATCAACGATGATCTCATCGCGTCTTTGAAAGATGCCAATCGAGTCCTTGAATTGGGACAGGCCAACACCAGCGATTACCTCGCCCGCGCCAGCCTCTATCAGACCCTGGAATGCCCGCAGGCCGAACGCTACGACCTGGAGCACGCATTGCTGCTCAGCGACGACCCAGTGCAGCGGATCAGGTTGACGCAACGTTTGGTGCAACTGCCGTCAGGTCGGGCTGTGCATTAATCGGCCAGTAAAGGCTGCCCTGGATGTGAGTCCGCCCTCCCTGAGCATCGTGCACACGAAGGGATACCCCCTGTTTAGAGCGACCTTCCCGATTGTTGCCGCCGAGGTAAAACTGCATGTCGTAAACAGCTATGTTTAATAAAGACGAAAGAACTTACCATTCACTCACTTCGCGGCCACCCTCGCCGCGAACTGGAAGTTCGTTTCGTTAGTCTGACTTGGCTCTGACGCATCAGACTGTTCGAACGGATTCCCCGACGTAGATTTTCATGCTCCTGGATCTGACGTCTTGTTTAAGCCGCTGCCGCTGCCGCTGCAGCGGCTTTTTTTTTGGCTGTTTTTCAGTCGCCACTGCGGGCGGTGTGCAATCGCGCGGCGGATGTGCTATTGGCATTATGGGACGTGTAAAAACAGTTGGGAAATGCCCTACGGAATTATTAGCCCCAGTCCTACAGCGCAGTATGTTTAAACGTTAGTCATCAGAGCAGGGCCGGTGATTGGGAACTTGCGCTGATCAAGCGATTTTAATGACTAATGGAGATTCATCATGAACAAGAAAACAATGGCAGCACTGGTACTCGCGCTGGGGGTGGTTTCGCTGACAAACATGGCAGTGGCTGCTCCCGCGGCTTAAGCATTTCCCTGCTTCAGAAACAGCAGCCAAATGTCCCCCGGTGTTGCGCAAGCCGGGGAATACAAGGTGATCCACAGCTATACCGTGAACTGTGGAACAACAATGCATAACTTGACCGTCAGGACTCAAGGCGGATCAGTGCAACCCATCACCGTCGAGCGTAATCAGGGTGCAGGCTGGGTAACAGTCACCAGAGATGCTTATGATCCGACAGTAAACTGGGGTTCAGGAAGCTTCCGCGTCATTCTTGATAACACACATGGCAAAACGCCGATCTCGTACCGCGGCAGTTTCTCGCTGCCTCTCTGACAGTGACAAAACAGGGCCGCTGGCTTGCCGCGGCTCTGATCTTGCAGCTACTAGACGCGAATGTTAACGAGCGATTTTTGTCTGGGACGTTTGGCGTACTCTTCTAGTGCCTGCGTAACTGACATGACTGTTTTAAGCTTAGTCAACGTGTCTCTGGCGTAGCCCTGCCCCTCGGAGACATGTTTATTCAGAAATTCAAGTTGCCGTTGAAAGTAATCGTACATATTGACCGGCTTATCGAGCCCCACTTCATTACCTTGCGCATCGAACTCGAGATCAATACCCGAGAGCCAACCCGACGTCCCATAATCGACGATGCCTAAATCGGCAAGGACGTTTCCAATTTCACGGAGCTGTCTATTCGTTGTATTTCGCGGGTCGAAGCCTGATATATCCAGCGTAAAACCCTTGAGTTTTTGCGCATTTGAAATACTGCCATCGGCCCAATATTGGCGGACTTTCTGCTTTATGCTTTCTTCTTGCTCAGGTGCGCCCGATTGAGTTCTGAACCTGGCATCCGGCACAACAGAATAAGCACTTAGCCTTTGACGTATCTCCACAAAATTTTGAAGCATGACAACCTCCTGAGAGCGAGCAATTACACTCGTCCTATCGGGAGGTAAATGGCGGTCTTTAATCAACAACACTCAACTCAGAATAAAGAGAGCAATCCTACACACACCAAAATAATCTTCCTACAAAAACGGCCAATCCGATCCCCGAACTGGCCGCGAAACACATCACATCGTTTTCAACCCGCAAACTTCTGCACGTTCACCATCATCTCCTTCAACGCCTCGACGTTATCCGCAGGATGCACGGCGTCGTTGAAGTCATTGATCACGCCCCATTGCGCGGCGACATCTTCCGGAGTGAAGCCTGCGCGTGGATCGAAGCCAGCGCCCAGGCTGCGCTCCCAGCGGACTTTACCGACCCAGCCGCCGCCGACTTCATACAGCCCGGCGCTGTCCTGGCACTGCTCGCTGCCCAGATACACCACCAGCGGGCTGACGAGTTCGGGCTTGAGCAGTTCGAAGACGCTGGCCGGGATCAGGCCTTCGGTCATGCGTGTGCCGCCGGTGGGGGCGATGGCGTTGACCAGAATGTTGTTCTTGCGCCCTTCCAGCGCCAGGGTGCGGGTCAGGCCATACAGGCCGAGTTTGGCCATGCCGTAGTTGGACTGGCCGAAGTTGCCGTAGATGCCGGACGTGGAGGAGGTGAAAATCACTCGCCCGTAGTTCTGCTCGCGAAGGTGCGGCCAGGCAGCGCGGGTCACTTTGTAGGCGCCTTCGACGTGGACCTTGTAGACCAGATCCCAATCGACGTCTTCCATCTTGGCGAAGCTCTTGTCGCGCAGGATGCCGGCGTTATTGACCACGACGTCGACACGACCAAAGGCGTCCAGGGCGTTCTGGATGATCTTGTCGCCATCGGTGACGGAGTCGTGATTCGCCACAGCCTGACCGCCGCTTTCGCCAATTTCCGCAACCACGCGGTCGGCTGCCGAAGCGTTGGCGCCTTCGCCATGAGCCGAGCCGCCCAGGTCGTTGACCACTACCCGCGCGCCATGCCGGGCGAACAGCAACGCGTGCGCCCGCCCGAGGCCACCACCGGCGCCGGTCACGACGACTACTTTGTCTTCAAAACGTACGGACTCACGCATGTCGCTCTCCCCCAATGATGATGCGCGCTCTCTGGCATCAGAGAAGATCGAGAGCGGGCGAAACAGTCATCGAGTGTCAACCAGTCATCGGCTGGTCACAATCAACACGAGGCAGGCTGAATGGTGTTCGATAACACAAAGGGATGATCGGTCGCTGCACTGACCGGCAGCGCACGCGGCGCGGCCAGCACAGGCGTGAAGTGGGTCAACGGCAGACGGAACGCGTCGTAAAGGCGCAGAACCCTGGCCGGCGACTCAGTGTGAGGGTAATGGCCGATGCCGGGGATCAGCACAGTATCGGGCTCAGGGATCAGCTCGCGGTAACGTTCGACCATGTGCGCACCGGAAATCGGGTCGGCAGCGCCATTGATAAAGCGCATCGGCACGCGGCTGTGCTGCATCGCAGTCACCCAGCGGTCGCGCTGTACGCGCCGCTCGGGCACGTAACTCATCAGGCGATGCAGCAGGTGATGGCCACGGTTGGCAGAAATCAGGCTCCAGAAATCATCGAGCTCGCTTTCGCTGGGGCGTGTATCGGGCCCGAAAATGCGGCTGAAATCCCGGTCCAGAGCGCCTCGATCGAACAATCGACTCAGCAGCCACCCGGCGCGTCCGAGCAGCAGTTTCTGGGCACGCAATGGACGATGAACCTCGGGAAACAGCCCGCCATTGAGAAACACGCAACTGGCCATGTCGAATCGACCTTCGGCCTGCCGTGCCAGCAACTCCTGAGCAACGCTGTCGCCGTAATCGTGGGCAAGGACGTGAACCGGCTCGCGGATGCCCAGATGATCGAGCAAAGCCTGTTGCAAATCGGCCTGTTCGAGGAGGCTGTAGCGGTGGTTGCGAGGCTTGGCCGAGTCACCGAAGCCGAGCATGTCGCAGGCAATGACCCGGTATTGGCGTGAAAACGGCTGCCACAGGTAGTTCCAGTCCCAGCTGGCGGTGGGGAAACCATGAATCAGCAACAGCGGCTCGCCCTGCCCGGCCGTCCAGTAACGAATGGTATGCCCGCCAAAGGTGAAATCATGCCCGCGCGTACGCCATACGCTGAGGGGTATCTCCGCGAGCCTCATTACTGCGCGTACCCCGGCGAGAACTGATCAAGCTTTCGCAGCAGCGCAGGCCAGGCCAATTGCCCGCCCATCCCCTGCGCGCTGCGGGTAACCCCAGCGATCATCGCCTTTGCACCCGCCAGAATCTGTCCGTCGATGGGTATCAGCTCTGCTCCCCCACTTTGAGCCATGACCTGGATTTCGCAGGCGCGCTGGAAGGTGAACATCATCAGAAAGGTGTCAGCGATGCTGGACGCGCAGGTCAGCAGGCCGTGATTGTTGAGCATCAGGAAATTGCTCTGGCCCAGGTCAGCCTGCAGACGGGCTTTCTCTTCGTGATTCAGCGCCACGCCTTCGTAAGCGTGATAACCCATGCTCGCCAGCACGAAAATCGACTGCTGGCTGATCGGCAATACACCCTGCTTCTGCGCAGAGACGGCAACGCCCGCTGCCGTATGGGTGTGCATCACGCACATCACGTCATGACGCACCTCGTGCACGGCGCTGTGGATGGTGTAGCCCGCCGGGTTGATCTCGTAGGGGCTGTCCATGAGCTTGTTGCCTGCCTGATCGACCTTGACCAAGCTTGAGGCGGTCATCTCATGAAACATCATGCCGTAGGGGTTGATCAGAAAGTCTTCGGTGCCAGGCACCTTGGCCGAGATGTGGGTGAAGATCAGGTCGTCCCAGCCGTGCATGGCCACCAGCCGATAGCAGGCGGCTAAATCGACCCGCGCCTGCCATTCAGCGGCGCTGACTTGCTCTTTCACGGAAGGGTTGAGGGGGCTGGCGGACTCGGCAACGACTTGGGCAACTTTCACGTCTGGCTTTCCTCGGCGGTTATTCTGCTCTAATGGATCAGCAGTCTAGTCAGGCGAGATAAAACCGGTACTTGCCTTGGCAGCCACCTTAATGGCCCGGCGAGTCAGCCCCAGTCAAAAGGCTCTGGAACAGGTATTTCAGAGCATCCACACCAGCAATGGCGCGGCAAAAAGATTGAGTAGGCCGGTCAGCACCATGACCAACCCGGCCACCGAACCTTCTTCACCGCCCACTTCCCGGGCACGGCTGACACCGGCGCCGTGAGCGCCCACCCCGAACAATGCCCCTCGCGCCAGGGCTGTGCGCAAAGGCAGCCATTTGAGCAGCGCGCCACCCAGGGCCGCCCCGAAAACGCCTGTGCACATCACAAACACGGCGGTCAGTTCCGGCACACCGCCCAGATCATGGGCCAGCGGCATGGCGAAAGGGGTAGTGATGGAGCGCGGCACCAGCGACATCACCACCGAGGTGTCCAGCGCCAGCGCCTTGGACAGGCCGAACGAACTGGCAATCGACGCGGCGCTGCCCGCCAGCATGCCGATCAACAGCGCTGGCCAGTGCCGGACCAGTAACGCCCGCTGTTGCCAGATCGGAATGGCGAACGCCACGGTCACCGGGCCCAGCACCAGCATCAGCCAGTGGGTGTTGGTGGAATATTCAGCATAGGCCGTGTGCAGGGGAGCGGCGATAGCCAACAACACTGTCGGGACCAGGATCAGCGGCGACAGCAGGTAACGGCCGGTGCGCCGGTACAACCAGCGGCTACCGACGTAGGCGCCCACTGTGATGAGCAGCCAGAACACCGGCATGGGTTCGAATTTCATGCCTGACGCTCCGCCGCGCGGTCCTTGAGACGGCACACCGCCTCGACCGTGACCGCCGTCACCAGCATGACCATCAAGGTGCTGCAGCCGATCACCAGCATGATCCGCCAGCCCTCGTTACGCACCAGCGCGCCATAGTCCAGAAGGCTCATCAGCGGCGGAATGAAGAACAACAGCATCTCGGCCAGTAACAGGCCTGCACCGGTCTGCAGCGACGAAGGCTTCACCACGCCACCGGCGAAAATCGCCAGCAACAGCGCAAGTCCAATCACCCCGCCCGGAATCGGCCAGTCGAGCCAGGACGCGATCTCGCAACCGATTTGATAAAGCGCCAGTAAAACGACGAGTTCGACCACCAGACGCGCGAGACGGGACAAACGTTTCATGATCTTTCCACCCTCTGAGAACTGCAGTTTACCGAGCGGCACACCATCTCAAAAACGAATTGTTAGACTTCAAACAATTCCAATTTGGAATCCAATCATTCATATTGCTGGAATTGCAGGTCCAGCGACGGGTCACCATGGAATTCAAACAGCTGCGCAGTTTCATCGAAGTGGTGCGTGAGGGCGGTTTCACCCAAGCGGCCAAGACGCTGTATGTCAGCCAGTCGGCAGTCAGCAAACAGGTCGCGCAGCTGGAAGAAAGCTTGGGCGTAACCCTGCTCGATCGCCATGGCTCACAAGTTTCCCTCACGGCGGCAGGCAGGATCGTGCTGCACCGCGCAGAAGAAATGCTGATGATGCGCAACAGCCTGCACCGGGAACTGGACGACCTGAGCAATCTGGCGCGCGGGGAATTGCACCTGGGGCTGCCAATGCTGGGCAGTGACACGCTGTTCGCCAAGGCTTTCGCCGAATACCGCAGGCGCTACCCCAACGTTACCATTCACCTGATCGAGGGCGGCAGCCGCGCTATTGAACACGCGGTCATGACCGGCGAGCTTGAACTGGGCGCAAGCCTCACGCCCAGCGATGCGGCGTTCGCTTCTCAGCCTTTTTGCGACGAGCCGCTGGACGCCCTGCTGCCCGCCGATCATCCGCTGGCCCATTTGAAGGAAGTGGAGCTGAGCCAACTGGCCGACACGCCCTTCCTTTTATATCAACGCAGTTTCGTGCTGAACGACCGCCTGCTGCAGGCTTGCCAGCAGGTCGGGTTCACGCCTCGGGAAGGCGGGCGCAGCGGGCAGGCGGATTTTCTTGCGGCGCTGGTGGCCGCAGGTCAAGGCGTGGTGCTGCTGCCGCAAGTGGTGGCGCGGGCGCTGGTGCGACCGGGGGTCGTGCATGTGACGCTCAAGGCGCCCGACATGCTGCGCTGGGACATCGCCTTCATTTGGCGTGAAGGCGCGTATCTGTCCAAGGCGGCGCAAGCCTGGCTGGCGCTGGTGCGTCGATAACGGTTTACGCGCCTAGTTTTTCGACGAACTCGGCCAACCAGGGCTCGGCATCGGATTCGGGGGTGACCGTTTCACTGGCGTCCAGACGCAGCATTTCCTGCACCTCACGAATACCCAGTTCCATGAACAGCTCGCGGAACTGCTCGCCGCCGCCACAGAAAGTGTCGCCATAGCTGGCGTCACCCAGGGCGATCACGCCGCCCGGCAGGCCGCGCCAGGCGGCAGGCAACACGTCGCGGATCTGCGAATACAGCGGCTGGACGTTGTCAGGCAATTCGCCAAGCCCGGTGGTCGAGGTCACGGCCAGAAACGCCTCAGGGGCGAAGGTTTGCAGATCGGCCAATGTCACGCGCGGGTTGAACAATACTTCGTGACCGGCATCCTTGATGATGTGCTGAGCGTGTCGGGCAACCTCTTCGGCAGAGCCGTACACTGAGCCCGAAACAATGGCGACTTTCATTGAGTGATCCTGTGACTGATTGAAATCGTGCGGCATTATGCCCTAGACCGCCTCAATGTCTTAGAATGTGCGCAGCTGTCGCGCCGCAAAAAGTAGTCGAACTGCACGCGAAACTGGCGCAAGCTCACTGTCAGGGCCGTGCGTTGCACCGGCAATCCATTCCAACTGACGAATGGCAGCAACCTAAAACCGAATCTGCTGTCAGCTTTTTCAATAACCGGTTAACAGAGCTTGACCATGCAGCGCGACAATATCCTCACGCAGGATGAGCTGGATTTCATCCAGAACATGCAGCACAACCCCAAGCTGAACCTGCGCGACAAATCCAGCAGCCTGGTGGTCAACGGGGGTGTCCAGATCCAGGATCTGCTGACGCGTCTGGCTGCTCACGAGCAAGTGACCATTCAAGCCCAGTTCGACAACCAACAGATGACCTTCCCGCTGCATCTGGTCGAAGACGAATTCCATGCCCTGCACCTGGAACTGGGCGCTCCCAGCATTTTTGAAGAAGGCCCGCGCATTCGCCCCTGGCGCCTCATATTGCCTGAACCCGTTGCGCTGGAAACCGAAAAAGGCTCGCTCACCGCATTGTGGGTTCACGAGATTTCCTTCAAGGGCATCCTGCTGGAAATCCGCAAGCAGACCAAACCGCCGAAATATTTCTCCGCCTGGTTCACCCCGGCAGGGCTTGCCCCGATCGCTCTGCGTGGCACCTTCGAACGCCTGACCGAACACGGCCTTGCGGCGTATCGCCTGAGCCAGAACAGCAAGGAAGACACCGAGCGCCTGCGCCAGTACATCCTTCAGGAACACCGTAAAATCCACCCTTCGATGCATCTCTGAAACCGCTTTGAGCAGCGCACAGCACGCCGCGAACGCCGCCGCAACGGGCATCTTGTCGCTTGCCGCTTGTGGCTCCCCGGTGCCTTCGGGAATAATCCTTGCTTGTTTTTTCAGCGAAGCTGACGCCACGCCACCACCCCGGCGTAACGTCATGTGATTTCCCTACCCGGGAAGCTCACTCGTTTATCGGAGATACACAATGTCTACCTCACCCGTCACGCTGATGGTCGCCCGTCGCGTCGCCCATGGCCGCTATCAGGAACTGATCGCCTGGCTGCATGAAGGCGAGCAACTGGCCACCGACTTCCCCGGCTACCTGGGTTCAGGCGTGCTCGCACCGCCTCCGGGAGACGACGAATTCCAGATCATTTTCCGCTTTGCCGATGAAGCCACCATGCACGCCTGGGAGCATTCAGCGTCCCGGCGCTCCTGGTTGGTGCGCGGCAGCGGCCTGTTCGCCAAGAATTCCGTGCACCGTGTACGCGGCATGGACGGCTGGTTCGGCACCGTCGGTCAGCGCCCGCCGCGCTGGAAACAGGCCGTGGCCATCTGGCTGGCGTTCTTTCCTGTGTCGCTGATCTTCAACTACATCCTCGGCCCGCTGCTCGGGCAGTTGGAATTGCTGCCGCGAATCCTGATCAGCACGCTGATTCTCACGCCATTGATGGTGTTCTGGTTCATTCCGCTGTCGACGCATTTGTTGTCCGGGTGGTTGAACAGCAACACGCAGGTGCCCGTGGCTCAGGCCGAGTCCGCGTCTACCCACTGACGACAACTCGCCCCGGCCCTCAACGTCTTACCGGTGAAAGCCGTTCCGCTGGCGAACGTGGCGTGTCAGTCAATCACCTGTTACTGACCCAGCGCATTCGCCAGCAAGCCGGCTCCCACAAGGATCCCGTCTGCCTCCAAGCCGCAGTTGTACACCACTGACCATTGGGTTAACTTTGCCCCAGATGTTCGTTCTCTGATGGCCCATTGCAAGTAATTGCCGCCAGCAATCCAGAGCCGATACGCCCGCGACCTGCCGGTTCTCTTCTCCCTGATAAACGCGTGAGCTGCCATGGCCTCCTCCCCTGCCCCTGTCCTGATCACTGGTGCCAGCCAGCGCATCGGCCTGCATTGCGCAGAACGGCTGCTGGGCGAAGGTCAGCCGGTGATCATCACCTACCGAAGCGAACGGCCCGGCGTCGAGCGACTGAAGGCATTGGGCGCCGTTGCGATTCAGGCGGACTTTTCCTCCCGGGACAGCGTGATGACCTTCATCGCGCAGCTCAAGGATCAAACCCCCAGCCTGCGCGCCATCGTTCACAACGCCTCAGAGTGGCTGCCGGAGACCGAAGGCGACGAGGCTGAAGTGTTCCAGCGCATGTTCAATGTGCACATGCTCGCGCCTTATCTGATCAACCTGCATTGCGCCGACCTGTTGCAGCGTTCGGAGCAGGCCGACATCATCCATATCGGTGACGACGTCACGCGTAAGGGCAGCAGCAAGCACATCGCCTACTGCGCGAGCAAAGCGGGGCTGGACAACCTGACTCTGTCGTTCGCGGCGCGCTACGCCCCCAAAATCAAGGTCAACGGCATCGCTCCGGCCATGCTGATGTTTCAACCGGACGACGATGCGGCATATCGCGCGCGCACGCTGGCCAAATCCGCGCTGGGCATCGAGCCCGGTGCCGAGGTGATCTACCAGAGTCTGCGCTACCTGCTGGATAACCCCTACGTCACCGGCACCACACTGACCGTAAACGGCGGACGGCACGTCAAGTAAGCCGCCCCGAGGACCTTTTGATGACCTTGTCACTGCCACAGCACTACCGTGAAATCCTCATCGGACTGGGTGAAGATCCTGAGCGCGAAGGCTTGCTGGACACCCCCAAGCGTGCGGCCAAGGCCATGCAGTACCTGTGTCATGGCTACGACCAGACGCTGGACGGGATCGTCAACGGCGCGCTGTTCGCTTCGGACAACGATGAAATGGTCATCGTCAAGGACATCGAGCTGTACTCGCTGTGTGAGCATCACCTGTTGCCGTTCATTGGCAAGGCGCACGTGGCCTACATCCCCACCGGAAAAGTCTTGGGTCTTTCGAAGATCGCTCGTATCGTCGACATGTTCGCTCGCCGACTGCAGATTCAGGAGAACCTGACCCGCCAGATCGCCGACGCGATTCAAGGCGTAACCAGCGCCGCGGGTGTGGCGGTGGTCATCGAGGCCCGGCACATGTGCATGATGATGCGCGGTGTCGAAAAGCAGAACTCGACCATGAACACCTCGGTGATGCTCGGCGCGTTTCGCGAATCGAACACGACACGGATGGAATTTCTGCAACTGATCGGACGGAGCAAGTAGTCCATGGCAAGACTCG
This sequence comes from Pseudomonas sp. GW821-FHT02A11, assembly GCF_059421985.1. Lineage (NCBI taxonomy): Bacteria > Pseudomonadati > Pseudomonadota > Gammaproteobacteria > Pseudomonadales > Pseudomonadaceae > Pseudomonas > Pseudomonas sp. GW821-FHT02A11. Next base: position 46,044 of record NZ_JBWKWB010000025.1, read on the forward strand.
AACCAGGCACCGCACGCATCCGGGTCAAGGACCTGTGCCTGCGCACTTACATCGGCATCAACGAGGACGAAATCCTCAACAAGCAGGACGTGCTGATCAACCTGACGATCCTGTACCCGGCCCAAGAGGCGGTGCGCGACAATGACATCGATCACGCGCTGAACTACCGGACCATCACCAAGGCCATCATTCAACACGTCGAAAGCAACCGCTTCGCCCTGCTGGAACGTCTGACACAGGAAGTGCTCGACCTGGTCATGGCTCACGACGCGGTGCAATACGCCGAGGTCGAAGTCGACAAGCCCCACGCGCTGCGCTTCGCCGAATCGGTGTCGATTACGCTGGCCGCCGAGCGCTGAGAGCCGAATCACCGGCCGCCCCCCCGCTGCTGTGGGAGTGAGCTTGCTCACGAAGGCAGGTCTGACACCCCACGGTGAAGGACAGATTGCTTTCGTGAGCAAGCTCACTCCCACAGGTTGTGCATTCACACCCCGCAAAGATTGCTCACCCCGGCTCAGCCTCTTATCATCCGCCCCACCTTCATTCGCACAGAGTCCATCATGACCGAGCAACAACGCCTGGAACTCGAAGCCGCTGCCTTTCGCCGTTTGGTCGCGCACCTGGACAGCCGCAAGGACGTGCAGAACATCGATCTGATGAACCTCTCCGGTTTCTGCCGCAACTGCCTGTCCAAGTGGTACAAGGCCGCCGCCGACGAGAAGCAGATCGACATCAGCCTCGATGACGCCCGCGAAGTGGTTTACGGCATGCCGTACAGCGAGTGGAAATCCCTTTACCAGAAAGAAGCCAGCGCCGATCAGCAAGCGGCGTTCGCCAAGGAAAAGAAGCATGACTGACCTGAACACCCTGCGCGTGAGCCTAGCATCCGGCGAGCACGTTTTCGCCGACACCCTGGCGTTCGTGGCTGCGAACTATGACTACCAGCCGCAAGCCTTCAGCAACGGTCCGGTGGAAAACGCTGCGGGCCAGAATGAAGGCTCGTGCAAGACGCTGGGTCTGGCGAAGCTGGAAGGCCTGAGCGACGAAGAAGCCCTGCTGGCGTTCGGGGAGCACTACCGCTCGGTGGTTGCGACCCCTGAGGGCAACGACCATGGCAACATTCGTGCGCTGATCGCTCACGGGCTGGCGGGTGTGACGTTCAACGCCCCGCCTCTTGCTCGCAAGGACTGATCGCCTCTACGCCGGTATATGCGGCGCGCGCTGGTTCTGTGGGAGCGCGATTGGCCGTGTAGATGACACCTGTGCAGCGTCTGTCCGATTTTTCGCGAATAAATTCGCTCCCACAGTTGGATTCGGGCCTGGCCTGGCCTCGCACTTCGCAGCGACTGCGCATTGCTGTGGGAGCGAATTCATTCGCGATTGGCTGGTACAGCCGATACAGATGTGTCGCCTGATACACCGCATCGCGAATGAATTCGCTCCCACAGGGTTTAACGCCATTCGCCGTGATACCGGCACAAAAAAACCGGCTCAATGAGCCGGTTTTTTATAGCAGCGCCTGATCAGAACGAAGCGTTCGCCAGGCCATCCAGGTAACGCTCGACGTCCAGTGCGGCCATGCAGCCTGCGCCGGCCGAGGTAATCGCCTGGCGGTACACGTGATCAGCCACGTCGCCTGCTGCGAACACGCCATCCACGCTGGTCGCCGTCGCATTACCTTCGCGACCGCCATTGACCACCATGTAGCCGTCTTTGAGTGCCAGCTGGCCTTCGAACAGCGAAGTGTTTGGGGTGTGGCCGATGGCGATGAACACGCCGTCGACTTTGAGCTCCGACGTGCTGCCATCGCTGACGTTCTTCAAACGCGCACCGGTCACGCCCATGTTGTCGCCCAGCACTTCGTCCAGCGTCGAATGCAGCTTGAGCTCGATCTTGCCTTCAGCGACACGCGCGTGCAGCTTGTCGATCAGGATCTTCTCGGCGCGGAATGTGTCGCGCCGGTGAACCAGGGTCACCTTGCTGGCGATGTTGGCCAGGTACAGCGCCTCTTCAACGGCCGTGTTGCCGCCACCGACCACAGCCACCGGCTTGTTGCGGTAGAAGAAACCGTCACAGGTCGCGCAGGCCGATACGCCCTTGCCCATGAACGCCTCTTCCGATGGCAGGCCCAGGTAACGAGCGCTGGCGCCGGTGGCGATGATCAGCGCGTCGCAGGTGTAGGTGCCGCTGTCGCCCTTGAGGCTGAACGGTTTACCCGCCAGATCGACGGCGTTGATGTGATCGAACACGATCTCGGTCTCGAAACGCTCGGCGTGCTCGCGCATACGCTCCATCAGCACCGGGCCGGTGAGGCCATGGGGATCGCCCGGCCAGTTGTCGACTTCGGTGGTAGTGGTCAGTTGACCGCCGGCCTGCATGCCGGTGATCAACAGAGGCTTGAGGTTGGCACGGGCCGCATACACCGCAGCGCTGTAACCGGCAGGGCCGGAGCCGAGAATAATCACTCGGGAATGACGTACATCGGACATGACACACTCCTATCGACCGGCCATCGTTACGGGTGGTCGGAGTTACTGAGATCTGAACCGGCGCACCGGCTTGAATAAAACGGACCCGCGAGCGCACTTGGGGAAGGGTCGACTCGCCAATCCTGAAAACTTGAAGCTGCGGCCGAGGCCGCAGCGACGGTATTACAAGCTCTTGGCGTTCTCGGCCAGGTAGTCGGCAACGCCAGACGCGTCAGCCTTCATGCCTTTTTGACCTGGACGCCAGCCAGCCGGGCAAACTTCGCCGTGCTGTTCGGTGAACTGCAGTGCCTCGACCAGACGTACCATCTCGTCAACGTCACGACCCAGCGGCAGGTTGTTCACTACCTGGTGCTGAACCACGCCATTCTGGTCGATCAGGAACGAACCGCGCAGCGCAACGCCGTCTTCGTGTTCGATACCGTAAGCGCGAGTGATCTCGTGCTTGATGTCGGCAACCATGGTGAACTGGACTTGGCCAATGCCGCCCTTTTCAACCGGGGTGTTGCGCCATGCGGCGTGGGTGAAGTGCGAGTCGACGGAAACGCCAACCACTTCAACGCCCAGATCGCGGAATTTAGCGACGCGGTTGTCGTGCGCGATGATTTCCGACGGGCACACGAACGTGAAGTCCAGAGGCCAGAAGAACAGCACGACATATTTGCCGCGCAGGGACGACAGCTGGAAGCTGTCGACGATCGACCCGTCACCCAGGACTGCCGCTGCTGTGAAATCAGGGGCTTGTTTGTTTACCAGAACGCTCATTAGGACTCCTTCGAGGTTCAAAGTGAATGGGAATAGGTCTAAAAGTTGCCCCCAAGCTTATCGGGGCGGGGAAGATTAAGGAAATATCGTTTCACAATCCAGCTCATAGACCGCACCTATCCCGACAAACGTTTGCACGGTGATCTGTCGATAGACTTTAACCTCGCCAGATTGTTTCGGCGAATGTCATGGCACCTATCCGGCTTCCGCCGCTCTGACAAAGCCGGTAAGGTCGGCGCGTTTTCCACGATTGGAGGCCCCTATGCCCGCACCCACCCTGTCCGGCCCGCAATACCTGCGCGAGGGCCTGAAACTGGTCCTGAGCCCCGGCCTGCGCCTGTTCGTCCTGCTGCCGCTGACCATCAACCTGGTGCTGTTCAGCGCGCTCATCTATTTCGCCGGCCACGAGTTCAGCCTCTGGGTCGACTCGTTCATGCCCACCCTGCCCAGCTGGCTGAGCTTCCTTAATTACATCCTCTGGCCGCTGTTCGTGGTGCTGGTCGTGCTGATGGTGTTCTTCACCTTCACCATGATCGCCAACGTCATCGCCGCGCCCTTCAACGGCTTCCTCTCGGAAAAGGTCGAAGTGGTGCTGCGCGGCACCGACGACTTCCCGGCTTTCAGCTGGGCCGAACTGATCGAAATGATCCCCCGCACCCTGAGCCGCGAAATGCGCAAATTGGGCTACTTCCTGCCCCGCGCCATCGGCCTGTTCATCCTGTCGTGGATTCCCGTGGTCAACATCATCGCCGCGCCGCTGTGGCTGCTGTTCGGCGTCTGGATGATGGCTATCCAGTACATCGACTACCCCGCCGACAACCACAAGATGAGCTGGCAAGACATGCTCGCCTGGCTGCGCGCCAAACGCTGGCAGAGCATGAGCTTTGGCGGGATTGTGTATCTGGTGCTGCTGATTCCGGTGGTCAACATCCTGATGATGCCCGCAGCGGTGGCGGGGGCGACGTTGTTCTGGGTGAGAGAACGGGGAACGGAATCGCTGGCGGAGAAGATTCGCTGAATAAATGAAAGGGCCTCGGATGAGGCCTTTTTTCACGGCTGGGATGTGATGTACATTCCGATGGTCATCCACAACCAGATGAGCATTCCAACGAAGATCCAGATAGCGTTACCCAATGAGTAGCGTTCGTTTGCCTGTCCTTTCGGATCTTTATTTATCAGGTTGATGAATCGTTGAACCCTCAAAACGATCAAGCTCTGGGACAGGAATACTGCCGTCCCTGTCAAAAACTCAAACCAGAATCCGACCGGCGCGGAGTCGAAACCGGCAAACGCCCTGTATAGGCCATAGGTCATTCCGATAATGAAAGGCGCGAAAGGCAGGAAAACATACAGAACTGCACTCACACACCAGTGAGGCATGCCCCTTTCATCCCCGGACTTGCAGGCCCTGTCGATCTTGCAGAACAACGAAGGTACATAGAAGAGCGCGAGAATCGTACGCGCCAACGGCCAAATCGGGCGACCTGAGCGAACTTTGTAGTGTTTCCAGTTCTGGTAGAGCCAGTAAGCGCCGTACAGGCCGTGGGTTAGCAGCATCATCACGATCAGTTTGCGTGGCGCGACCGTGAAAAACTCGGGGTCATCGCTTTTGATTGGCTGTAGATCAGCAGCAGGCGGCGTATAAAAAACCTCAGACACATCGTTCCCTCGGTGAGTAAGTGCCGCGCATCCTACCGATCAAAAAGCGCGTTGAATCAATGCAAAAAAAATCAGGACCATTCCTACAAAAGTCTTCCAAACATCCCACGACCGAGCTGTTCAACCATGGGCTTGCCCACTCCGGGCGCCTTGATCATCGGGAGTGCCATGTCCATGGAAACGAATCGTGTCAATGCTTCGAGTCAGTCCGTCTCTACCCTGCTGAAGACAAAACCCAGGCCAGAACCCAATGCACCGAGATTCATGCAGACGCTCGCCGAGGCGGTGGAAACGGCCACCTCGCAAACACTGAAAGCCGAGCCAGCAAATCTTGCGAAACAGGTCAAAACTCGTTGCCACCTGAATCTCGTCAGTCTCAACTCCGTACAAACTCACTACACGCCTGAGGCAGCAGCGCTGGAACGGGTTGGCAAGTCGCGAATTGTTCCGTTCACAGTCGGTTAAATTCGCTGATCACTCTTGGGAACGCGCTTTTAGTGAGGATGCATCCATGCATATTGAAGCTAATCAAAAAATTGGCGACAGCGGTTATACATCTGCAAACAATAGAGACCATCGTACAAAGCACTCAAACGAGTTTTCGAGCATTCTAGGTCAGGCACTGTTTTCAAAATCTGATTTGACTGATCGAAAAGTGGAACTGGCCCACGTCAGAAACGAAATATTAAGCTTAGCGAAAGACGACGCTAGTGCCGCATCAAGACTCGCTTATGACTACGCTTACAACTCTCTAGGCTCGCCACTATTGGATCTTTCTGATCGCCCTAACATTCGCTACTCCCTAACAGGAGAATTAGTGAATTCTAAAACCCAAGCTTATTTTGAACAAATCAACCAAGCAATACAGAGGCAATGCGATACCCTTTATCGTCAGGAAACATCCAAAGGAACACCTGCCGTGGAAATCCTTGAAAAGATATTCAGCATTCATGACAGCATGCCGCTTCGATTCAGAGAAATGCTTGGTATTTAAGAGAGTTGTCCCCACCACACTTGTGGGGACAACCTATGCTTACATCACCAATTGACGGTGAGCCGGCCTAACAGGCCGGCCACCGGCACCCTACCAGGATCAGACAATTTAAGCTCGTAAAAGAACGGTTGCGACGAATGAAACTGAGTGAAAGCAGCCTTTGAGCCAACTCGTTGTCGGGAAACGTCGATACAACGCGTTGACGTTTGGCACAGATAGACTTGAAGCCCCCTTGGCCAGCCATGCACATTCCAGTTCCAACTTATATTTTTTATAAAACCTTCGCCCACTCCAACCGGGATAGGCATATGGGCGGTATAGACATGATTTTTCGAGTGCAGCGTAGGTAGCTGCACCGTAGAGGTGTAGGTTCCGGCGAACGTGTGAGCCGACAGAGACAAAGCCACGGATATAAAACCTGCACGCAGAGCGATACCGTTCAACTTTTTAAAGTTTTTCATTTTTTCACTTCCTGAACAGACGAACTTATTAATCTCAAGAATGAGATTAAATGGCCTCATCAGTAACTTCTTCGCACAACGAGAAAGATAACTGATAATCCGACGTTATTCAGGAGCGCCTCTGAGTCAACAGGAGAACTACCAGATAAAAAGCTTTCAGAAACTTCTTACGCAGTCATCAGACCAAAAAAGACAAACTGTAGGACGAGCGCTGTTTTGGCATGTACCGTTCTGTTCTTCAAAACGAACTTACAATGTCACAAATCCATCACCCAACCGCCACACAAGCGCAACGCGCGCCTTTGAAACTGGCTGTCATGAGTAAATCCCTGCATATCACGCTGATCACCGAAACCTTCGCTCCCGAAATCAATGGCGTGGCCAATACGCTGAGCCGGTTGTGCGATGGTCTGCGCCTGCGCGGGCATCGGGTTGAGGTGATTCGGCCGCGGCAGAGTGACGATGAATTGCGGGCGGCCGGGGATGATTTGATGCTGTGTCGCGGCTGGCCGATTCCGGGGTATCCGGGGTTGCAGTGGGGGCAGTCGTCGATGCACAAGTTGCTGCGGCGCTGGCAGCGCAATCGGCCGGACGTGCTGTACATCGCCACCGAGGGCCCGCTGGGGCTTTCTGCGTTGCGGGCTGCGCGGCGGCTGCGGATTGCGATCGTCAGTGGCTTTCATACCAACTTTCAGCAGTACACGCGGCAATATGGGCTGGGGTTCGTGACGCGTTTGCTGACCTCGTACCTGCGCTGGTTCCACAACCGTTCGAGCGCCACCCTGGTGCCCAGTGCCAGTCAGAAAACCGAGCTGGAGCGGCGAGGTTTCGAGCGCTTGGAGTTGCTGTCTCGTGGTGTGGACTGCCAACTGTTTCATCCTTCCCGACGTTCGACCTTTCTGCGCGAGACGTGGGGCCTTCTGCCCGACGACACGGCCGTCCTGCATGTAGGACGCCTGGCGGCGGAGAAGAACCTCGGCCTGCTGAAGACCAGTTTTGACAGCCTGGTCAGCGCCTACCCCGAGAAGAAACTCAAGCTGATCATCGTCGGTGACGGCCCGTTGCGCGCAGCGCTGCAAGAACAATTACCGGACGCTATTTTCTGCGGTACGCAACGTGGCGAGGCCTTGGCCACTCATTACGCTTCCGGAGATCTGTTCCTGTTTCCAAGCCTCACCGAAACCTTTGGCAACGTTGTGCTGGAGGCGCTGGCCTCGGGGTTGGGCGTGGTCGCGTATGACGAAGCGGCGGCGGGCCAGCATATTCGTCACGGGCACAACGGCGCCGTGGCGATGCCGGGGGATGAAGAGAGTTTCATCGACGCTGCGCGCTGGATGCTGGAGGACGACGAGACGCTGCGCCGGGTGCGTCTGAATGCGCGACAGCACGCGAGCCGTCAGGGCTGGGCAGGGATTATCGAGGCGTTCGAGTGTTATCTGCGGACTGCCAGTGAGACCCGCGACGGGATCGCTTTAGGGGTGTAACAAAGCTTCCCAGCCGCGGCCCTTCCTGTGGGAGTGAGCTTGCTCAAGAAGAGGTCAGGACATCCACATCAGATGTGGAACCTGTAAGTCAGTCTTCATGAGCCAGCAAACTCCCACATTGCCTCCATGAGCTGAAGGCAAGAGTGCAACCAAAATTACTCCAGTTTACCCAGCGCATCCCGGCTGAACGGCAGGATGTCGTCCTCACGACCGTCGCGCACCTTCACTGCCCAATCCGGATCGACCAGCAATGCACGGCCCACGGCCACCAGATCGAATTCATCATCCCCCAGCCGCTTGAGCAGGTTCTCAAGGCTGGCTGGCTGCGCGACCTTGTCGGTGTTGACCATGAACTGCAGGAACTCGCCGTCCAGTCCGACGCTGCCGACGGTAATGGTCGGTTTGCCGGTCAGCTTGCGTGTCCACCCTGCCAGGTTGAGGTCGGAACCTTCAAATTCCGGCTCCCAGAAACGCCGCGTCGAGCAGTGGAAAATGTCCACGCCTGCGTCAGACAACGGCTTGAGGAATGCGCCCAATTCCTCCGGCGTCTGCACCAGGCGCGCGGTGTAGTCCTGCTGCTTCCACTGGGAGTAACGAAAAATGATCGGGTAATCCGGGCCGACGGCAGCACGCACGGCTTCAATCAGCTCGATGGCAAAACGCGAGCGTTGGGCCAGATCACCGCCGTATTCGTCGGTGCGCTGGTTGGTGCCTTCCCAGAAGAACTGGTCGACGATATAGCCGTGGGCGCCGTGGATTTCCACGCCATCCATGCCGATGGCCTTAGCGTCCTTGGCCGCCTGAGCGAATGCGGCGATGACGTCAGCGATGTCCTGCTTGCTCATGCCGTGAACGACAACGTTGCCGTCCTTGAGCTTTTCAGTCGGGCCGTACGCCGGGACGGTCCCATCCGGCTCAGTGCCCAGGCGGCGTACCGCGCCCACGTGCCAGAGCTGAGGGACGATTTTGCCACCTTCGGCGTGCACCGCCTCGACCACGTTCTTCCAACCCGCCAGCGCCGCTTCGCCGAAGAATTGCGGCACGTTCGGATAACCGTTGGACGCCTTGTGCCCGACCGTAGTGCCTTCGGTGATGATCAGGCCCACGCCTGCAGCCGCGCGACGGCGGTAGTACTCGATCACCTTGGCGTTAGGCACGCCGCCTGGCGAGAACGAGCGGGTCATGGGCGCCATCACCACGCGGGTCGGGAGTTCCAGGCTGCCCATGTGAAAGGGTTTGAACAAGGCTTTGACTGGCATGCAAACATCCTCGGCTACAGGAAAATATTATGAAGGTCATACAGAATGAGCCGACCTAGGCACGATGCAAAGCACTATTGATCTAGCTGATTAAGGTTTAGAAGATAGAACAGGACGGTGAACAGAACCGCGAGGTGAACACTTAACGCCCTGTGGGAGCGAATTCATTCGCGATGCGACGTCGGCTCGATACAGCTCTATCGGGTGTACCGACCTCTCGCGAATGAATTCGCTCCCACAGAGGAGTACCACTGGATTACAGAGAAGGGAACCTGAAAAACGCATCCACAGCATCAATGCAGCGCTTTTTCAATCGCCTGAATCACCGTAGGGTCATCCGGGGTGGTTCGTGGCGAGAAACGCGCGAGCACGCGGCCATCTTGCCCGACGAGAAATTTTTCGAAATTCCAGGTGATGTCCCCTGGGAATTCCGCCCCTTCGCCCGCCAGCATTTGATACAGGCGATGACGATGAGGCCCGTTCACCTCAAGCTTGTCGCCCAACGGAAAGGTCACGCCGTAATTCAGCGAGCAGAATGACTGGATTTCATCCTGGGTACCGGGTTCTTGTCCGGCGAACTGGTTACAGGGCAGCCCGAGAACGCTGAAACCGCGGTCTTTGTACTTTTGATAGAGGTTTTCGAGCGCGGCATATTGTGGCGTGAGGCCACATTTGGAGGCCACGTTGACCACCAGAACCACTTTGCCTTTAAGCGGCGCGAGAGGCAGTTCCTGGCCATCCAGAGCTTTTAATTTCAGGTCGTGAAATATACTCATGACGAAACTCCCCTACTCACCATACCAACACGTTCGACCAAAAAAGGCGCCCTGTCAGGCCGCGAAACCAAACCGATTTTCGCAAAGCCCGCGAGGACGCCTGGCCAGCTAATTGAGCTTAGCAGGACAAATCAGTGATGATGGCCACCTTCGCCATGCACGTGACCGTGAGCGACTTCTTCCTGGCTGGCATCGCGAACCGCGACGACCTTGACCTGGAAGTTCAGGCGCTGACCGGCCAGTGGGTGGTTGCCGTCGACAGTCACGTCGTCGCCGTCCAGATCACGGATGGTGACGATCTGCATCTGGCCGTCCGGAGCGGAAGCGTGGAACTGCATGCCGACTTCGAGCTCATCAACGCCTTCGAACATGCTGCGGTTCAGTGTACTGACCAGTTCGGCCGAGTATTCGCCGTAGGCGTCTTCAGGCTCGATGGCGACTTTCAGCTCATCACCGACGTCCTTGCCTTCCAGTGCCTTTTCCAGACCCGGAATGATGTTACCTGCGCCTTGCAGGTAAACCAGCGGCGCGCCGCCGGCAGAACTGTCGATGACCTCACCAGCGTCGTTGGTCAGGGTATAGTCAATGGAGACAGCCTTGTTGGCGGCGATCGGCATGGGGCAACCTTTTGCAAATAGAGATATGAGCGATCAAGTCTAACCAAGCCCTCGCGCGAAAGCGAACGCAACTCAGACGGACGGCCCCGATTGCGCGACCCCGCATTACCTCAGAACGACACCACGATTACAGGGTTTCGTCAGGACGAAGATGGCCACTGGATCGCCGAGCTCTCCTGCGGCCACACCCAGCACTTGCGCCACCAACCGCCGTGGCAGTCACGCCCCTGGGTACTCGATGCGCAGGCGCGACAGGAAAAAATAGGTCAATCCTTTCGCTGTGGCTGGTGTGCGCAGGCGGCAGATAGCGATAACCTTGTGCCCCGTTGAGACGCTGCGATTGAACAGCGTCCTGTTTGACTCAGGTCCTCCGATTCTGACGGATCAGGCCCCTTGCACGCTCACCTTCGAGAAGCCCGCATGCAGACTTTCTTTATCGCGCCCACAGACTTTGGTGTGGGTTTGACGTCCATCAGCCTGGGGCTGGTGAGAACCCTGGAGCGCGCCGGACTCAAAGTCGGTTTTTTCAAACCCATCGCTCAGCCCCACCCTGGCGATCTGGGCCCTGAGCGCTCGACCGAACTGGTCGCCCGCACCCACGGCCTCAAGCCGCCCAAGCCACTGGGCCTGGCCCATGTCGAGCGCATGCTCGGCGAAGGCCAGCTGGATGAGTTGCTGGAAGAAATCATCACCCTCTATCAGCAAGCCTGCGAAGGCCGCGACGTCGTGATCGTCGAGGGCATGGTGCCGACCCGCAGCGCCAGCTATGCCGCGCGGGTCAACCTGCACATGGCCAAGGCGCTGGACGCCGAAGTCATTCTGGTCTCGGCGCCGGAAAACGAAGTGCTCACCGAACTCTCCGGTCGCGTCGAGTTGCAGGCACAGATGTTCGGCGGCCCGAAAGACCCGAAAGTGCTGGGCGTGATCCTCAACAAGGTACGTACCGACGAGAGCATGGAAGCCTTCTCGGCGCGCCTGAAAGAACACTCGCCCTTGCTGCGCAGTGGCGATTTCCGCCTGCTGGGTTGCATCCCTTTCCAGGCTGATCTCAACGCCCCGCGCACCCGCGACGTAGCGGATTTGCTCGGTGCTCAGGTGATCAACGCCGGCGATTACGAACAGCGGCGCATGTCGAAAATCATCATCTGCGCGCGCACCGTGCTCAACACCCTGCAACTGCTCAAACCGGGCGTGCTGGTGGTGACGCCGGGGGATCGCGACGACATCATCCTGGCCGTGAGTCTGGCAACCCTGAACGGCGTGCCTTTGGCGGGCCTGTTGCTGACCAGCGATACCCTGCCCGACCCGCGCATCATGGATTTGTGCCGTGGCGCACTGCAGGCGGGGCTTCCGGTGTTGTCCGTGAGCACCGGCTCATACGACACCGCCAACCAGCTCAATCAGCTGAACAAGGAAATCCCGATCGACGACCGCGAACGTGCGGAGATCATCACCGATTTCGTCGCCAGCCATCTGGACGCCAACTGGCTGCACCAACGCTGTGGCACGCCGCGCGAAATGCGCCTGTCGCCTGCGGTCTTCCGTTACCAGTTGATTCAGCGCGCCCAGGCGGCCAACAAACGCATCGTGCTGCCCGAAGGCGCCGAGCCGCTCACCGTTCAGGCGGCAGCAATCTGCCAGGCCCGTGGCATCGCCCGTTGCGTGCTGCTGGCCAAGCCTGAAGAAGTCCAGGCCGTGGCCCGTGCTCAAGGCATCGAGTTACCTCCGGGACTGGAAATACTCGATCCGGATGTCATCCGCGAGCGCTACGTGGGCCCGATGGTCGACCTGCGCAAGAACAAAAGCCTCAACGCGCCCATGGCTGAGCAGCAACTGGAAGACCCGGTGGTGATCGGGACCATGATGCTGGCGCTCGATGAAGTCGACGGGCTAGTCTCCGGGGTCATTCACTCCACCGCCAACACCATCCGCCCGGCCCTGCAACTGATCAAGACCGCGCCGGGCTGCACGCTGGTGTCATCGGTGTTTTTCATGTTGTTTCCCGAACAGGTGCTGGTCTACGGCGACTGCATCATGAATCCGCATCCGACCGCGCAGGAACTCGCGGAAATCGCTGTGCAGAGCGCCGATTCGGCCGTCGCGTTTGGCCTGTCGCCGCGCGTGGCGATGATCAGCTATTCCAGCGGCAATTCGGCCAGCGGCGAGGAAGTGGAAAAGGTACGCGAAGCCACGCAACTGGCTCAGGAAACCCAGCGCAGCCTGCTGATCGATGGCCCGCTGCAATACGATGCTGCCGCCAACGAGCACGTGGCCCGACAACTGGCGCCGGACAGCCCGGTTGCCGGTCGCGCCAACGTGTTCGTGTTCCCTGACCTCAACACCGGCAACACCACGTATAAAGCAGTGCAGCGCAGTGCGGACTGCGTGAGCCTGGGCCCGATGCTGCAAGGCCTGCGCAAACCGGTCAACGACCTGCCGCGCGGCGCTCAGGTGGACGACATCGTCTACACCATCGCTCTAACGGCGATTCAGGCCGCGACCTTGCCGCAATAAAACCGTCCTGCAACATCCTTCACTCACAATAACGCCGCCGGGAAATCACCGGCGGCTGTCTTACCTCGGAGTTCGATCCCCCATGGATTTCTTGCCCGCCCCTTTGCGCGGCGTCATCGCCTCGCTGCTGTTGGCGCTCAACACGATTGTCTGCTGCACGCCGCTGTTCATCGTGGCGATCTTCAAACTGTGCCTGCCGTTCCCGGCGACGCAGAAGGTCACCGACTGGCTGATGAGCCACATCCACGAGGCCTGGATCAGCAACAACAACGCCTGGATGAACCTGCTCGGCCACACCCGCTGGCACCTGAGCGGCCTTGAGGGGCTGGATTATCAGCACTCGTACCTGGTGACCAGCAATCACCAGAGCTGGGTCGACATCATGGTCCTGCAGTACGTGCTCAACCGACGTATTCGCCCGCTGAAGTTCTTCCTCAAGCAGGAGCTGATCTGGGTGCCGGTGATCGGTCTGGCGTGGTGGGCGCTGGGCTTTCCGTTCATGAAGCGTTACAGCAAAGCGTACCTGGCCAAACATCCGGAAAAGAAAGGCAAGGACCTTGAGACCACCCGCCGCACCTGCGCAAAGTTTCGCAACAACCCGGTGGGGATTTTCAACTTCGCCGAAGGCACGCGCTTCACCCCGGACAAACACGCTCAGCAACAGTCGCCGTTTCGTTATCTGCTCAAACCCAAGGCAGGCGGTATCGCGTTCGTGCTTGACGCCATGGGCGAGCAGCTGGAATCCATCGTCAACGTGACCATTCACTACCCTGCCGGCCAGCCAGGCTACTGGGATTTGCTGTGCGGGCGTGTGCGTGAAGTGGTCGCGCACTTTGAAGAAGTGCAGATTCCACAGCAGTTCATTGGCAAGAGTTACGACCAGGACGAAGCCTACCGCGCCGAGTTTCAGCAGTGGATCAATCGCCTGTGGGAAGAGAAGGATGCGCTGCTGGGGCAGATGCATGAGCGCTATTCCCGCTGATTGACCTCGCTCGGGGGACGCCCTCGGTGGGAGCGAATTCATTCGCGATGCGATGGTAGGTCCTTCAAATCTCTATCGGATGTACCGGCCTCTCGCGAATGAATTCGCTCCCACAGATGATCGGGCGCTCGCGCAAGGATCGAGGTAGTCCCTGCATGGGGAATGCTCATCTCACGCATACAAAAACCCCGGCACGGAGGCCGGGGTTCTGGGGGGGACTCGATCTTACTGTTGCTGCTGGTACTGCTGGCCAGGAATCGGCTTGAGGTTGACCTCGACGCGGCGGTTTTGGGCACGGCCGTTGACGTCGGCGTTGCTGGCGATCGGCTGATCGGGGCCTGCACCGCGTACCGACAGGTGAGAGGCATCGACGCCCTGGGATGTCAAATAAGTCGCCACGCTTTGAGCGCGCTGTTGCGACAGGTCCATGTTGTGCTGGCGGCTGCCGGTGCTGTCGGTGTAACCGACGATTTCGATCATGTTCTGGTTGTACTGCTTCAGCGAACCCGCCAGGTTGTTCAGCGGTGAATAGAAACTGCTGGCAATCGCCGACGAGTCGGTGGCGAAGGTAATGTTGCCCGGCATCACCAGCTTGATGTTGTCGCCTTCACGCTGGACCTGAACACCGGTGTTGGCCATGCTTGCGCGCAGCGCGGCTTCCTGTTTGTCGGCGTAGTAGCCGTAGCCCGCGGCGCCTGCGCCCACCAATGCGGCGCCGATCAGCGCACCTTTGCCACGGTTGTTGTGATCGATGGCGGCACCGGCGACGGCACCAGCCAGCGCACCCAGACCACCATATTTGGCGGTTTTGCTCACGCCACCGGAATTCTGCGCCTGCCCCTGATTGTCATAAGGATTCTGCGTCGCGCAGCCAGACAGGACGGCGAGCGCGGTGGCAGCGATGATCAAACGGCGAAAGGTAAACATCTAGGAAAGCTCCTGTTTTGCTTTTACGGCCAACCACAGCGGCCGACAATATGCGCGATTAGAGCACGCAGGCGGTCAAAAATTCCTTAACCCGGCCTGAACAATTCACGCTCTGACAAAAGGGTTTTCGCGCATTTCATCCCCCAGCCGCGTGTCCGGCCCGTGCCCTGTTACAACCGTAGCAGCGTCGTCCAGCGTGTACAGCCGCTCCTTGATCGAACGCACGATCGTCGCCTGATCACCGCCCCACAAATCGGTCCGCCCAATGCCACGCCGAAACAGCGTGTCGCCAGCGATCAGCAGCTTGGCATCCTCGAACCAGAAACTCATCGAACCGGGCGTATGACCCGGCGTGTGCAACGCCACTCCGCAACCGCAGGCCAGCTCCTCTTCGTGCTCCAGCCAACGGTCCGGGGACGGAACTGGCACATAAGGCACGCGAAACACCTGACACTGGGTTTCGAGGTTGTCCCACAAAAACTGATCTTCTTTATGCAGATGCAGCGTCGCCCCCGTCTTCTCCTTCAACTGCCCCGACGCCAGGAAATGATCCAGATGCGCATGGGTATGAATGATGCTCACGCACTTGAGGCCATGCGCGTCGAGCTTCGCCAGGATCAGCTCATGATTGCCACCGGGATCGACCACGATCGCCTGTTTGCTGACCGGATCGCCGATGATCGTGCAGTTGCACTGCAACGGGCCGACGGGAAAGGTTTCGCGGATGAGGGCGGGTTTTGGGGTCTGCATGATGATCCTGTGGGTTCGACTACGCCGGGCACCGATAGTAAAGCTTCGCAACGCAAGAATGAAAACATGCCTGCACGCCGATGCCCCTCCCTCACGACAGCACCATGCTCAGCAGTACCAGCGCCAGCAGCCCGATGTACGTCCAGGCATGCAGTTGATCAGGAATACGCCCTACCCATCGCGCGGCCAGACGCATGCCAAACCAGGCGCCCAAGGTGAGAACGGCGAAGGCTGCGAGGTTAACGTAGCCGATGCATCCCGCGCCCAGCCCTGTCGCGTCAGCGCTGCCGGCCAGCATGTAGGTCGCCGTGCCCACCAGTGCCACCGGCAGGCTCAACGGATTGGCCATGGCAGTGGCCTGGCTCATGCTCAGCCCGCTGCGACGCATCAATGGCACGGTCATGACACTGCCGCCCACGCCGAGAAACGTCGCGATAGCCCCGATGACAATGCCGCCCAGGCCTGTCATCCAGCGCCCAGGGCGACGGGGTTCATGCTTGATGCTCTGTAAGATGAATCCCCGCCGACAGAGGCAATCGACAATCGTGACCGCCAGATAAATCACGAAAGCCATGCGCAATGCGTTGCCGCTGACCCATCCGGCAGCCAGCGCACCGACCATCGATCCCACTGCAATGAAACCCGCCAGCGGCCAGAGCCAGCTTTTGATCAGCGTGCCCGTGCGCGCAGACCGGCGGGTACTCAGCGAGGCGTTGACGATCATCACGCAGGTCGAGGTCGCCACGGAAACGTGCATGGCTGACGCCTCGCTCAATGCGCCTGCTGAGCCGTGGGTCAGCACGCCATAGAGAACCGGTACTACGACAAAGCCACCGCCAAAACCGAACAGCACGGTCGTGATCCCGGACAGGCCACCAAACAGCACCAGAAGCAAATAGGTCATCGCACCACATTCCTCTATAGAGATGCCGCGACGATAAGCCTGGCGATCACATCGGGCTTGAGGATTCAGGCCAATCATGTTTGTGTTTCGGCCAGATACTCGGAGCCGCAGCCATGCGCAACATCTCGATTGATACCCTGGACAACACGGCTCGACCGGTCATTGCGATCGGCAACGATTACGCCGATGGCTACCTGCTCAGACGCCACCGTCACCGGCGGGCGCAGCTGTTGTATGGCTCGACAGGCGTGATGAAGGTCGCCACGGAACAGGGCGACTGGGTGGTGCCGCCGCAACAAGCGGTGTGGATCCCCCCGGACGTGGAACACGAGGTGCTGATGCTTGGCGTCAGTACCCGCAGTTTGTACATCGACCCCACTGCCGCGCCGGTTTCCAGGACCGTATGCGAGGTCATCAGCGTGTCTGCGCTGCTGCGTCAATTGCTGATCGAGGCGGTGGAAATGCCGTTGGCCTACGACGTGCAAGGGCGCGACGGCGTGCTGGTCACACTGGCGTTGTTGGAAATCGGCCAGGCCCGAGCGCTGCCGCTGCAAATTCCATTGCCTGATGACGCCCGCTTGCTGGCGCGTTGTCAGGCCTTTCTGCAACACCCTGACATTCATCAATCGCCTCTGGATTGGGCGCGGGAGCTGTTCGTCAGTGAGCGCTCTTTCAGCCGCTTCTTCCGCGAGCAGACGCAGATGAGTTTCGGCCAATGGCGACAACAGGTCTGCGTAGTGCTGGCGTTGTCGCGTTTATCCTCCGGCGATTCCGTGACCCGCATCGCCATGGACTTGGGATACGAAAGCCCGGCAGCGTTTTCCACCATGTTTCGGCGGCTGACGGGATGCACGCCGAGTCGTTATTGCGACGACTGACATCAGGTTTACCCCCTCAACTGAGTGACTTTTCAACTAAGGTCAGAAGGACGGCAATTTATTTTTCGTCCCTATCTTTTTCATCCCATCAGAATCAATCGGTAACCGATTGTTAAAATTGAGGAAGTTGAAAACGCACCAAGTAAGGGCCTGTTTTTCGTTCATATATTTTTCAAAACCTCGCTCATATACTGGCCTTGCGCAACCATCGAAAGGTGAGGCGTTCGAGCAGATAAGATGTCGACTCGATGACCCCGCAAGGCAGCCAAGACAAAAGCCTAACGAGCAGGCGCCATGCTAAGAAAAATTGCAGTTTCCGATCTGACGCTGGGGATGTACATCCACGAATTCTGCCGGCCAAGGCTCCATGATCCCTTCTGGACTCAGCACGTGGAGCGTGAGTTGCGCGACGAAGGGGTGCTGCGTCGCATACAGGAATCCACCCGTGAGGTGTGGATCGACACCGGTCGCGGCAGATGCCCCGACGAGCAGGCGTCGATACTCGACACGGCCTGCTCGGCGGCCCGCGAACTCGATACTGCGTCGACGTCCATGGACGAAGAACTGGCCCGCGCCAGGGCGATCTGCGGTCGGGCCAAGGCCGCTGTCATGACCATGTTTACCGACGCGCGCATGGGCCGCGCCATGAACGCCGGGGATGTCGACCTACTGGTCGAGGAAATCTCCACTTCGGTGATGCGCCATCCCCACGCACTGATCAGCCTCTCGCGCCTGAAGACCTCCGACGAATACACCTACATGCATTCAGTCGCCGTTTGCGCGCTGATGGTGGCCCTCGCGCGGCAAATGGAGCTGAGCGAAGAGCAAGTGCGCGAGGCCGGCGTCGCAGGCCTGATGCACGACGTCGGCAAGATGATGATCCCGCTCACCATCCTCAACAAACCGGATCGCCTGACCTTCGAAGAATACGAGGCCATGAAGTATCACCCGCAGGCCGGCCTCGAAATTCTGCAAGGCAGCGCGCAAGTCACCACAGCGGTGATGGACGTCTGCCTGCATCACCATGAAAAAATGGACGGCAGCGGCTACCCTCACGGCCTCAAGGGCGATGAGATCAGCATCTTCGCCAAGATGGGCGCGATCTGCGATGTGTATGACGCCGTCACTTCCGACCGCCCCTATAAAAAAGGCTGGGATGCTGCGCAATCGATCCGCGAGATGGCCTCCTGGAAAGGCCATTTCGACGAAACGATCTTTCAGCATTTCGTCAAAACCGTCGGCATTTATCCGGTCGGCGCGCTGGTGCGCCTGAAAAGCGAACGCCTGGGCGTGGTCGTGGAACAGGGCGGAAAATCCCTGCTGCACCCCAAAGTGAAAGTCTTCCTCTCAACCCGAACCCGCATACGCCTCGCTCCAAAAGTCATCGACCTGGGCAACAGCCACGAGCAGGACGGCATCGTCAAATTCGAGCTGGCCGAGGATTGGGGTGTGCGAGATGTCGACACGCTATGGGCGGGTGAAGCGGCGCTCTGATCGAAACATCGGCAATTTAATGCCGAGCATCACCTCTTTTATCAGCAGAATCGGCATTTAAATGCCGATTCTGTATTACCCCAACAACCCCAACTCCTGCGCTCGCGCCACGGCCTGGGTTCTGCGTTCGACCCCCAGTTTGCTGTTGATGTGGCTGGCGTGAGTCTTGACGGTGTGCAGAGAGATGAACAACCGTTCGCTGATTTCCTGGTTCGAGCAGCCTTGGGCGATGAGTTGCAGCACGCCCAGTTCGCGGGCGCTGAGGGGGTCGCCGCCAGGGCAGGCGATGGGTTCGCTGACCTCGCGGGCGCAGGGCAGGTCTTTGCCGGTGCCCGGCGGTAACTGGTCGAGCAGGTAGCTCACCAGACGGCAGCGCGGACGCTTGAGCAGTTGTTCGCGCAGCCAGTCGCCGTGCAGGCGAATCACGTTGAGAAACGGCAGGACTGCGCCGCCGGTCGCTGCGAGCAGGCTGCGACTGAGCAGGCTCTGGGCCTGATGTGTGTCGGATCGCTCCAGCGCCAGCAGCAGGTGCTGGGTTGTCGCGTTCAGCCCCAACAAACCTGCACCGACACGCTGGGAATATTCCTCAAGCTGCGTCAGACGTTGAACAGCGTCCTCCGTTCGGCCTTGGATCTTGTCGAGAACGGCGCGCAGCAGTTCGATGTGTTGCGGCATTTGCGGCAGGCACTCGGGGGCCGCAGCGGGATGCTCGCCACCATAGGTTTGCCCCAGCCGCAGCAGCCAGGCGTCGGCCAGATCGATGCGCCCCTGCGCCAGCCAAAGCTCGCATTTGACCAAGGTGATCATCGCCAGGTAATAGATCGGCGGCACGTCCCAGATGTGCATAAGGCGTTCCGCTTCGGCCAGTTGCGCGAAGGCTTCGGCGAAGCGCCCTTCCCGCCCTTCGAGCCCGGCAATCACGCAGTGGCCGATGAGCACGCTGATGTCGCGACAGGCGCGGGCCTCGGTCAGGCCGGCATCGAGCCGCGCACGCCCGGCCTGTGGCTGCAGGCATTGCACGAGCAAATGGCCTTCATACAGCGTCAGCCGCGCGCGCACCGCGTAAAGCCGTTGCGAGGACAGCCCGCTCAGACGTCGCAGCCCCTGACGCACTTCTTCCAGCGAACGCAACGCCTCGCCACGGGCCTGCAAGGTGCGCGCGCGGTCGTAATGGCCGAGGGCTTCGAACAGCGGATTGGCCACCCGCTGAGCCAGTTCCAAAGCGTCGCGATTTAGCGCTCGCGCCCGCCACAGGTCGCCATCGGCAATCGCCAGGTTGGCCAATGTGGACAGACACAGCAGGCGCTGCCCATAGCGTTTTTGCGGAAGGCTGACCAAGGCTTCAGTGCAGAAACGCTGGGCGGTTTCGCTGTCGCCCCGCCCTCGCGCGATGATGCCGCTGAGGGCCAGCCATTGGGCGAGCATGGATTTTTGCGCAGTGGCCGAGGGCGCAGGCAGGAAGCGGCTGAGGTGATTGCCCAACTCCTCGGCGGCATCCAGCTGACAGGCCAGACCCAGCGCCCAGGCGTAGAGCACGATCAAGCGCGGCGTGCTGATGAGCAGGCTGTCGGGCAAGTCCATTTTCCAGCGCAGCAGCATGCCGACGTTCTGCTCGGCCAGCAGCTGTTCCTCGGAGAGGTTCTGCACCAGATTGGCCGCGACGTCGTGGTGCCCGGCACGCAAGGCCTGTTCGATCGCCTCGTCGAGCAATCCCTGCTCGCTGAACCAGCGGCAAGCGTTCAAATGCAAACGCCGTTGCTGCGGCGCCACGTTGCTACCGGCGCGAGCACGCAACAGGTCAGAGAATAAATGGTGATAGCGGAACCAGCGCCCGTGCTCGTCCAGCGGCACCAGAAACACCTGATGGGCCTGCAGGAAACTGAGCATCTCGGTGCTGTCATGGCTGTCGCGAGCGGCATTGCACAGCGCACTGCAAAAGCGCTCCAGGCACGCGGTTTCATAAAGGAAGGCCTGAACGTCGGCGGGCAGGCAGTCGATCACCTCTTCGAGCAGGTAATCGCGGATCAACCCTTCGCCGCCATTGAGTTCCTGGGTCAGCGTGTTGCTCCCCGCTTCTGCGGCCGCCAGTAGCCAGAAACGCAGGCCCGCGACCCAGCCCTCGCTGCGTTGCAGCAGGTTTTTCAGCGCGTCCTCGCTCAATGAACCGCTGTGCTGATCGAGCACGGCCATCGACTCGTCGTCGGTCAGGCGCAGGTCCTGCTCGGACAGCTCGAGCAATTGCCGGGACAAGCGCAAACGCGCCAGATGCCAGTCCGGCCGCTGACGGCTGGTGACCATGACGATCATGCCCGCAGGCAGGTGATTGAGCAGAAATTGCAGGCAACGGTCGAGCACCGGGCCTTGCACGAGGTGATAGTCGTCGAGCACCAGCAACAGCGGCTTGCTCAACATCAGGTGCATGGCCAACTCATCCAGCAGGCCGTCGAGCCACTCCTCAAAAGCAAATGGCTGATGCCGCTGACGCATTTTCAGGAGGCCAAGGGCCTGGTTGCCAAGCTGGGGGAAGAATTGTTGAAGACCGCAAAGAAGACGTTCGAGAAAACGCCCCGGATCGGCGTCGCGCTGGCTCAGACCCAGCCACAGGTTTTGCCATTGATCCGGCAGGCTTTCGCAGAATTCCACGGCCAGTGAGCTTTTGCCGAACCCGGCGGGCGCACTGACCAGCAGCAAACGCCCTGACAGACCCGCGCTCAGGCGTTCGCACAGCCGCGGTCTGGGCACGTAGCCTTCAGGCAAGGGTGGACGAAAGAATCGCCCCTCCAACGCAGTGACTGCGTGATTTGCGAATCCTTGCAAACGCGACAGATCAGTCATGGCCGGCTCTTGTTGGAAGTGCTTGTTATTCGGCGTTCAGATGTCGGGAGACTAGCGGCTATGCCAGCGCTTTTGTAGATTGTTCGACGAAAGACTGTAAGAAAACATATCCAATCAACAGGGCGAATGTTGCTTTATATGTTTGGGCAGGGATCACAGTGGCCAACGGCTAACTGTGGGAGGGAGCTTGCTCACGAAGGGGCCGGTACATTCTTCGCGTGCTCGGCAGCCGTGGGCCAGCATCGTGAGCAAGCTCACTCCCACAGACGGGCCAGATCCGAATAGCGTGTAGCGATTGCCAAAAAACACCCCGACGAATCGGGGTGTTTTCTCTTGCTGCCATGGGGTTCAGCCATAGGGTAAAGCGGCGCAGGACAACGAGTGCTCAGTGGCTGTGATCAACGGTGCACCGCTCTGCGCCAATTCGTTCAGGCCCTCAGCGCACGCCTTCCTGACGCAGGGCGTTAGGCTGGAAGTCGCTGGTGGTGGCCGTGAAGCCGAAGTCGTAGGCACGTTTCTCTTCATTCTTCATGCCCAGTGCCAGATAACGGCCCGATTGCAGGTCGTACAAGGTTTCCACCGCATACCACGGCACTTGCTTGTCGTAGTAGTTCTCGGCGTGGGCCTCGGCTACGCGCCATAGCTGACCACGACCGTCGTAGTGATCGATGACCGCAGCCTGCCAGGTGTCTTCGTCGATGAAGAAGTCACGCTTGGCGTAGATGTGGCGTTGACCCTCCTTCAGCGTGGCGGTCACGTGCCAGACGCGACGCAGTTCATAACGCGCCAGATCCTGGTTGATGTGACCGGCCTTGACGATGTCGGCGTATTTGAGTTTCGGATCGTCGAGCTTGTAGCTGTCAGAGGCGATGTACATCTCTTGCTTGCCGATCAGTTTCCAGTCGTAGCGATCGGGCGCGCCGTTGTACATGTCCAGGTTGTCGGAGGTGCGCAGGCCGTCGGCCGCAGTACCCGGGCCGTCATAGGACACTTGCGGCGCACGGCGCACGCGACGTTGCCCGGCGTTATAGACCCACGCCGCGCGCGGCTCTTTGACCTGGTCGAGGGTTTCGTGAACCAGCAGCACGGAACCTGCCAGACGCGCGGGCGCCGTCACTTCCTGTTTGAAGTAGAACAGGATGTTGCCCGGATTCTGCGGGTTGAAGTCCTTCATCTTGTCGCGGAAGACGAACTGATCCTCGAAGTACACAGGGCTGAAGGAGCCGTTGGTCTGCGGCGTCACCTGCACCACCAGACGTTTCACGCTGCCGCCGCGATAACGGGTGATGTGGTTCCAGATCACTTCAAGGCCGTCCTTCGGAATCGGAAACGGCACTGCGGTTTCGAAGTTCTCCAGACCGTTACCGCCTCCGACGAGCTTGGTGTTGACGGCGTTTTTCTTGATGGCGGCGAAGACATCAGCCGGGACCGTCGCGCCCCGGTGCGAGGGGTAGACCGGCATTTTGAAGGTGTCTGGGTAACGCTTGAACATCGCGTATTGACCCGGTGCCAGGTTGTTCTTGTACTGCTCCACGTTCTGCGCGGTGATCGTGAACAGAGGCTTTTCGTTGGCGTAGGGGTTGGCCAGGAAGCCCTTGCTGTCCACGGCGCCAGCATTGGTCGCCATGGGGGTCCACGCGGGAATGGTGCCAGCAGCGTTACCCGCCTTCTCGGCACCCATTGGCGTCAGCGTAGTGCCCAGCTTGGCGGCATCAGAGTCGGACACCGCAGCCATTACCCCGGTCGCCAACAGTGACAGACCCAGTACACCGACCTGCAACAGACTCTTTGTTATTTTCATTTCCATGGTCGTTCCTTAGAAGTTCATACCGAAGCTGAGGGCCACGAAGTCGCGGTCATCCACTGTGGTGTACTTGCCATCGAAGAAGTTGGTGTAGGAAAGGTTGGCGGTATAGGTGTTCTGATATTCCGCTTCCACACCCAGGCTGACGGCCTTGCGGCCCTCCTCGAAGTTGCCGCCAGGACCTGGCGAATAACCGTCGACGTCGTGAGACCAGGCCACGCTTGGCTTGAGGTTCACACCGGCGAACACGTTGTTGTAGTCCCAGATCGCACGAGCGCGATAACCCCACGAATCGGTGGTGGTGAAGCCATCGTTTTCGCAATAGCGGCTGACGTTATTGAGCGACGAGCCCGCCAGAGTGCTGGTGTTCAGCGCGACGCACTGACCATTGGGCAGCGGGCCCGGGCCATAGCTCGGGTCGCGGCCATAACGCAGCTTGGACGTACTTTCCAGACCGCCGACGTGCGTCCAGCCCACCTCGCCCACCACGGTCAGGCGCTCGGCGCCCATGACCTGATCGAAGAAATGGGTGAAGGTGGTCTGCGCCTGGCTGATCTCTTTGCGGCGATAACCTTTCTGATCGGCGCCCGGGGTGCCTTGCAGCAAGGCAACGCTTGGATTCAACGGAGTCAGGCCGGAGTACAGGATGTCTGTGGTGTTGAGTTGGACAGGCGCGTTCGGGCGATAGCTGATCTCGCCGCTCCACGCGGTGCCGGTCGGCAGCGTGGTAGAGAAGCTCAGACCGAACAGGTGGATGTCTTCCGGATATTCGACGTAGTAGCTGGAGTTGCCCGCCACGACCACGGGCAGCAACGTCGGCGCCAGACTGGTCGCCACGCCCAGAGGTACGCCCCGACCGACCAGACCGCCCACCAGCCCGGCAGCGCTGTAGGCACTGGCCGGACCGCCCTTGCCGCTGAAAATCGGCAAACGGCTGTGGTAGTTCATGTAATAGGCGCCGAACTCGGTGTCCAGCGGCTCGAAGTTGTAGTGCATGGCCAGGCCATACTGACCGCTGTCACGGGCGTCCCGGTCAGGGCCGCGGGCGACGACCGCGCCCTCATCCGGGTTGCCGAAATTCACACCACGCGCCGCCAGCGTCGCCTGCACCGGCGCGCGCAAGGCAGCGGGCAGCGCGGCATTCAAGCTGTTACGGGTCCGCAATACCGCCAGGTTGTTCTGGCAGCCATCGGCGATCACGTCAGGTTGGGAGAAGAACGTGCCGCAGTTGTCGACGACGGTCTGGTCCCACTCCAGTTGGTAGAAGCCTTCCGCCGAAAGGTTTTCGGTGAGGTTCTGCGACAGGTAGAACATGTTGACCGGAATCAGGCCTTCCTTGATTTCCGAGCCAGGACGACGGAATGCCGAAACGTCGACGGGGTTGATGCTGTTGATGCCGCCCTGGATGAAGGTGCTTTCACCCCAGTTGACCACTTGCTTGCCCAGACGTACCGAACCGGGCTCATCGGCAATGGAGTAGTTGTGATAGACGAATGCGTCGAGCAACTGGAACCCGGACGACTTGGCGCCCTCTTTGCGCCCTGAGTCGCTGATATCCTTGAACTCGCGGCCTTCATCCTTGAGCTCAAAGTCGTACCAGTACTTGCCGCGCAGGAACACGCCGGTGTCACCGTACTTCAGTTCCAGATCGTGAATGCCCTTGAAGATCTTCGAAAAGGTTTCCCCACTTTTGAAGTTCAGGTGGCCGTCGTCGGAGGTTTGCGAAAGACCGTGTCCGCCGTTGTTCGAACCGATGAGGTTCTTGTTGGCGTTCTGGGTCGACCAACTCGCACCAATGGAGAGCGAGGAGTCGAAATTACCTTCGATTTCACCGATGTTGAAACTGACGCCGAATGCAGGGCCGGCGAGCGTGGAAGCGAGACTGACAGCCAGAGGCAGTTTCGCCCGGCGCCAGAACAGGTTTGCTGATGTCATCGACGCTACTCCATGTGCTTTTATTTTTATGGCAGTGGGTGCTTCCAGAAACGACTCAGGTGGACTGATCCGCAGTGCCTGGGTGTCAACGCGCGTCGGGCGGCCCATGTGAAGCTGCTAAACGACGTAGCGTTTTTCTCCGGTTCCAACCTACTGCCGACTATAGCCAGCAGGCGCTACTGCTTGATCCCTCTAAAGTGTGATTTACAGCGTCAACGCCTCTGGCACGCAGATTTCGACGTGCCCACCGGCGCGGCAGAGGGAGGATGGCTGAATTTCGGATATTGGCAAGACAGACGCCGTGGGAGAGGGCTCGCGGCACATTGCTATGACTGAAATCATGGCAATGTGCGCGAAAAAAGATCAATCAAAGGGTCGAGAGAAACGCGCTATTGCTGCTCTGCCATTCGACGATATCCAGGCGGATTCGCTTCTTGTCGAGCTTGCCGACGCTGGTCTTGGGAATTTCGGTAACAAGGGCGATCTGGCTCGGGATCGCCCACTTGTTGATGTGCCCCTGTTCCACGAAAGGCTTGAGATGTTCCTTCAACGCTTTGGCATCAATGACATGCCCTTCGTGCGCCACCAGCAGCGCGAACGGCCGCTCGCCCCACTGCGGATCGGCGATCCCCACCACCGCCACTTCGCGCACGCCGGGGTGACGGCTGCACAGGTCTTCGAGCTCAAGTGACGAAACCCACTCGCCGCCGGTCTTGATCACGTCCTTGATGCGGTCGCGAATGTCGATGCCGCCCATGCTGTCCAGGGTCGCCACGTCACCGGTGTGCAACCAGCCGCCGGCCCAGAGTTCGGCGCCCTTCTGCGGTTCTCGGTAGTACCCCTCGGTCAGCCAGGGCGCGCGCAGCACCAGCTCGCCTTGGGTCTCGCCATCGGCGGGGAGGAAATGGCCTTCGGCGTCGACGATTGCCGCTTCCACCAATACGCCTGGCGCACCGGCCTTGATGCGGTAGGTGGTGCGTTCGTCTTCGCTGCCTGCCATCAGTTCGTCGTTGAGGTGCGCGACCGAGACCAGCGGCCCCGTCTCAGACATGCCGTAGGCCGCCGTCAGTTGAATACCCTTGGCCTTGGCCGCCTCATACAGCGAACGGTTGAGCGAACTGCCGCCGATGATGATGTTCCAGCCGGTGAAATCGACGTCCTTGGCCGCTTTGGCGTTGAGCACCATTTGCATGATGGTGGGCACGCAGTGGGAGAAATTGACCTTCTCCTTGCGCCACAGCTCCACCAGCAACTCAGGGTCGTAGCGGCCGGGATAGACCTGCTTCACGCCGAGCATGGTCGCCGCGTAGGGCACGCCCCAGGCATGCACATGGAACATCGGGGTGATCGGCATGTAGACCTTGTCAGTGCCCAGCAGGCCTTCGACGCTGCCCATGATCGTCGCCACGGCCATGGTGTGCAGCACCAACTGACGATGGGTGAAGTACACGCCTTTCGGATTACCCGTCGTGCCGGTGGTATAGAAGGTAGTCGCCACCGAGTTCTCGTCGAAATCCTCGAACTGATAGGTCGAAGCGGCAGCGGCGAGCAGGGTTTCGTACTCGCCGACCAGGTCAGGCAAATCAGCGGTCTTGTCGCGGGTATCGGTGAGCAGCAGGGTCTTTTCGACTGTGGTCAGTTTGCTGGCGAAACAATTGTAAAGCGGCACGAATTCGCTATTGACCAGCACGAATTTGTCTTCGGCGTGGTTCATGGTAAACAGTATCTGGTCCGGTGACAGGCGCACATTGATGGTGTGAATCACCGCGCCAATCATCGGGATCGCAAACATGCATTCCAGATACCGGTGGCTGTCCCAATCCATGACAGCCACGGTATCGCCCGCTTTCACCCCCGCTTCCGTCAGCACGTTCGCCAGGCGGCAGATGCGCTCGTTCAGGGTCAGATAGGAATAGCGTGATTGGTCCCGGTAGACGATTTCCCGCGTTTTTTCATAGCGGCTGCCCGACATCAGCAAGCGTTTGATCAACAGAGGGTACTGGTAGGCGCCATCAGCTGGCGGAATCACGCGTGTCTGCAGCATAGGAATCCCTTTTCAAGATGCATGGCGGTGCCGAAAATATGCACTCTAGAGCCTTCAGTCGCCAGTCAAATCAGCCAAAGGGATGATTCGAATGACGAGTGACCCGGCAGGCATTACGCCATTTGAAAGGGCAAAACGGCATCAAGCCAGCTGCGCAGAAGGTTTTCGCCGGGTTGCCAGGGAAGAGATGAGTGCGGCCTGAACGTAAACCTGTGGGGGCGAATTCATTCGCGATGCGGCTGACAGACAACAAATGTGTATCGAATGTACCGACCAATCGCGAATGAATTCGCTTCACAGAGGGTTCACCGTCCGGCTTGGGGATGGCGTTGAATCAATGCATCTCGGTCAGCGCCAGCTTCAGCCCCAGCGCCACCAGCACGCCGCCCATGGCTCGGTCAAACCAGTGCCCCATGCGCGCAAAACCTGCACGTACGCGCTCCTGACTGAACAACCGCGCCACCAGGCAAAACCACACGCCGGTCGCCACCGCGAGGTAAACGCCATAACCGGCCTGCACCAGCAGCGGCGTGTGCGGGTTGATCACCACGGTGAACAGCGACAGGAAAAACAGTGTGGCTTTGGGGTTCAGGCCGTTGGTCACGAACCCTGCCGTAAAGGCCCCACGGGCAGTGCGCTCGCCTTTAGCGATGTTGATCGGCGCATCTGACGCACTGGCCGGTTTGGCGCGCAGGGCCTTGAAGCCGATGTACAGCAGGTACGCGGCAGCGGCCCATTTCAGCGCGTTGAACAGCACGATGGACTGCGAAACGATGAGTCCGATGCCCAGCAACGAGTAGCCGACATGCAGGAAGATCGCGGTGCCCACACCCATGGCGGTGTAAGTGCCGGCCTTGCGACCGTGAGTCACGCTTTCACGCACCACGACGGCGAAATCGGGACCGGGGCTGGCGACGGCCAGCAGGTGAATCAGGGCAACGGTGAAAAATTCCGTCCAGTACATCGAGGGGCTCCAAAGCTCTTTCGCCAATGACATGCGCTGTTACGTTCGCTACCTTACGCCTCTCATCTTTCGAGCAAAAGGTACAGCTGATGTCCAGTCCAAGCAGAGCAGTTTTCCTCGATCACACCTCATTGGATCTGGGCGATCTGGACCTTAATCCATGGCGTGAAACCTTCGGCGAACTGACCCTGCATGCCAGCACCACTGCCGACCAGGTAATCGAGCGGCTGCAAGGCGCTCAGGTGGCGATTTCCAACAAGATACTGATCGATGCCGCCACGTTTGCGGCTTGTCCGGATCTGAAGCTGGTGCTGGTGACCGCCACGGGTGTCAACAATGTGGACCTTGAAGCCGCGCGCAAACATGGCGTAGTGGTGAGCAATTGCCAGGGTTACGGCACCCCTTCCGTTGCCCAGCACACCTTGATGCTGCTGCTGGCGCTGGCCACCCGCTTGCCCGACTACCAACAGGCGATTCATCAGGGTCAGTGGCAGAAATCCAAGCAGTTCTGCCTGCTGGATTTCCCCATCGTCGAACTGGAAGGCAAGACACTGGGCCTGCTCGGTCATGGCGAGCTGGGTGGCGCGGTGGCGAAGCTGGCTGAAGCGTTCGGCATGCGCGTGCTGCTGGGCCAGATCCCCGGTCGCCCTGCCCGTCCGGATCGCGTGCCGCTGCATGAACTGCTGCCGCAGGTGGATGCCCTGACCCTGCACTGCCCGCTCAACGAACACACCCGCGACATGCTCGGCGCCCACGAACTCAGCCTGATGAAGCCCAAGGCCTTCATCGTCAACACCGCGCGCGGCGGGCTGATCAACGAACAGGCCCTGGCCGACGCCCTGCGCAATGGCCATCTGGCGGGCGCTGCCACTGACGTGCTGACCGTGGAACCGCCGGTCAACGGCAATCCGCTGCTGTCCGGAGACATCCCGCGCCTGATCATCACCCCGCACAGCGCCTGGGGCAGCCAAGAAGCCCGCCAGCGCATCATCGGCCAGGTCAACGATAACGCCCGCGCGTTCTTTGCTGGCGCACCAATCCGGGTGGTCAGTTAAGACCTTGGGAGCGCGCTTGCCCGCGATAGCAGTGTCTCAGGCCACAGATGCGTGTGAATGTACGGCCATCGCGGGCAAGCGCGCTCCTGCAGGCAGGTATGTCGATCCGTTCACCTGTTAAACTCCGCCCTTTTTTCAGGAGCCTCCGATGGACCCGCGCAGTGAAGTGTTACTCCGCCAGGCCGAGCTGTTTCAGGGCTCTTTGTTGCTGACCGGCCTGCCAGCCGACGATCTGCTTGGCAGCTTGCCCAACGCGCGAGGCTGGAGCTGGCACGCGGGGGACTTCGCCGCGCTGGACGCCCGTTTCAGCGGCCGCACCCATTTCGGCACCGAAGCCCCGGTCGAGCCATTCGAGGCTGCCGTGATCTTTCTGCCCAAAGCCAAAGACCTTACCGACTACCTGATCAACGCCTTGGCCTCGCGTCTGGCCGGTCGCGAGTTGTTTTTGGTGGGTGAAAAACGCGCTGGGATCGAGGCCGCCGCTCGTCAGTTAAGCCCTTTGGGTCGCGCGCGCAAGCTCGACAGCGCGCGCCATTGCCAGCTGTGGCAAGTGACCGTGGAAGCCGCCCCTCCAGCCATTGAACTGAGCAGCCTGGCCAAGCACTTCGACATCGAGCTCGAAGGCGGCTCACTGAAAGTCGTCAGCTTGCCGGGCGTCTTCAGCCATGGTCGTCTGGATCGCGGCTCGGCCCTGCTGCTGGACAATCTCGATCGTCTGCCAACTGGCCATTTGCTCGACTTCGGTTGCGGCGCGGGCGTGCTGGGCGCTACGGTCAAACGTCGCAGCCCCGACATGCAGGTGACGATGCTCGACGTCGATGCCTTCGCCACCGCCAGCAGTCGCCTGACCTTGGCAGCCAACGGTCTGCAAGCCGAGGTCATCACCGGTGACGGGATCGATGCAGCGCCCAAGCATCTGGATGTGATTTTGACCAATCCGCCCTTTCACACCGGCGTCCATACAGACTATGCTGCTACCGAAAACCTGCTGCGAAAAGCTCGCGAACATCTGAAAAAAGGTGGCGAACTGCGCTTGGTTGCAAACAGTTTCCTGCGCTATCAGCCGATCATCGAGCAACATCTTGGCGTATGTGCCGTCATGGCCGAAGGGAATGGGTTCCGGATTTACCGCGCCAAACGTGCCTGAAATTAACGCTTGCCGAACCGGATTCTCGAAGGCAGAATCCGCTCCGTCCTAGGGGAGTAGTCTCCCACGAGCGCCACGCTCGTCTGGCACGCATCAACATACTTGGTCCTCAGACCATGGTGCGTGCGACCCAGAATCCGCAGCAGACGGATCGGTGGTTTGACAAGACCTATGACACGAACATCCTGACCCGGGGCGGGGAGGCTGTACGTGTCATAGCCGTGTTGATCCCGCCCCTTAGGAAAACCCTGATGCTGGAATCCCTGTTGGTCCCTACCGCGGTCGTCGCACTGGCCGAAATCGGTGACAAGACCCAACTCCTCGCGCTTATTCTCGCTGCTCGTTTCCGCAAGCCCTGGCCGATCATCGCCGGTATTGTTGCGGCAACTCTGGCCAACCATGCCGCCGCCGGGGCCGTGGGTGCCTGGTTCAGCAGTTTCTTCTCCGACGCCATGCTGCACTGGATCCTCGCCGCGAGCTTCACCGCGACTGCACTGTGGACCCTGGTTCCCGACAAAATGGACGACGACGAAGCCAACACCGCGCGCAAATTCGGCCCGTTCATGACCACGCTGATCGCCTTCTTTCTCGCTGAAATCGGCGACAAGACGCAGATCGCGACCGTCATGCTGGCGGCGCAGTATTCCTACCTGTGGCTGGTGATTCTGGGCACGACCCTGGGCATGCTGCTGGCTAACGTGCCGGTGGTGCTGGCGGGTAATTTCGCTGCGGAAAAACTGCCGCTGACGCTGATCCGTCGCCTGGCGGCCGGTGCGTTCTTCATCCTGGCCATCGTTGCGGTGTACAAGGCAATGCAGGTGAGTGGCTGGGTTTAGCACCCGCCCCCTCCCCTAACCTGTTGGAATGCTCACCCCTATGGGAGCGAATTCATTGGCGAGAGGCCAGTACATCCGGCACATCTCTTTGGTCTGGACTGACGCATCGCGAATGAATTCGCTCTCACAGGGTCACCACAACCTCAGGACTTCACCCCTTCGGCGCCTGCTCGTAGAGCGGCATCACCTTCGGAATCGCCGCCTGCAACGAGGCAATCCGGTTGGTCGATGCCGGGTGGGTACTCATGAACTCAGGCTGCGAGGCACCGGCCTGGGCCTGCATCTTCTGCCACAGGGTAATCGCTGCGTTCGGGTTGTACCCGGCGCGCGCCGAGAGCTCCAGCCCGATCAGATCCGCTTCGTTTTCGTTGGCCCGGCTGTTGGGCAGAGTCAGGCTGTAATTGACCACGGTGTCGGCCAGCGCCAGGCTGTCTTGTCCCAGCCCCAGCAACGAACCGGCGCCTTGCTTGGCCATCTGAATGCCGTAGGCCTTGGACATGGCTTCACGACCGTGTTCGCGCAGGGCATGTGCGATTTCATGACCCATCACCGCGGCCAGTTCGTCATCACTGAGCTTGAGTGTGTCGATCAGCCCGCTATAAACGATGATCTTGCCGCCAGGTCCGCAGTTGGCGTTCAGTTCGTCGCTCTTGATCAGGTTCACATCCCATTGCCATTGCGCCGCATCAGGGCGCAACTTCGGCGCTTGGGCGATCAGTCGCTTGGCCACGGCCTGGACGCGCTTGGCTTCGGCGCTGTCCTTGTCCAGCACGCCTTTGGACGAGGCCTCGCTGACGGTCTGCTGGTACGACTGGGCGTACATCTGGTTGACCTGATCGGTCGACAGCATGCTGAACATGTACTGCTTGCGTTCGACCCCCACCGAATCCCCGCTGGTGGTATTGACGGCCTGACATCCCGCAACCAGCAAAGCTGCGCTCAAGGCACAAAGAGCAAACGTCTGACGCATTTTGTATCTCCGTTAACACAATGGTGCACATCCTAGGCGCTACGAGGGGATCAATGCCAGATGGCAGCCGTTTGCCATACGAATAAGGCGGAAAAACCGAACAGACGTAACAGCTCTGAAACATTGTTCATCCCATTTTTCGGCCCCCCGCCCCGTTTTGAATCGTCGGCCTCAAGCGGCATGCCCAATAACGACCAACGCCGATCAAAAACGGCCACTTCGTCGGTTTCGCCTAATAAAAACCAAGCCCAGGGCGATATCTCCTTCAGACGTCATTCCGCGTCCGGAGCCCCTATGAAGTTCAAGTCGATCCAGTTCTCAGTTGCCGCACTGGCGGGCGCTATCGTGCTCAGCGTCGTGGCAGCTCTCGTGCTTTACGCGCTGTTTTCCGGCGCTCGTACCCAGGAGTTGGTGGAGAAACGGACGACCGCCCAATTCGAGCAGGCCATTCAAGAGCGCCTGACTGCCATTGCCCGCACCCAGGCCAGCGAAATCCAGCGCGAGCTGGAAGCACCGCTGCAAACGGCTGCCGGCCTTGCCACCCTGAATGCCACGCTGGGCATGAAGGACACCAAAGGCGAGCCATTGGTGAAGGTCAGCCGCGAGCATTTGCTCAACGTGCTGCACGAGACCGTGGTGCGCAACCCGAAGATTCTCGGTTCCTACATTGGCTGGGAACAAAACGCACTGGATCACAATGACGCTGCCTACGCCGAAGCGCCGATTACTGGCGTCGACCCGAAAGACGGTCGCTTGATGGCCTGGTGGTATCGCAAGCCGGACGGCACCTTCAGCCTGGAAAAACTCGCCAGTCTGGAAGACACCAAGATCCTCTCCACCGGCATCCGCTCCAGCGAGTACTACCTGTGCTCGCGCGAGACCCGCAAACCCTGCGTGATCGACCCGGCGCCGTACAGCGTCGGCGGCAAGATGGTCATGCTCTCCTCCTTCATTGCTCCGATCATGCTCGACGGCCAGTTCCAGGGCATCGTCGGCGCCGACCTGTCAGTGAACTTCATCCAGGACATGCTCGAGACCGCTGACAAGAAGTTGTACAACGGCGCAGGTGACCTGGCGCTGATCGCCACCAATGGCCGCCTGGTCGCCTACACCAGGGACACCAGCAAGCTCGGCGAGAAAGCCACCGACATCCTCGACGCCAACGAAGTCGCCAATCTGGGCAGCATCGTCAAGGGCGAGGTGCGTTACGACATCGATCAGGCGCACGGCCACATCGAGCTGTACATGCCGTTTGGCATCGGCGACACCGATGCGCGCTGGACCCTGATGATTCGCATGCCCGTCAGCGCGGTGATGGCCGACCTGCAAAAGCTGCAGGCCGACCTGGCGCATCAGCGTGACACCGACATTTTCGGCATGACCATGGTTGGCCTGCTGATCGCGGCGTTGGGGCTGTTGATCGTCTGGTTCGTCGGTCGCGGCATTGCCCGTCCGCTGAAACAAATGGTCGCCATGCTTGACGACATCGCAAAGGGAGAAGGCGACCTCACACGTCGCCTGACCACCGACCGCGCCGACGAACTGGGCTCGATTGCCTTGGGCTTCAACACCTTCCTCGGCAAGCTCCAGGTGATGATCAGCCAGGTGGTGACCTCGGTGCAGAAGGTCAGCGACTCGTCCGAACACACCGCCGACATCGCCATTCGCACCAACAAGGGCGTGCATAAACAGATGGCCGAGATCGATCTGGTCGCGACTGCCGTGCATGAGATGACCGCCACCGCCCAGGACGTTGCGCGCAACGCCACTCAGGCCGCGCAGGCCGCCAACCACGCGGACGATGCAGCCAATCAGGGCATGCGCATCGTGCACAACACCTCCAATTCCATCAGCGAACTGGCGGTGGAGATCGGTCGTGCGGTGGGCGTGGTGCAGACCCTGGCCAAGGACAGCGAGAACATCAACGCCATCCTGACGGCCATTCGCGGGATTGCCGAGCAGACCAACCTGCTGGCGCTAAACGCTGCCATTGAAGCCGCGCGGGCAGGCGAGCAAGGCCGTGGATTCGCCGTGGTGGCCGATGAAGTGCGCAACCTGGCGCAGAAAACCCAGCAGGCCACGGAGGAAATCCAGACCATGATCCAGGCGCTGCAGACCGGCACCCGGCAAGTGGTCAAGGTCATGGAAGACAGTCAGAACAAGACCGACGAGAGCGTGGGTCATGCAGCTGAAGCGGCGCAGGCGCTGGAAAGCATTACCAAGGCTGTGTCGGTGATCAACGACATGAACACCCAGATCGCCAGTGCCGCCGAAGAGCAAAGCGCCGTAGCCGACGACATCAACCGCAACGTGATCAACATTGGTCAGGTAGCCAACGAAGTGGCGGGCGGTGCGGATGAGTCGAGTCAGGCGAGTGCAGAGCTGACCAAACTGGCGGAGCAACAGCGCCGGTTGATCAATCAGTTCAGGGTGTGAGGCGACCAACGCGGTGTGCCAGACAGACCGCGTTGTTCACTGTGGGAGCGAATTCATTCGCGAGACGTCAGTACATCCGACGCATCTCTTTCGCCCACACCGCCGGCTCGCGAATGAATTCGCTCCCACAGGTCTGGACGTGTGCACGGCTTGAAGTCAGCGGCGTGTGAAGATCATTCAAAGCATGACCGAGTCGTTTCAGACATCCCAGTTCCCACAGGTCTGGACGTGTGCACGGCTTGAAGTCAGTGGCTTGTGAAGATCATTCAAAGCATGACCGCGTTTTTCCAGATGGCCCCGATCCTGCTCTGTGGGAGATTCTATGTTTGGGGGGCAACCCCCAAACGTCTGGCAGGGTCGTAATCCTGCTTTTTCTTCAGCAAC
>NZ_JBWKWB010000026.1:0-79588 GCF_059421985.1 Pseudomonas sp. GW821-FHT02A11
GGGTATAGCGCAGTCCGGTAGCGCGCCTGCTTTGGGAGCAGGATGTCAGGAGTTCGAATCCCCTTACCCCGACCATTTTCGCCCCAGCAGTACTCAGGGTAGAAAATCAGGTTACAGCGCCATTTGCGTTGCAACCCACAAAAAAGGCGTCCTTCGGGACGCCTTTTTTCGTTTCTGGCTGCTCCGTTCTTCGATTTCCCCTTTCTTCGCCCCAGCCTCCTTGCCTCTATTCGGCTCTTATCGGCATCGTCAAGCCCGTTAACGCAGTCTTCATTTTCGTTATATGAAAAAATATACAGCGATAGGTATCATGGACAGCCGCTCCCCGTGTTTTCAGGCAATAAAACCACGCTGGAGCGAGCCTGGAAGCGCCCAGATCGATATCTGCGCTGTGTGAATACCTCATCAACGAGACAAACCATGAGGCCGAATGTGAACGCCCGCACCTATCCCTACACCGCTTGGGTGTTGACCCGCAGCTTTGTCGTGCTGGAAGTGGAGTTGGTCGGCCCGACCGCCGATGGTCAGAACGAGCGCTCGGCCAAGGGCAAGTGGTACGCGCCGGACAGCCTGTTTCAGTCGCCGGATGCCGCCGTGGATGCAGGGCGTTCGCGTATCCAGGCCGCTCGCGCCGAGATCGCCCGGCGCGCTGCGGTGCTGGAGGAGAAGAGTGCGTTGCTCGACAGAATGTCGGGACGCTGAGCGCAGGATCAGCCGCGCTCGCGTTGGGAAGGCCTACTGCGCTTTAGGCACGTCGCCCCAATAGGCTTCGATCTGATTCTTCAGGTCAGTCGGAATCGGCGCGAAGTCCAGTGAACGCGCTTGGTCCTGGCCGTTTTCGAGGGTCCAGCGGAAGAACTCCTGCACGGTCTTCTGGCGATCAGCGTCTTTGGGCTGCTTGTACAGCACGATGAAGGTTGCGGCAGTGATCGGGTAGGCGTTGTCCCCCGGCGCGTTGAGCATCGACAGGTCAAAGTCCTTGGCGTTTTTCCAATCGGCAGTCGCGGCGGCCGCCTGGAAGGACTCCGAGCTCGGTACAACGAAATGCCCAGCGGCGTTCTGTAATAGGCCGAAGTTCAGGTTCTGCTGCTTGATGTAGGCATATTCGACGTAGCCGATGGAGTTGGGCATTTTTTGTACGTACGAGGCGACGCCTTCGCTGCCCTTGCTGCCGATGCCCACTGGCCATTTGACCGAGGTGCCTGCGCCGACCTTGTCTTTCCATTCTGCGCTGACCTTGGACAGATAGCTGGCCCAGTTGTACGTCGTACCCGAATCCTCCGAGCGGTAGACGACGTTGATGCTGCTGTCTGGCAGCTTCAAGCCAGCATTGAGCGCCAGCAGCGCCGGGTCGTTCCACTTTTTGATTTTGCCCAGATAGATGTCGGCCAGCACCGCGCCGCTGAATTTGATCGTGCCGGGCTTGATCGATGCCACGTTGATCACTGGCACCACGCCGCCGATCACCGAGGGGAACTGCTGCAAGCCCAGGGTTTGCAGGTCGCTGGATTTGAGCGGCATGTCGGTGGCGCCGAAATCCACCGCGCCCTCCTTAATCTGCGCCACGCCTGCGCCGGAGCCGATGCTCTGGTAGTTCACCTTCACGCCGGTCTTCTGGTTGTAATCGGTGGCCCATTTGAAGAGCACCGGGTAGATGAACGTGGAGCCTGCGCCGGTGACGTCCTGCGCGGCCCCAGCGCTGCTCAGCCAGGACAGGTTGAGTGCAATGCCCAGGCCTGCGGCCAGCATCATTCGGGAAAGCTGAAACATGGATGACTTCCTGTGATCGTGCGACATCGGGGTGTGATGTCGCTATGGGATCACAGTAATCAGCACGTTTTTATGACAGGAAGTGTCTGCTGACGCCGACGGCCCGAATTCAGCTCGGTGTATTCGATGCAGCAACTGGTGCAACTGACGGACGCCATCATGGTGCTGTCCGAATCGGCCCTTCGCGATTACCTGAAGATGGGCCTGGTCAAGGCTTTGCCGGTGAAGATCGAGGAGCGCACGGCACCGTTCGGCCTGCTCACACGCAAGGGCGAGGCGGCGAGTCGGGAGCGTGTGCAGTTTATCGAGTTACTCTGGAAACGCGCCGCAGACCAGACGCTTGTAACTGATTGATGGCAAAGCTCGATTCGCCAGTGCGTATTCATACGACCCGGTATAGACTCCAGAAGGTCTTTTCAGGGTCGGCCGAGAAATATGAAAGCGCCAATTCCTCCATACGAAAAAGAGCGCCTCGAGGCGCTGCAAGCACTGGAAATTCTCGACACCCCGGCCGAGGCCTCACTCGACCGGATCACCCGTTTGGTGGCGCGCGTGCTCGACGTCCCCATCGCCTTGGTGTCGCTCGTCGACGAAGATCGTCAGTGGTTCAAATCCCGTGCAGGGCTCCAGGCCACTGAAACCCCCAGAGAAATGGCCTTCTGTGCCCACGCCATTCTGCAAACCTCGCCGCTGGTGGTGCCCGATGCCGCCGAAGATGAGCGCTTTCGCGACAACCAGCTGGTGACCGGCGCGCCGCACATACGCTTTTATGCAGGGGTGCCGATTCGCACCAGCAAGGGTTTTGCCGTCGGTACGCTCTGCGCCATCGACGAGCGTCCTCGCCAGTTGAGCCAGGAAGAAGTGGACACCCTGCGCGACTTGGCCGACATCGTCAGCCGCGAGGTGCAGCTGCGGGAAAATCTGATGCTGGCGCGGCTTCAACGAAATCGCTCGGATGCGTTGTTCAAGGCCAGTGAGGCGGGTTATCGCTCGATGTTCGAGCTGGCCTCCGTGGGCATCGCCCTGGTCGCGCCGGACGGCGGCTGGATCAGCGTCAATACGGCGCTGTGCGAAATCCTCGGTTACACCCCCGAGGAGCTCAAACACCTGACCTTCCAGGACATCACCCACCCCGATGACCTGGACAGCGACATGGAGATGCTGCAGCAACTGATCGACAACCAGATTGACCGCTATCAGTTGGAGAAGCGTTACCTGCGCAAGGACGGGGCCTCGGTGTGGGTCAACCTCAGCGTGACCAAGAAGCTCTCCGAAGAGGGGGATCTGGAGTATTTCATTTCCATCATCCAGAACATTCAGGGGCGCAAGGAGCTGGAGCAGGAAGCCCGTCACGACGCGCTCACCGGCCTCTATAACCGCCGCGCACTGGATGCGTTGCTGCCGATCGCAATGGCCCGCGCCGATCGCTCAACGCTGCAGTTGGCGCTGATGTTCATCGATCTGGATGGCTTCAAAGGGGTCAACGACACCTACGGGCATGATGCGGGGGATGACCTGCTGCGGACCATTTCCGCGCGATTGCACAGCTGCGTGAGGCGCACTGACAGTCTGGTTCGACTGGCGGGGGATGAGTTCATCGTGATTCTGGAAGGCATCGTGCCGGGTGTAGATGAGGCGCGGGAGGTGGGGAAGAAGCTGCTGGCCGCGATTGCCGAGCCAATCATCATCAAGGGCGACGTGATTCGCAGCAACGCCAGCGTGGGTTTTTCGATGTACGAACCCGGTTCGGGCAAAGCCCCGGACGAACTGATGCGCGAGGCCGACCGCTGGATGTACAAGGCCAAGCATTCGGGGAAAGGGCGGGTGATGCCTTAGGAGCATGCGATTTTGAGCTGTGGGAGCGAATTCATTCGCGATGGCCGGAACATCCGAGACCTATCTGTCGGTTGTCATGGTGCCTCGCGAATAAATTCGCTCCCACAGGTTGAGGGGATTAATGCAGCTTCATCCTTGGCTCAGTCCCGCGCCCGATCCGACTGCCCAGCATCAGCATCAACGTGCGGAACGTGCCGTACAGCGCCATCTGGTGCATGCGGTACAACGACACGTAGAACATCCGCGCCAGCCAGCCCTCCAGCATCACGCTGCCAGTCAGGTTGCCCATCAGATTGCCCACCGCCGAGAACTTCGACAGGGAGATCAGCGAGCCGTAATCCTGGTAGCGATACTCCGGCAACTCGCCGCCTTCAATGCGCAGCTTCAGTGATTTCACCAGCAGCGAGGCCTGCTGGTGCGCCGCCTGGGCGCGAGGCGGGACGTTG
Organism: Pseudomonas sp. GW821-FHT02A11; assembly: GCF_059421985.1. Taxonomy (NCBI): domain Bacteria; kingdom Pseudomonadati; phylum Pseudomonadota; class Gammaproteobacteria; order Pseudomonadales; family Pseudomonadaceae; genus Pseudomonas; species Pseudomonas sp. GW821-FHT02A11. Next base: position 4,053 of record NZ_JBWKWB010000026.1, read on the forward strand.
CGATCCGTGCCTTTCTGCGGGCAGGCCGCGCAGTCACCGAAGGCGAAGATGTTGTCGTCGCGAGTGGTCTGCAGCGTAGGCCGCACCTGCAATTGATTGATGCGATTGGTCTCAAGCCCCGCGATGCCTTCCAGAAACGCCGGAGCGCGAATGCCCGCCGCCCAGACTTTCAGCGTCGCGGGAATCACCTGACCGGTTGCGGTCACCAGGCCTTCAGCCGTCACTTCACTGACTGCCGAGTTGGTCAGCACGGTCACGCCGAGCTTTTCCAGGGTCTTGTGTACCGGCCCGCCAATACGTTCCGGCAGGGCAGGCAGCACGCGCGGACCGGCTTCGATCACGGTGATGCGCAGGTTTTCCGGCTTGATCTGGCCCAGCCCGTAAGCCGCCAGTTCGTGAGCCGCGTTGTGCAGTTCAGCGGCCAGTTCAACCCCTGTAGCGCCCGCGCCAACGATGGCCACGTTGATTTCTTCGGTGGCCGCCAACTCGTTGGCGTGAGCACGCAGATAGCGATTAAGCAGCTGCTGGTGGAAGCGCTCGGCCTGCTTGCGGGTGTCGAGGAACAGGCAATGTTCGGCCGCCCCTTTGGTACCGAAATCGTTGGTCGTACTGCCGACCGCGATCACCAGCGAGTCGTAATCCAGGCTGCGCGCGGGGACCAGCTCGTTGCCGTTTTCGTCGAGCGTGGCGGCCAGATGAATCTGCTTGTTCTCGCGGTCCAGCCCTTCCATGCGACCCAGCTGAAACTGGAAGTGGTTCCACTTGGCCTGCGCCACGTAGTTCAGCTCGTCCTCATAGGAGTTGAGCGAGCCTGCGGCCACTTCGTGCAGCAGGGGTTTCCAGATGTGAGTCAGATTGGCGTCCACCAGCGTGACGCTGGCGGTGCCTTTCTTGCCCAGGGTTTTACCCAGACGGGTAGCCAGCTCCAGACCACCGGCGCCTCCGCCGACGATCACGATACGATGAGTCATGGGGATATCTCATAAGGCTTAAGGAATTCTCAAGTGGCGTTATCCGCGCGAGCGCCAGGCAGCTCATAGCGTCAGATAGCTCAGTAAACGGCTCAACAGGCCCAACCCGATCACCACGACAAGCACCACCACAAGGAGCAGCCAGGGCCGAAAAGGCCGACGCTCGACTTGATGCTGAGGCGCTTGAAGGTACTCTTCGACACGCTTCTGGTCGTCAGGGTTCAGGCGGCTGGTCATAAAGCCTCGTCATGAACATTGACCGGCGTCAGAAAACGACGGTCTGCAACACGGTAACTTCGTTGACGACTGACTCCGGCCGTGGGTTACGCCGGATTTCAATGCGCATGCCGCTTTGTAACATTCGCGCGGAAATTGCGCCATCACAGGCTGATCCCCACATCGAACACCACGCTGCGCCCCAGATTCGTACGCAGAAAATCCGGCGCATCAGGGTGCGCAAACAGCACGCGGGCGAAGGTCGGACCTACCAGTGAGAGCGAGCGCCAGCCCTGTCGCAGGTATTCGGTGGGCGGAGGAAAATGGCTGTTGAGGTCCAGCACCTCACGCTTGAGACTGGCGAAGGCGATGATGTCCAGCTCGCTCAAATCCAGCCCGCGCTCCTGGTAGTTGTGCGCCTTCTTGCGCAAGGTCGGCGCCAGACGCCGCAGCAGTTCGGACGCCGGAATACGCTTGGGCTTGGCCTCGCGCCGCACCAGTTGGCTCAGGGAAAACGCACTGCGCCTGCGCTTCAACTCCTCGCGCCACTCATCATTGAGCCTGCGCCCTTCATCGAGCACAAAGAACACCTCAAAACACGCATCGCGAAACAGTACGTCCGGCGGCTCTTGCCCGGCGGGCAGGAAATCGTCGGTGCGATGAGGAATGTTCAGGCCTTGCAGCAAACGCTGGCACACCCAGCGCTCCCGTTCCCATTTACGCGCATTGGACAGAAACGCATTGGCTTGCTCGGCCTGGATCGTCAGCAGACGCAGGTAGTCGGAGTCGTCCATGGGGGAGAGCTTAGCGCTCTGGCAGGAAGTTGAAACGTCTTGTGGAACTTAAAGTTGAAGGCTCTGGCTCTGGCTTTTGATTCTTGCCGCAGGCCGTAGAAGCAAGCTTGCTCCTGCGCCCTCCGGGCAGAGGCCTATCGGGCTGCCGGTAGAAACGTGGCTGAGCGTGCTCGACACCAACGTCATCGGGTTTTTCTGTGCAGCCGAGGCGCGTTCGGGCTGATGCGTTCAGCGGCATGCGCGTGGGTATCGTTGGCTTTGGGCGAGTTGGCCGGGCGGTCGCCACGCGGGCTGCGGCGTTTGGCTGCCCGATCAGCTACACCGATCTCAATGCGATGAGCGATGTGCCTTTACCTTCGTCAGCGACCTGGTCGAGCTGGCGCGCCAAAGCGATGCGCTGATCGTTGCCGCAGCGGCTGACAAAACCAAGGGCATCATCAACGCCGAGGTGCTGCATGCGTTGGGGCTGAAGGGTATCTGATCAACGTCGCGCGGGGCAGCCTGGTAAACGAGCCGGACCTGATCGCCGCGCTGCAATCGGGCTCGATTGCCGGGGCAGGGCTGGACGTATTCGTTGACGAGCCCAACGTGCCGGATGCGCTGTTCGGCCTGGAAACCGTCATCCTGCAACCCCACCGCGCCAGCGCCACGGTGCAGACGCGCACGCGCATGGGCGAGATGGTGTTGGCCAGTCTGACGGCGGTGCTGGAGGGCAAGGAGCCTGTGGGCGCAGTCGCATAAGCCTTTGGCAGAAGCGAAGCTGCGCGATGGCTCAAAACCCCGCCGAGCCCAACGCCAGCTCCTGGGTGAGAAAATCAATGAACGCCCGGGTCTTCATCGGCACCCGGCGTGCCGACGGATACACCGCGTTGACCGAGATCGCCGGCGCTTGCCACTCGCACAGCACCGGCTTCAAACGTCCATCGGCCACCGCGCGTTCAACGATGAAGTTAGGCAGCAGCGCAATGCCCATTCCCCCCACCGCCGCTTGGGCGAGGATGTCTCCGTTGTTGGCGTGCAGCGGGCCGCTGACGGTCACGCGCTGGGTCTCTTTGCCGTTGCACAACTGCAGGCTGATGCCGCTCTGCAAATAGCCGTAACTGAGGAATTGATGATTCGCCAGATCCTTGGGCGACGTCGGCTCTCCATGCTTGGCGAGGTAGTCAGCCGAAGCGACCATGATGCGCGGCGCAGGGGCCAGAGTGCGCGCAACCATCGATGAGTCCGGCAAGCTGGCAATGCGGATAGTGACGTCGAAACCGCCTTTGACCGGGTCGACCTGCTGATCACTGAGCACTACTTGCAGCTCAACGTTGGGGTGCAGTTCGTTGAAGCGCGGGATCAGCGGCCCCAGGCGACTCAAGCCAAACGACATCGGCGCGTTGACCCGCAACACGCCGCGTATCTCGCCCATGCCGGTGCGCGCGCGCTGCTCGGCTTCATCCAGCGAGGCGATGACATCACGACAGGCGTCGTAGTACTCGGTGCCAGCTTCTGTCAGATGGAGGCTGCGCGTGGTGCGTTGCAGCAGTTGCACACCTATCGCTTCTTCCAGTGCCTGAATCTGCTTGCTCACTTTCGAGCGTGGTACGTCCAGTGCACGAGCCGCTGCGGCAAAGCCGTTGGCCCCGACCGTGGCAACAAACGCGCGCATGCATTCGATACGATCCATTAACGTCCCTAATATGGAAACAATGAGTCTCGATTCTATGGGATTGTTCCAAGGTAGGCTAGTCCGTAGATTGACTTCCAAGCCAGCAAACAAACAGCGCCAGGCGCTCCAGCGGCTCACCCCTACAGACCCTTACTGACATTCAGAGGAACATGCCATGTCTATCCGCGAACTGCTGAACCCAACCAACTCCGCTCTGATCCTGATCGACCACCAGCCGCAAATGGCCTTCGGCGTGCAATCGATCGATCGTCAAACGCTGAAAAACAACACGGTTGGCCTGGCCAAGGCCGCCAAGATCTTCAACGTACCGACCATTTTCACGTCGGTGGAAACCAAGAGCTTCAGCGGTTACATCTGGCCAGAACTGCTGGCCGTGCACCCGGAGCAACAGCCCATCGAGCGCACGTCGATGAACTCTTGGGAAGACAAGAAGCTGGTCGAAGCGGTAAAGGCCACCGGTCGCAAGAAGTTGATCATCGCCGCGCTCTGGACCGAAGTCTGCCTGAACTTCCCGACCCTGGACGCGCTGGCGGAAGGCTACGAGGTGTACATCGTCACCGACGCGTCGGGCGGCACCACCAAAGAGGCTCACGACATGTCGGTGCAGCGCATGATTCAAGCCGGCGCGGTCCCGGTGACCTGGCAACAAGTGCTGCTCGAGTTCCAACGCGACTGGGCACACAAAGAAACTTACGAAGCTGTCATGCAACTGGTGCTGGAACACAGCGGCGCTTACGGCATGGGCGTCGACTACGCCTACACCATGGTTCACGGCGCGCCACAGCGTAAGCTCGGCTAACCCACAACTCTTCGTAAAGTTTCCCACTCGATGGAGCGAATAAACCCGCTCCATCGGGTGTTTTTGCTTTGAGCACGCAGTCTGATTCAGCGGGTGTAGACTGCCCTTATCCGAACTCAAAAGAACAATCAGTCATGCTCGGAACCCAAGTGCTCGCCGCCCCAACCATGCTCCTTGCCTGGCTCCTGTACGTGCCGATGCTGCTGTGGGCGGTGTGGCGCTGTCCTTGGGTTGAATTGTTCGCCGACACACGGCGTCAGCACCTGTTGTTAGGCACCATCTTCGCGCTGTTTTTGCTCTGGTTGCTGCGACGGGATTTCAACACCGGCGTTTCGTACCACTTTCTCGGCATGACCGCTGTAACCTTGCTGCTTGACTGGCCGCTGGCGATCGTCGGCGGGCTGGTGGCGCAACTGGGCATGCTGGCGATGGGGCGGCAGGATCTCGCGCCGATGGGCGTCAACGGCCTGCTGCTGATCGTACTGCCCGTGCTGATCACCGAAGGCTGCTCACTGCTGGTCGAACGCGCACAACCCAAAAGCCCGTTTACCTACATCTTCTGCTCCGGTTTCTTCGCTGCAGCGTTGGCGGCATTGTTGTGTCTGCTGATTGCGATGGGCGTGCTGTGGCACGACGGGCTGTTTGCCATGCCGGAATGGCTGGGGGATTTCGTTGGTTACCTGTGGCTGATCATCTTTCCCGAGGCGTTCATCAACGGGATCATCGTCACCGCACTTGTGGTGTTCTGCCCCGAATGGCTGGAGACGTTCAACCGCACGCGGTATTTGTCAGAACCCTGGGTGGCTGATGGCGACACCTGAGGGCTCAGGTGTCGCGTTCGATCAATGCTGACGCGGGTCAAATTCACCCGAAAACAACTCATCTTCGGCATCCGGGGCCACCGGAATTGCATGTTCTTCCGACGCCCAGGCGCCCAGGTCAATCAGCTTGCAACGGTCCGAACAGAACGGCCGGAATTTGCTCTCCGGGGTCCATTCCACGGGGGCTCCGCAGGTTGGGCAATCGACGGTCATTGGTTGGCTCATCATTGGCCTCCACGCAAAGTTAGATAAAAGTGATGCAGTCGCTGGACTTCGCTTTTCAGCCACGCGGGGTCGCGGTCATTGATGATCACATCATCGGCGCGACTCAGACGTTCTTCACGACTGGCCTGCACCTTGAGAATCGCCCGTACCTGCTCCTCGTTGGTCTTGTCGCGCAGCACGGTGCGCTCGATCTGCAGCGCCTCCGGCACGTCGATCACCAACACCCGCTGCACCATTTGATGTTGTGTCGTTTCCAGCAGCAGCGGCGAAACCAGAATCGCGTAGGGTGATACTGCGCGGGCCAGGTATTGGCGGATTTCTTCTCGGATCAGCGGATGCAGCAGACCTTCAAGCCAGACGCGCCGTTGCGGGTCCTTGAAGATCAGCTCGCGCAACGCCGCACGATTCAACGTGCCATCCGCCTGCAACACTCCGTTGCCGAAATGCTCGGTGATCTGCGCCAGGGCAGGGCGCCCCGGCTCGACCACCCAGCGTGCAGCCTGATCGGCGTCCACCAGATGAATGCCCAGGTCGACGAAACACTGCGCAGCGGCGCTCTTGCCACTGCCGATGCCACCCGTCAGACCCAGAATCCAGGGCGTTGAAACGTTGCTGCTTGTTTCGGAAAGGCTCATTTGAAACCGGCGATCTGCAAATACGAAGACGTTATTTGATCACCCCAGAGCAATGCGATCCACCCCGCAATGGCCAGATACGGCCCGAACGGGATGGGTGTGCTGGTCTGCACGTTGCGCAGGCGCAGCAAAATCAAGCCCAACACCGCGCCGACGATCGACGACAGCAAAATCGTCAACGGCAAAATCTGCCAGCCGCCCCAGGCGCCGAGCATCGCCAGCAATTTGAAATCGCCGTAGCCCATGCCCTCCTTGCCGGTGATCAGCTTGAACAGCCAGAACACGCACCACAGCACTAAATACCCGGCGACCGCGCCCCACAGCGCATCGCCCAGCGACGCAAACAGGCCAAACGAATTGACGATCAACCCCAGCCACAACAGCGGCACCACAATCGCATCCGGCAACAACTGATGGTCAGCGTCGATCAAACTCATCGACAACAACCCCCAACTCAACACCAATACCGCCCCCGCCTGCCAGCCAAAGCCGAAATGCCAGGCCACGAACGCCGACATCAACCCACACGCCAGCTCCACCAGCGGGTAGCGCTTGCTGATCGGCGCCTTGCAACTCGAACACTTGCCGCCCAACACCAGATAACTCACCACCGGCACGTTCTCCCACGCGCGGATCCTGTGCGAACAGTGCGGGCAACGGGAGTGGGGGAGGATAAGGTTGAAGGTCTCAGGCTGAGGTTCCGGAGGCAATTCCAGCACCTCACGGGCCTGGGTTTTCCAGTCGCGCAGCATCATCTTGGGTAGGCGGTAGATGACCACGTTGAGAAAACTGCCGACGAGCAGGCCTAAAACGAGGGTGCAGAAAACGAAGGCCAGCGGGGAGCTGGCCAGGAAGTTGGGGAGGGACATTTTAAACGGCGTTTCCGAGCTGGAAAATGGGAAGGTACATGGCGATGACCAGGCCGCCAACGATGACACCCAGCACGGCCATGATCATTGGTTCCATTAGGCTGGTGAGACTATCAACTAAGTTATCTACCTCATCTTCATAATAGGTCGCAACTTTATCGAGCATAGAATCCAGAGCGCCGGACTCTTCCCCAATGGCGGTCATTTGCACCGCGAGCATTGGAAATACACCGGTACTTCGCATCGAGAAATTCAGCTGCATGCCGGTAGATACATCCTGTTTGACTTTTTGAACGGCATTTCGGAACACGACATTGCCAGTGGCACCTGCTACTGAATCCAACGCATCGACGAGAGGAACACCCGCTGCGAAGGTGGTCGAGAGGGTACGCGCATAACGTGCAACCGCAGATTTATAAAGCAGCGGGCCTATGACCGGTATCTTTAACAATCCGCGGTCAAGAGAGTTTCTAAATTTCTCAGATTTCCGATGTACACGCTTAAATAAAATAATTAAAATGAACAGCGCACCTATTAGCATCCACCAGTAATCCTGCACAATCTGTGATAAGCCTATGACCATCAGTGTGAACTGAGGCAGCTTGGCGCCAAAGCCTGCGAAAATCTCCTGGAACTGGGGGACCACTTTTAGAAGCAGGATCATTGTCACGATAAATGCCACGACGACTACCGCAATGGGGTAAGTCATCGCTTTTTTTATCTTCGCTTTAAGCGATTCGGTCTTTTCTTTATAGGTGGCAACTCGGTCAAGTAGCGACTCCAGTGCCCCCGCCTGTTCCCCGGCATCTACGAGGTTGCAAAACAGCTCGTCAAAGTACATAGGTTTTTGCCGGAGAGATGTGGCCAGACTGTGCCCTGAGGCTACTTCTTGTTTGACATCATTTACCAGCTTTCGCATATTCGGATTGTCGGAACCTTCGCTAATGATATCGAATGACTGCAGCAATGGCACCCCGGCCTTCATCATGGTCGCCATCTGCCGACTGAAGAAAGCAATATCCAAGGGTTTGATTTTCTTACCTGCGCCGAAGAACGATACAGATTTTTTTTTGACTTTAGTCGGATTGATACCTTGTTTTCTAAGTTGTGCTTTGATGAGGGCCGGGTTGTGTCCATTCAGCTCTCCCGAAACTTTGGTGCCTTTTTTATCCAGCCCTTCCCAAGTGTAAACACTGACTCTTACTGGTTTGGTCGCCATGTTCAGTCCTTGGTCACGCGGTTGACTTCCTCAAGGCTAGTAAGGCCTTGCATAGCTTTCATTAGGCCTGAAGTTCGGAGGTCGTTGAACCCGTCTTTACGCATTTGGGCCGAAATTTCGAGGGAGTTTCCTTCTTCCATGATGATACGCTCAAGTGCGGGGGTGCTTTTGACTACCTCATAAATACCCACGCGGCCCTTATAGCCTGCATTACACTGTTCGCAACCTACCGGAGAGTAAAGTTTAAATGTTCCTATCTTCTCTGCTGGAAACCCCTCAGCAACCTGGGTTTCTTTGGGTATCTCGATTTCTTTCTTGCAATGTGGGCAGAGTTTGCGAGCGAGCCGCTGAGCGATGATAAGATTGATTGCTGTGGCGATATTGAACGCAGCTACACCCATATGATGCAAGCGAGTCAATGTTTCTGCAGCGCTGTTTGTGTGTAGCGTAGAAAGGACCATGTGGCCTGTCTGCGACGCCTTGATCGCAATCTCCGCAGTTTCAAGATCTCGAATTTCACCGACCATGATCACGTCTGGATCCTGGCGCAGAAATGCGCGCAGAGCCTGAGAAAAATCCATGCCTTGACGGGGATTGACGTTAACTTGATTGATACCCTCAAGGTTGATTTCAACAGGATCCTCAGCTGTGGAGATGTTTATATCCGGGGTATTAAGGATATTGAGACCGGTATAAAGTGAAACTGTTTTACCTGAGCCGGTCGGACCGGTTACCAAGATCATGCCTTGTGGCTTGCTTAGGGCATCGAGATACAGCGCTTTTTGTTCAGGCTCATAGCCCAATGCGTCAATGCCCATTTGTGCGCTGGTGGGATCGAGTATCCGCATCACGATTTTCTCGCCCCATAGAGTAGGCAAGGTGTTGACGCGAAAATCGATGGCGCGGCTTTTGGAAATACGTAGTTTGATGCGACCATCCTGTGGCTTACGACGCTCGGAAATATCGAGTCCTGCCATAACCTTCAGACGCGCTGCGATCCTGCCCGCCAATTGGGTTGGGGGTTTGGCCACCTCGTGAAGAATGCCGTCAGTGCGCAAGCGTACTCGAAAAATCTTTTCATAAGGTTCAAAGTGCAAGTCCGATGAACCCAGACGAATAGCGTCCATGAGCATTTTATTGACGAATTTGACAACTGGCGCGTCATCGGCGTCCTGCCCGGCAATCGGATTTTCCTTGGCATCATCAACGGCTTCGATTTCTAGGCCGAGGTCAACATCTGACATGTCGCCCAAGCCAGAATGACTATCGAAAAACTTCTCGATGGCGGCAGTGAGTTTGTCGTCCTCAACCAAGATCGCTTCAGTGTTCAGGCCGGTACTGAATTGGATGTCAGTGATCGCTTGATGGTTTGTCGGGTCGGATACACCGACAAACAGCTTGTTGCCTCTGCGCCACAACGGCAAAACCGAGTGTTGCCTAATCAGCTTTTCACTGACGAGCCCTCTAAGCTGGCTATCTTTGTCGAGCGTGTTCAAATCAAGAAAAGGCAATCCGAACTGCTCTGATGCCAGCTCTGCCAGTGTCAGACCTTTGACTAACTTATTTTGAACGAGATGACTGACAAGCGAAACCTTATCGCGACGCGCTTGCTGATAGGCTTGTTGTGCAGCTTTTTCGTTGAGAAGTTCAGCTAAAACGAGTTGCTTTGCCAAACCAGTGAGGACCACATCAGTCATTCCAGCCACCACACACAGACATTGGACCTTTTATAGCGTAGTCGGGCTTGGCTGCCAAATTGGCGTATAGTAGTGACAAAAAATGTCACTTTATGCCGGGTCTGGGTCGGGTGCGAGGAGTGAGGTAAGGTGCCACTCTAGTGGGGTGGGTCAGTGCAGGTTGGCACACACTATGCTTCTCGCATTTTAGGGCGACACCTCATTGACGTTTTGGAGTAGTACCAATGAATACACAAAAAGGCTTTACCCTGATCGAGCTGATGATCGTGGTGGCGATCGTCGGTATTTTGGCTGCTGTAGCGCTTCCGGCTTATCAAAATTATACGGTCAGAGCTCAGGTGACGGAGCTGATGTCTCTGGCGGATGGGGCAAAAACTCCTGTCGCTGAGGTTTTTCAAGCTACTGGAGCGCTTCCTGCCAGTAACGCGGCTGCTAACTATGGTGGGGCGACCGGTAAATATACTGCCTCCGTAAACGTTGGTGCAGGCGGAGTGATTACCGCTTTGGCCGATCAAGCTAACTCGAACACTGCCCTGCGCGGTCTGACAATTACATTGACTCCTGCGCAGGACGCTACAGGTACTTTGGTTTGGACCTGCGCTGGTACGGTACCTGCTCAGTTGCGTCCTACTACCTGCCGTTAATATTCCCTGACCACCTCGATATCTGAGGTTGCCTTGGGCTTCCAAATCCCGCCATCAGGCGGGATTTTTCCATTGGCTGCCATGTACTGATGGTGCTCAAAACGTTGTCTGCCGTTATCGACTTTGCTAGCCTGCCGCCATAGCCGAAATAGCTCAGTCGGTAGAGCAGCGCACTCGTAACGCGAAGGTCGTAGGTTCGATTCCTATTTTCGGCACCAAACAAAAAGCCCGGTCCTCAAGACCGGGCTTTTCGTTTCCGCAGGGTTCGTCATGCTGTAGGAGCATGCTTGCCCGCGATGGCGGTGTTTCAGCATCATGCAGCGTAACTGACAAACCGTATTCACGGGCAAGCGCGCTCCTACGGGTTCGAACGTCAAACACTCAACCGCATCGACAAATCCACCGCCCTCACATCCTTGGTCAACGTCCCGATCGAGATGTAATCCACGCCCGTTTCGGCAATTGTGCGCAGGGTCGCGTCGGTCACGCCGCCGCTGGCTTCGAGTTTGGCGCGGCCTGCCGTGAGGCGTACGGCTTCGCGCATGTCGTCGAGGCTGAGTTCGTCGAGCATGATGATGTCGGCGCCGCCGTCGAGGGCCTGTTTGAGTTCGTCGAGGCTTTCGACTTCGACTTCAACCGTTTTGCCGGGGGCGATCTTGTGGGCGGCGACGATGGCTTGGGCGATGCCGCCGCAGGCTGCGATGTGGTTTTCCTTGATCAGGAAGGCGTCGTACAGGCCAATGCGATGGTTGTGGCAGCCGCCGCAGGTGACGGCGTATTTCTGCGCAAGGCGCAAGCCGGGGAGGGTTTTGCGGGTGTCGAGCAGTTTGACCTGGGTGTCAGCGACCATGTCGGCATAATGCTGCGAGCGTGTTGCGACGCCGGAGAGCATTTGCAGGAAGTTGAGGGCACTGCGCTCGCCAGTGAGCAGCGAGCGGGCAGGGCCTTCGAGGTGGAACAGGGCCTGGTTGGGCTGGACCCGTTCGCCGTCCGCGACTTGCCAATGCACGGCAACGCGCTGGTCGAGCTGGCGGAAAACGCTGTCGACCCAGGCCGTGCCAGCGATCACCGCTGCATCGCGGGAAATCACGGTGGCCTTGGCCAGACGCTCGGCGGTGATCAGTTGCGCAGTGATGTCGCCACTGCCCACGTCCTCAAGCAGCGCACGGCGTACGTTGGCTTCGATTTCGGCGGTCAGAGCGGCAAGACGTAGATTCGGCATATCGGACTCCACTTACTAAGTGGTCGGAGTATAAGGCAGTCGTCTGTACCAACCCACCTGCGTCGCGCCCTTCAAATGAGTGCATGAGCTGCACTTGGTCGGTTTTTTCATCTCATATGCGACAGAATGCGATTTTCGCGGTCTATCGGTGCACGAACCGCTTCGCTCCCTCCTATTATTCCAATTAAGGCGAAGCGTCCGCTGGCGGGCGGACAGGATTTACCAGATACTGCGCCTTGTATTTGACGTCATAGCCTTGACGTTATCGCCGTATTCCCCAGGGACAAAATTTCGAGAACCGGTCAAACCCAGGCTCATCCTGCGTTTGTCAGAAAGTGTGGCTGTTGCGAGTGGGTTGACGGAAGGAGTCCTTGATGCAGAACGACAATAAAGTGGTGCCTTTGAGTAAGTCGGGTCCGGACCAGTCGGGGTCCTCGCCTGTCGCTCGGCTGCCCGTCGTTCTGCTGCAGGTCCGCGATAAAGCTGCTCAGCAGCTTAAAGAAAGCCTGCAGACGTTGTTCGATAACGCCGACGACACCCTCTTCGAAATGGCCGACCGGGCGCACAACAACGCCGAGCAGAACGTCTTTTTCGAAGCCATGCGCGACCTTCGCCTGAAGCGAAAGAGCATCGAGCGCAACTTCCTGGACAAATTTTTCGAAGCCTTCCTGCGCCTCGGAAATTATGAGATTGCCGAGCCGATCCTCGCTGAACCCGTTACCTTCGACAAACTCGCGCTGGTGCACAACGACGACCTGGAACGTACCGTGGCGATCGACGCCATGGTGACCAAGGTGATGAACCGTGACGGCGTGGCCCTGAGCCAGCTGACCACGCGCCTGAACGAGCTGATCCCGCAACCGCTGACCGACGAGAGCAACCCGCTGGGGCCGACGCTGCTGTGCGATTTCTTTTTGCAGGCGGGCCGCAATCTGGGCGTGGAGATCAAGGTCAAGCTGATCATCCTCAAGCTCTTCGAAAAATACGCGCTGTCCAACGCCGACCAGCTGTATGAAGAAGCCAACCTGCTGTTGATCGCTGCGGGTGTGCTGCCGGAGTTGAAGGTCCTGCCATCTCGGCGTGCCTCCGATCGCTCCGCGAGCGCCGCCGCGCCCACTGAAGCCCAGCGCGCTGAAAATGCCGCACTGGTACAGGCTGCCGAGAAACTCGACAAGAGCGTGCAGGAAGTGTTTTCGGCGATGCAGGAATTGCTCGTGTTCGTGCGCGGCAACCTCACCCCGCGCCCTGAAAACGCCACCGAAGCCCGGCCGATTTCCAGCCAGGATCTGCTGCGTCTGCTGTCTCACCTGCAGCAGTACGTGCCCCGCGCCGAGACCCCGGACGACTTCGACCTGCGCGCGCAGCTCGAACAACTGATCAGCCGCGTCAGTGCCCGCAGCGGGAAATTCCGCACCGTGGGTACGATGGACGAGGACGTGATCAACCTGGTCTCGATGCTTTTCGAATTCATTCTGGATGACCGTAACCTGCCGGATTCGTTGCGTGCGCTGATCGCGCGTCTGCAGATTCCAATGCTCAAAGTGGCGGTCATCGACAAGAGTTTTTTCAGCCGTGGCAGCCATCCGGCGCGACGCCTGCTCAACGAAATCGCCTCGGCGGCGTTGGGTTGGGGCGGTCGCGACGACATGCAGCGCGACTCGCTGTACACGCGCATCGACCAGATCGTTCAGCGTTTGCTGCACGATTTCGTCGACGATCCTGCGATCTTCACCGAGCTGCTGGTGGATTTTCTCGCCTTCACCAGCGATGAGCGCCGTCGCAGCGAACTGCTTGAGCAACGAACCCGCGACGCCGAAGAAGGGCGGGCGCTGGCTGAACTGGCCCGTCAGCGCGTGCAACAGGCCCTGAACGATCGCCTGCGCGGCAAGACGCTGCCCGAGGTGGTCGTGCGTCTGTTGCAGGAAGCCTGGAGCAAGGTGCTGCTGCTGACCTGCCTCAAACATGGCGAGCAGTCCGGCGAATGGCGCGCCGGTCTGCAGGCCATGGACGATCTGATCTGGAGCGTCGAGCCCCATGACGACCTGGAAGCCCGTCAGCGTCTGCTGGAGCTGGTGCCCGGCTTGCTCAAGTCCCTGCGCGACGGGCTCAGCAGTGCGGCGTTCGACCCGTTCGCCACCAGCGAGTTTTTCAGCCAGCTCGAAGCCTTGCACGTGCAGGCCTTCAACCACGCGACCCGTGGGCCGGACGAGCAGGCACACGTGGCAGCGGGTGACTCGGCCGAAGGGCCGTCGATGATGGCTGTGGTCGAAGAAATCGTCCTGGTAGCGCCGGGCGAGCAAGTGCTGAGCGAGCCAGCGGTGCATCTGCCGGAGAACGACGAATGCCTGCTGCAGGTCGATAAATTGCGCCTGGGCAGCTGGGTCGAGCTTCACGAAGACGAAGACCACAAGCTGCGTTGCAAGCTGGCCGCAATTGTCGAGCCGAGCGGTCGTTATGTGTTCGTCAATCGAACCGGCATGAAGGTCCTTGAAAAGACTCGCATGGGGCTGGCCGTGGAGTTTCGTCGCGGCACGATTCGTGTGCTGGATGATTCGCTGCTGTTCGATCGGGCGCTGGAGTCGGTGCTCGGGAATCTGCGCAAGCTCAAGGGCTAAGCGCATACCTGTGGGAGCGAATTTATTCGCGATCCGGTTTTCCAGACGCATTGGTGATGAGCGGACCGACGCCTCCCGAATGAATTCGCTCCCACAGTCAGTTGAATGTTGTCTTGGATTTTGCCGCACACATCCCTTCTCATCGCGGGCATACTGACCGCTGTCGACTCAGGTTTTAAGGACCCTTCATGCAGTTGGACCCCGCCACGGGCTGGTGCCACGGCGCGCACCATTGCCCTTCGCCCAATTTCAACACGCGCCCCGAGGCGGACATTTCGCTGCTGGTCATCCACAACATCAGCCTGCCGCCCGCGCAATTCAAGACCGGCAAGGTCCAGGAATTCTTCCAGAACCGACTGGATCTCACCGAACACCCCTACTTTGAAAGCATCGCCGAACTGCGTGTGTCCGCGCATTTTCTCATCGAGCGTGATGGCGAGCTGACGCAGTTCGTCTCCTGTCTGGACCGTGCCTGGCATGCCGGGGTTTCGCTGTTTGAAGGGCGCGAGACGTGCAACGACTTTTCCATCGGCATCGAGCTGGAAGGCACTGACGATCAGCCGTTCACCGACGCGCAATACCAGGCGCTGATCGCCCTGACCCGACAGTTGCGGTCGGCTTGGCCCGCGATCACGCCACCACGCATCTGTGGGCACAGCGACATTGCCCCGGGGCGCAAGACCGATCCGGGGCCATGCTTTGACTGGGCGCGGTTTCGTTCGGCTTTGCAGGATTGAATCAAGGAGCAGGTGATGAGTTTTCTGGTGTTGCTGTTGGCCGTGTGGGTCGAGAAGTTTTCGGCCCTGCGCCAACGTGTTCAGCGTGATGCGCCCTGGCTGTATCAATTGGGGCGACTGGAATCCAACCCGCGTACGGCCAAGCGCCCGTGGTGGATTCTGACGCTGACGGTGTTGCTGCCTCTGCTGGTTCTGGCGCTGGTGCTGGTGATCGTCGGCTCGGTCGCCTACGGCTGGCTGGCGCTGCCGATTCACCTGTTGGTGCTGATCTATAGCCTGGGCCGTGGCGATATCAAGGCCAGGCTGGGTTCCTTCCGCGATGCCTGCCGACGGGGCGATCAGGAAGCGGCAGTGCTGGTGGCCGATCGTGATCTGGGCGTTCGTGCCGAGGATGAAGAGCAGCTGCTCGGCGGCGTACAGACATACCTGTTGTGGCAGGTCTATCAGGGCTTCTTCGCGGTGATCTTCTGGTATTTCGTGCTGGGCCCGGTGGCGGCGCTGGCCTATCGCCTGTTGGCGCTGGCGGCCGAGCATGGCAAGACGCCTGCGCTGGTCGAGCGTGCGGCTCAGCTGCGTCATGCCTTCGACTGGGTGCCCGTGCGTTTGCTGGCGGCGAGTTTCGCCCTGGTGGGCAACTTCGTCGCGGTCAGCCGCGTGATGCTCAGCGAGTTGCTCAACTGGAACATCAGCGCGGCGGCCCTGATCACCCGCGCCGGTTGCGTGGCCGGTGAAGTGCCTGCGCCGGTGGTGGGCGCCGAGGGTGTGAACAGCCTGGACGTGCTGTGGGAGTTGCTCATCCGCGCGGCGATTGTCTGGTACGCCGGGTTTGCGCTGTTTACGTTGTTTGTTTGAGGTTTTGCGCAAAGCTGTTGGCTGGCGCCAAACCCTGTGGAAGCGAATTCATTCGCGAGAGGTCCGGGCAGACGACGGATTTGGCTCGGATGTACTTGCGTCTCGCGAATGAATTCGCTCCCACAGGTGTCCTCATCACTGTCTGAGATCGGTCACGCCTTCTGAATGCCGCCGGCAAGCCGTGCTGCTACAGATGACTCACGCTGCATTTGACGATTTATCTGCCAAGGAGCACTGCATGTCGAGCCCGCGAATCGAGAGGATCCTGATCACCAATGACGATGGCATTGACGCGCCGGGGTTGGAAGTCCTGGAGGCGGTTGCCCGCGAGTTGGCTGATGAAGTTTGGGTCGTCGCGCCGGATCAGGACCAAAGCGGCATCTCTCACGCCCTGAGCCTTCATCACCCATTGCGGGTGAAGGCCCGTGGCGAACGGCGTTTTTCGGTGTCGGGCACGCCAGCGGATTGTGTGGCGATCGGCCTGCGTCAGCTAATGGACAAGCCGCCGCAATTGCTGCTGTCGGGCATCAACAAAGGTGCCAATCTGGGCGTTGAAACAATGTTCTCCGGCACCGTTGGCGCGGCCATGGCGGGGCTACTCCTGGGTGTACCGTCGATTGCCCTGAGCCAGTTTTTCACCCGTCGCGATGCCGTGAAGTGGGGCGCCGCCCGCGCCCTGGCGCCGGACGTGATTCGTCGGCTGATCAGCATGGAATGGGCAGCGGATGTCTGCCTCAACGTCAACTTCCCCGACGTCGCGCCAGAAGAGGCGGGGCTGCTGCAGATCACCCGACAGGGCATCGGTCGCATGGATGGCCTGAACATCACTCAGCGCACCGACATGCGCGAACAGGGTTACTCCTGGCTGACCATCGACCGTCACGAACGGCCCGATTTCGAGGACAGCGAAACCTGGGTGGTGACCCATGGCGGGATTTCTGCCACGCCTTTGCGATTCGAGCGCACGGACCTCGACGTCATGGCTCGTCTGAAAAACAGCCTTCCTGACTAAAACCTGTAGCGGCACAGCTTGCCAGCGGCGGCGTCTTTTAAATCGCTACCGCGGGCAAGCGGGAACGCAACATGAGGATGTCATCTCATCCCGAAAACGACCTTTCCGTCCGGACTTGCCCGCACTATTCAATCATGTCGATCCCCTTCGCTACTCATTTTGAAGCTGTAAGAAGATGGCTTTTCGCTATCTGATTTATTGTCAGACGTTCTTGCTTAGTAACAAACCTTTGCTATAGCTAAAAGCCTCTCACTTCATCCCCATGAGGCAACGGAATGTCAGTCGCAAAGAAAATGAGTGTGGGACAACTCACCATGTTGACGGCCGTCAACATGTTGGGCTCCGGCATCGTGTTGTTGCCAACCAAACTCGCTGAAGTCGGCGGCATCTCAATCCTCTCCTGGCTGATCACGGCCACCGGCTCCCTGGCGCTGGCTTACGCGTTCGCCCGCTGCGGCATGCTCAGCCGCAAGACCGGCGGGATGGGCGGGTATGCCGAATACACGTTCGGTAAGTCCGGCAACTACATCACCAACTACACCTACGGTTTGTCGTTATTGATCGCCAACGTGGCCATCAGTATTACGGCGGTGGGTTATATCCAGACGTTATTCGGTATAAAGCTGGGTTCGCTGCAAGTCGGTCTGGCGACCATCGCGTTGCTGTGGATTACCACGTTTGCCAACTTCGGCGGCGCAAGTATTACCGGCAGGATTGGTTCGGTCACGGTTTGGGGGGTTATCGCGCCAGTGGTGTTGGTGTCGACTGTTGGCTGGTTCTGGTTCGACAGCAGCGTGTACGCCGCAGGCTGGAATCCTCACGACAAAACCTGGTACGAGGCGGCGGGCGCTTCGGTGGCGATCACGTTGTGGGCGTTTCTCGGGCTTGAATCGGCGTGCGCCAACGGCGATGCGGTCGAGAACCCCGAGAAGAACGTGCCCATTGCGGTGCTCGGCGGCACTTTGGGCGCGGCGGTGATCTATATCGTCTCCACCAACGTCATTGCCGGTATCGTCGACAACGCCGAGCTGGTGTCGTCTACCGCGCCGTTTGGCCTGGTGTTCGCTAAGATGTTCACCCCCCTGATTGGTAACATCGTCATGGGCCTGATGGTGCTGGCGTGCATCGGCTCGCTGCTGGGCTGGCAGTTCACTGTGGCGCAGGTGTTCAAGAGCTCGGCGGACACCGGTTACTTCCTGCCCATCTTCGCCAAAGCCAACAAACACGGGGTGCCGATCATCAGCATGCTGATCCTGCTGGCGATGCAGACGGCCATGGCCCTGCTGACCATCAGCCCCGATCTGGCCAAGCAGTTCGACACCCTGGTGAACCTCGCCGTGGTGACTAACCTGGTGCCGTACATCCTGTCGATGGCCACGCTGATGACCCTGCAGAAGGTCTCCAATGTGCCGGCCCGCAAGGCACTGATCACCAACATCGTCGCCTACATCGCTGCGGCCTACAGCTATCTGGCGCTGTACAGCTCCGGCGAGCAGGCGCTGATGCTCGGCGGCGTGGCGACTATCGTCGGCTACACGCTGTTCGGCTTCGTCAACACGCGCCTGATCAAACTGGAGGCCCTGAACAACAGCGTTCCGACCCAGACCGTCGCCGCGCAGCACATTGTTGGCGACCCCATTCCTGTGAATAACCTGCCTCTTAAAAGCGTGAATCAGGCCACCTTGGAGACTCAACCATGACGGAATACAGACACCTGCTCGGCATGCTGGCGCTGCTGGTCAGCAAGCAGCCCGACAAACGCAGCGTGTTCGGCAGGGCCTTGATCCAGCTGATCGCCGATGTCGAGGAGCGCTCCATCAGCGTGCTGACCTCGGAGAGCCTGAGCGATGCCAAGTCGATTCTGAGCACCGACCCGGCCATCCAGTGCGTGCTGCTCAGCTGGGAAATGGATGACAGCGCAGACCATCAGGAATGCATCGACCTGCTCACCGCCCTGCGCGAACGCAACACCCGCGTGCCGGTGTTTCTGATCAGCGATCGCAGCACTGCATCGAGCGTGCCGCTGATCGTGATGCAGCACGCCGACGACTTCATCTGGCTGCCGGAAGACACCAGCCGTTTCCTCAGCGGGCGGATCATGGCGGCCATCGAGCGCTATCGTCAGGCCGTGTTGCCGCCGATGTTCGGGGCGCTGCTCAAGTTCGCCCGCAGTTATGAGTACTCGTGGCACACACCCGGTCATGCAGGCGGCACGGCTTTCTTGAAGAGCACTGCAGGGCGGGCGTTCTACGAGTTTTTTGGCGAGAACCTGCTGCGTTCCGACCTGTCGATTTCCGTCGGTGAACTGGGCTCGCTGCTCGATCACAGCGGGCCTATCGGCCAGGGCGAGCGCTATGCGGCCAAGGTGTTCGGCGCCCATCGCACGTACTACGTGACCAACGGCTCGTCGATGTCCAACCGGGTGATCCTGATGGCCAGCGTGACCCGCGACCAGATCGCGCTTTGCGACCGTAATTGCCACAAGTCCGCCGAGCATGCGATGACGCTGTCGGGCGCGATTCCAACGTATCTGGTGCCCACGCGTAACCGCTTCGGCATCATCGGCCCGATCCTGCCGCAGACCCTGAGCGCCGAGGGCGTGAAGGGGGCCATCGCCAGCAACCCGCTGGTCAAAAGCCACATCGATCCGACGCCGGTGCACGCCATCGTCACCAACTCCACCTACGACGGCCTGACCTACAACGTTACCCGCGTCGAGGAGCTGTTGGGGCAGAGCGTCGACCGCCTGCACTTCGACGAGGCCTGGTACGGCTACGCGCGCTTCAACCCGCTGTACAAGGATCGCTTCGCGATGCACGGCAGCCCCGACGATCATGACCCGTCCAAACCCACCGTTTTCGCTACGCAGTCGACCCACAAGCTGCTCGCAGCGCTGTCTCAGGCCTCGATGATTCACGTGCGCAACGGGCGCAACCCGATCCCCCACGGGCGCTTCAACGAGTCGTACATGATGCACGCCTCGACCTCGCCCAACTACGCGATCATGGCTTCGTGCGACGTCAGCTCGGCGATGATGGAGGCGCCCAGCGGGCAGATTCTGACCAACGAATCCATCGAGGAAGCCATCGCGTTCCGCCAGGTCATCTCGCGGATGCAGAGCGACATGCTCAGCAACGACGACTGGTTTTTCTCCTGCTGGCAGCCGCCGTCAGTGCCGGTCGGCGCGACCTCGATTCCGTTTCACGAAGTCGACCCCGCCAAGCTCAAGGCCGATCCCAATTGCTGGGTGCTGCACCCGAACGAGGTCTGGCACGGCTTTGGCGACATCGAAGACGGCTATTGCATGCTCGACCCGATCAAGGTGTCGATCCTGAGCCCCGGTATGGGCGACGACGGCAACCTGCTCGACTTCGGCATCCCGGCCTGCGTGCTCAGCGCGTACCTGGGGCGCCAAGGCATCGTGGTCGAGAAAACCACCGATTTCACCATCCTGTTTCTGTTCTCCATCGGCATCACCAAAGGCAAATGGGGCACGCTGGTCAACGCGCTGCTGGACTTCAAGCGCGACTACGACACCAACCTGGAACTGGAGCTGTGCCTGCCCGATTTGCTGACGGCCAATCAGCAACGCTATGCCGGCATGGGCCTGAGGGATCTGGCTGAAGAAATCTTCGCAGCCATGAAGAAAACCAAGACCACAGCCGCCATGGCCCAAGCGTTCGGCACGCTGCCAAAAGCCGAATTCAGCCCGGTGGAGGCGTATGAAAAACTGGTGAGGAATGAGGTCGAGCAGGTGACGCTTGAGGAGGCCGCGGGGCGTATCGCCGCGACGGGGATCGTGCCCTATCCGCCAGGCATTCCGCTGCTGATGCCGGGGGAAAATGCCGGTCCGTCGGATGGCCCGCTGCTGGCGTACCTGAAGGCGCTGGAGAGTTTCGACCGGTCCTTTCCCGGGTTCACCCATGACACCCATGGGATCGAGAGCGAGGCGGGGGTTTATCGGTTGTTGGTACTTAAATAACGGCGTGAACCTGTGGGAGCGAATCATTCGCGAGAGGCAGGTACATCCGATGCAAATCCGTCGAATGTACAAACGCATCGCGAATGAATTGCTCCTACAGTAGATTTGTTGTGCTGCGACTAGCTCAATTGCTCTGAATCTTCTGCAGTGCCTGCTGCGTCAACGTTACACACTCCCGCGCCCCGTCGTCGTTGTGCCGCGCCAGTGCCGATTCGGCGCGGTGCACGGTGGTGTCGACATCGCTTTTCACGGCATCGCTGAGGTTGGGCTTGGCGACTTTGGCATCTCGAACTTTGCTCAGGTTTATCTGGCACTGGCTGTTGTCATCGTTGGCCGACGCCGCGAAGGGCAGGGCGAAGGCAGTCAGGAGCAGGCCGGTGAGCAGGGCGTGTTTCATGTTGTTTTCCGCAGAAGGGTAGGTGAGGGGCTCGTGATCTGTACGAACCTGCTGCATGAGACAGCGGATTTGGGATTTCTGCCAGATCGAAATCGTCTTTGCGATTCAATCCTCAACGCTTTCCCGCTGAACGGCATGCCACTGCGCTACCATGGCGCGACAACCTTGAAAGCCGACGCCTTGAAGCCAGCAGCCGAGCCCACCGATGGACATTGACCTCGCCCGAACCTTCCTCGAAATCGTCCGCCTGGGCAGCTTCATGGCCGCTGCCGAAAAGCTGCACGTCACCCAGACCGCCATCACCGCGCGGGTGCAGAAGCTGGAAAGCCACCTCAACTGCACGCTGTTCATTCGTAATCGCACCGGCGCCAAACTGACCTGCGATGGCGAAGCGTTTGTGCTGTTCGCCAACCAACTGGTGCAAACCTGGGACGCCGCGCGACGGGAGATACCGCTGCCCGATGGCTATCGTCACGTGTTGCGAGTGGGTGCCGAAATGAGCCTGTGCAACCCGCTGATGCTCAGTTGGGTGCGCGAGATCCGCTACGCGATTCCGGACCATGCCCTGCATTCGGAGGTCAAGGACGGCGAGGCGCTGATGAAGGATGTCGAGCGGGGGGTGCTGGATGCCGCGCTGGTGTATCGGCCGGCCTACTGGCCTGCGTTGCAGGTCGAAGAATTGCTGGAAGAGAAGCTGATTCTGGTGCGCGTGGTCGATAAGCCCGAGCCCTATGTGTACATCGATTGGGGCCCTGCGTTTCGTGAGCAACACGACGCCGCCATGCCAGAAAAATCCAAGGCCGCTGTCGCCTTCAACCTCGGGCCTTTCGCCCTGCAGTACATTCTCGACAATGGCGGCGCCGGTTACTTTCGCACGCGGGTGGTCCAGTCGTATCTGGACCGCGGCATCGTCGAGCGCGTGCCGCTGGCGCCCGAGTTCAGCTACCCGACGTACCTGGTTTACTCGCGGGACAACCCGTCATCGACCTTGCAGCGCGCGTTCGAACTGCTGCGTGACATTGCCAAAGAGAAGGGCGACTGGTCGCAGCGTTGGGACCCGTTGATTTAAGCCCGCTTGCGCTGCTGGGCGTTGGCTTCGGCCATGAGCAGGATCATTTCGAGGTCCTCACGGGACACATCGATGAACGTCCCTACATCGTCCAAAGCTTTGTCCAGATCGTCGCTGTTGAATCCGCGCTCCGTTCGAGGAAGTGCAGGCGCAGAGGGTGGCTGAATGTGGGGATAACGCATCCGCGTCAGGTTGTTGTAGATCAGCGCCGTGAGCAGTAGGGCGCAGGCGTTGAGCATTACCGGCCACAGCACCTGCAACCCGAGCGCGGCCAGCTCCTGCCTTGAGGTAATGATGCTGATCGCCACCGCTGCGCCTGGCGGGTGCAGGCAGCGGCAGATGCACATGATCACGATCGCCGAACACACCGCGACACTCGCCGCCGTGACCGTATGCCCAAATAGATGAACGCACGACAGCGCCACCAGGGCGGATATCAGGTAGCTGCCGATGATCGACCACGGCTGCGCCAATGCGCCGGTCGACACTGCGAACAACAGCACCGCCGACGCCCCCATCGGGCCAAGCAAGTGCAACGTGACATCGAGGCCGAAAAACTGCTGACTCAACAGCGCACTGACGAATATCCCCAGGCAGGCGCCTAACGCCGAGCGTGACCATTCGGCCGGATGAGTGTTGAGCGAGTGGGGGATGAAGCTGCGAAGAAGGGCTTTCAAGCGAGAATTCCAGGTGAAAAAAGGAGCGCGCCGGCAGTGGCTGAGCTCCCGCACAGAAGGGGCATGTGCTAGTCATTTCAAAGGGCAGAACGACGAAAGGGAGGTCGTTGCGGCGACCTCCCGTCGAACTCAAAGCATGAGGATTGTGGGCGGGGACAAACAATGAAGCAAATTCGAAATAATGCACATTCAATTCAATATTTTTGAATTAAACCGCGTGCGACTGCGCAAAAGGACGGGCTTTGCGCGCAGGTCGCGCACTTTCAACTTCCAGAAGATGCATGGCCAACACATCCGTCAGAAAACGGAACTGATCGTTGAAGCCCACCACTTCATTGCTGAAGTGATTTTCCGCCGAGGGCATCATGAAGGCATCGAAGCGAGTGTCTTCAATCAGGTTTTGGCGGTTTTTGCGTACGACGACATGTTGTGAGTAATAGTTATTACCAAATTTGGGAAAACTAACGTGCAGGGTGACGTCTCGGGTCATGTCGAGTGCTCCGCATCAAACAGGAAGTTGAAAGTCACAAGGTGCTGATAAGTGTCAGCTACTTGGGCCTTAGTTGGCCCGTGCCATAACACGATGAGCCTGTTCGTCCGTGGCATGCACGGGTTCCAGCGCGAACAGCTTGAGGGCGACGACGTAGCTGGTGAGGGCTGCGAGCGTCAAGCAAGTCAGAAGATGAATAACCATTTTTCCTGCCCTCGTTCGTGTTTGGGTGTGAGGTGATAGTACGCCCCTGAATTTTGGGCGGAAGGCAATCGCGGGAATGTTGGTTATCGATGGGAATGATGGTTTGCAAAGGAACTCGGTTTGGCGCCAACCCTGTAGGAGAAGTCGAAGCTTACGACGGCCGCGATGCGTTATGTCTGACACACCGCGTTGACCTGTCTGCAGATACCCGGCGCTTAACGGCTACTCAGGCGCGAATGGATTCGCCATACCGCAATGTCGCTACGCACGCCAGCGCCAGGCCGCTGAGGGCCACAAGACCGCCGACCAGACCGATATTGGCGATGCCCAGCTGGCTGATCACCAGGCTGCCCAAGAGCGCGCCGCCGCCGATGCCGATGTTGTAGATGCCCGAGTGCAATGACATGGCCACGTCCGTGGCATCCGGCGCCATCGCCAGCACCTTGGCCTGCATGACCAGGCCGAAGCACATGATCGCCATGCCCCAGACAATGCTCAGCGTCGCGATCCACGACGCCTTGCCCGACAGCGGCAGCAGCAACACCAGGCACAGCGCCAGCGCGCCGACCGCAGCGATCAACAGGCCACGCGGGTAGCGGTTGTTGTAACGGCTGAACACGATGGAGCCAAGAATACCGGCGCCGCCGAACAGCAAGAGGACGACGGTGATCATGTCGCCGCTCATTTTCCCCACAACCTGTGCGAAAGGCTCGATGTAGCTGTAGGCCGTGAACTGCGCCGTGACCACCAGCGCCGTCAGCACGTACAGCGACACCAGCGCAGGGCGCTTGAACAGAATCGGCAGGCTGCGCAGGGAGCCGGAGTTCTGGCTCGGCAGCAGCGGCAGCGACTTCATCAGCACCAGCACGGTCAGGCCCGCAGTACCGGCGATGGCCAGGAACGTCATGCGCCAGCCCAGCGCTTCCCCCAACACACGCCCCAACGGAATGCCCAACACCATGGCCAGCGAGGTGCCGGTGGCCAGCAGCCCCAGTGCCTGAACCTGCTTGCCGGCGGGCGCCACGCGCACCGCCAGGGAAGCGGTGATCGACCAGAACACCGCATGGGCCAGGGCGATGCCGACGCGGCTGACCAGCAACATGCCGAAGCTCGACGCCATGCTCGACATCACGTGGCTGGCGATGAACAGCACGAACACGAAGGCCAGCAATTTGCGTCGCTCGATGTTGCGGGTCATCAGCATCATCGGCAGAGACGTCAGCGACACGATCCACGCGTAGACCGTCAGCATCAGGCCGACTTGCGCAGTCGTCATGTCAAAGCTGTGGCCGATGGCGCTCAGCAGACCCACCGGCACGAACTCCGTGGTGTTGAAGATAAAAGCCGCCAGGGCCAGCGCGATAACGCTGAGCCAACTTCCAGTGCGAGCATCGGTGGTGTTCATTAAAAGACGTGTCAGCCTCAAGGTGAAATCAAATTCAGCGGCCGCCGAGCCCACATACGAAACGCCGACAAGCAAAAAGACCGCGCGAGGCTCAAGGCCTGTGCGGTGCATGCAGTCAGCAAACTATTATGAGTATGGGAGGGTACGACCAGATGAGGCGAAGTCTACGCCCTTGTTAACGTTGTCACAACGGGCGCGCCGTGCGTCAAATTGGCTCTTACGCGCGCTGCTGATGATATCGACCGCCTTGACTGGCTGTCCGACAGGAAAACTTGACGTCGCTGCAAGTCTGCACTTATCTGAAAAAAGACAAGGATTCCAAACTCGGTGACAGGAATGGAACTGCTACCGGTTTTTAAAGGGAAGTAAACACCTCGGGTCATGCCCGCAGGAGTATTTCTGATGAAGCAGCCCAAAGGGGCTAGCGTCAGCAATATTCTCTGTATGTCTTGCGTATTTATGTCGTTATTGCCAGTCACGGAGATTAAGGCAGCCTGCACCCTCACACCGGGCGCAGGCAATGACAGCTATGTCTGCGACAGTGGAAGCAGTTCCGGCCTGACCGATCTGCTGGGAAACAACACCCTGACCTTTCCATCCGGTGGTTCTGGGGTGGTCACCGGCAATGTGCTGTTTGGCCCCGGCGCCAATCAGTTGCTGATGGATTCCGGCACGATCCAGGGCGCCGTCGATCTCGGGGATGGCAGCAACGTCATCCGTATCGGCGACGGGACTGTCACGGGTGCTGTGCTGCAGGGCAGCGGTGTGGACCGTTTTTTCATGTCGGGCGGCACCATCCTGTCGCTGTCGCAGGGTGACAGGCGCGACCTGTTTACCATGACTGGCGGTACCATCATCGGCGCCTTCGAAGATGGCGACGTCGCCAGCCAAAGCGGCGGCACTATTGGCCGTGTGGACATGAAGCTCGACAACAATGTCTATGACCTCTCGGGTGGGCGGATCATCGGCAATCTGGTGACTGGCTTCGGCCAGGACACCGTTCGCATCTTCGGCGGCAGTGTCGGCGGCAACATCAGCGTCAGCGGGGGCGATGACAGCATCAGCGTCAGCGGCGGTGTCGTCAGTGGGCAGATTCGCGCCAGCTTCGGCAATGACACGTTCAGCTGGAGCTCAGGCGGGCAGATCCAATCTGCCGTGCTGATGGGCGACGGCAACGACGTCGCGAGCATCAGCCACCTCAATGAAGGCCAGCTCAGTCCTACACCAAGCATCGATGGCGGGCTGGGCACTGACGCCTTGACCTTCATCGATACCGCTTCTGCCACCCCCGCGCGCTATGTCGGCTGGGAGATCGTGAGCCTCACCCGTCAATCGCGTTTTGATTTGGCAGGTGACTTCTTTCTTGGCGACGAAACCACCGCAACCGGTACCTTCACTATCGACGACAGCAGTGCCTTGATTGCAACGCGCGGTGCAATCCGGCCATACACGGCGGGCCAGTTGGCGACGCTCAATAACTCAGGCGTTATCGACATGACCACAGGCAGCGCCGTGGCGGGCGATACCCTGAGCGTCTTCGGCAACTACGTGGGCAACAATGGGCAATTGCGGGTCCAGACCGCGCTGGGTGAAGACGATTCGGTCAGCGACCGGCTGATCGTTTCGCAAGGCACGATCAGTGGCAACACTCAATTGGGCGTCACCAATCTTGGCGGGCTTGGCGGCCTGACCCGGGCCAGCGGCATCGAAGTGGTTCAGGCCGTCAATGGCGCCACCAGCAGCAACGATGCGTTCGCCCTCAAAGGCTCGGTTTCGGCGGGGGCGTATCAGTATTACCTGTTCAAGGGCGGGGTTACGGCGGGGACCGAGAACAACTGGTATCTGCGATCTTCTGTCGTCGCAGTCAGCGCGCTGGCCGTGCCGCCAGCGGAACCTGAGCCTGTGATTCCGGCCCCTGTCGCGCCGATTGCTGCGCCGGCGCCAACCGTCAGCGCCGATGAGCCGTCTGTGGAGCCGCCGACAGCAACGCCGGTCGCGCCCTCTGCCCCCGAGATCCCGCAAACTGCGGCGCTGGCCGCCAACTCGCCGGTACCCGCCGCCACCACCCCCGCGTTGCCACAGGCCTTGGCGGGGGCGGATCCCATTCCCTTGTATCGTCTTGAGGTCCCGGTCTACTCGGTCATCGTTCCTGCTGTGCAGATGCTGACGCGGGCTGCGCTCGGCACCTTTCACGATCGGCAGGGCGAGCAAAGCCTGCTGACCGGCAACGGTGCAGCGCCTGCGGGGTGGGCGCGCCTGTATGGCAGCGACCTGAGAAAGAGCTGGGCGGGCACTGTATCGCCGCGCTTTGAGGGGTCGAGTCAGGGCTATCAGATCGGGCATGACCTCTACGCCGTATCGTCCGATGCCGGAGCCTCGCAGAGAGTGGGGCTGTTTGTCGGGCAAAGTCGCCTGCGCGGCGATGTCGACGGTTTCACCGAAGGTTTCGAGCACCGCAAAGCCGGTCATCTCAAGCTTGAGGGCGATCATTTCGGCGCCTACTGGACCCGCGTTGGCCCCCAGGGCGCCTACATTGACGCGGTCGCGATGGGCACCCGACTGAGCGGCAGCAACCGGTCGGACCGCGGCGTGAAACTCGATACCGAGGGCCGCGCCGTAAGCCTGTCACTGGAGGGCGGGTACCCGCTGCCGGTGTCCGAGCATTGGGTGGTCGAGCCGCAGGTTCAGGTGATCCATCAGCGCGTTGACCTTGATAAGCAGCACGACGGCATTTCGGATGTGTCTTTCGATGCCCAGGATGACTGGACCGCGCGCACCGGTGTTCGGCTCAAAGGGCGCTACCAGTTGAACGCGATTCCCGTCGAACCGTACCTGCGTGCCAATCTCTGGCACACGTTCGGCGGCAAGGACACAGTGACTTACAACGGCGTCGACCGGATCAAGAGTGAACACCGGTCCTCGTCGGCCGACATCGGCATGGGCCTCGTTGCCAAGCTGTCGTCCGACGTCAGCCTGTACCTGTCGGCAGATTACGACACCAACCTGGACAGCGAAGCGCTGGAAAGCGTCAGTGGATCGCTGGGTGTCAGGGTCAGTTGGTAACCGGTTCGCGCGTCGGCTGGTCAGCCGTGGCGCCGAGAGAGGCATCAGGCTCCGCGCCGGTCAGGATCATGCGAAAGGCGCCAACCAGAGGCCTCAACGTCACCCGATGCCACGCCGCCCAGAGCGGCATGGTAAAGGTCAGCCAGGGCAATTCCCTAAACACGACCCCCGGATGCGCCGACTGATTGAGGCTTTTTTGCGTCATCGCAATGCCCAATCCGGCAGCGACAAGTCCCAGGGCGGTGTAGGGCTCGGCGGCTTCCAGACGAATCTGCGGGGTAAATCCTGCACGGATACAGGCCGCAACAAAGTCGTCGTGATGGCTCTGGCCCTGACTGGACTTCACCCCGATCCAGTCCAGATCCTCAAGATCAGCAGGCGTAAGGCGCTCGACATTCGCCAGCGCATGATTCACGGGCAGCGCCAGCAGCATCGGGTCTTCCAGCAGCTGACGGTGGGTCAGGTCCGGGTCGTCATCGGCGGGCGGCTCGCTCACCAGCGCCACGTCCAGGCTGCGCTGACGCAGGCCTTCGAGCTGATCCGCCGAACTCAAGTTGTACAGCGCGACGTGCACGCCGGGCCGAATGTCGCGCACCTCACTCAACGCCTTGGGCAGCACGTTGGCGTGCATGGCGTTCTCGATATAGCCGATGCACAACCCGCCTTCCTCGCCCCGGCCCAGGCGCTTGCCCAAGGATTCCAGGCGATTGGCGTGGGTCAGCAAGGCGCGCGCTTCGGTCAGGAACGTGCGGCCATCGGTGGTCAGGCGAATGCGCTGCTGACTGCGCTCGAACAGGATCAGCCCCAGGCGCTCTTCGAGCTGAGCGATCTGCCTGCTCAGGGGCGATTGCGAGATGTGCAGACGTTCAGCGGCGCGACCGACGTGTTCCTCTTCGGCGACGACAACAAAATAGCGAAGCTGGCGCAGGTCCAACATGGCGATGCTCTCAGGGTCTTAAGTGTTGCCTATTGTGTCTTGGACGGTCTCGCATGGGCAATCTAGGATCGGCTCAACGGTCGCAAGAGCGACCCACAACGATTCGGAGATCATCATGAGCCTCAAAGACAAACTCCCCGGCCAACTGGGTTTTGGCACTGCCCCACTGGGCAACATGTTTCGCAACATCCCTGAGGACGAAGCCGACGCAACCGTCGACGCGGCCTGGGCCGCAGGCGTTCGCTACTTCGACACCGCGCCGTTCTATGGCGCTGGCCTGTCGGAAATTCGCCTTGGTAACGCCCTGCAAAAATACAACCGCGACGAATACGTACTCAGTAGCAAAGTCGGCCGCGTCATCCTCGACGAACTCGACAACAGCGCCCGCGACCTGGGCGAAAAGAGCGGCGTGTTCGAGCACGGCCTGCGCAACAAAATCGTCAACGACTACACCGCCGACGCCACCCTGCGCTCCATCGAAGACAGCCTCAAGCGCCTGAAAACCGACCGCCTGGACATCGTCTGGATTCACGACATCGCCCAGGACTTCTACGGCGATCAATGGCTGCACTACTTCGAACAAGCGCGCACCGGCGCCTTCAAGGCCCTGACCCGCCTGCGCGACGAAGGCGTGATCAAAGCCTGGGGCCTGGGCGTCAACCGCGTCGAGCCCATCGAACTGACCCTGCAACTTGCCGACGCCCAGCCCGACGGCTTCCTCCTCGCCGGCCGCTACTCCCTGCTCGACCACGAACGCGCCCTGCAACGCCTCATGGCCGAAGCCCACGCGAACAACACCGACATCGTCGTCGGCGGCCCCTACAGCTCCGGCATCCTCGCCGGCGGCGCCCACTTCGAATACCAAAAAGCCAGCCCAGACATCATCGCCAAGGTCCAACACATCAAACGCATCGCCCAACAGCACGGCGTGGACATCAAAGCGGCTGCGTTGCAGTTTGCGTTGGCCAATCCGGCGGTGGCGGCAGTGATTCCAGGCGCAAGCCGTCCTGAGCGGATTGCTGAAGATGTGGCCGCGTTGCAGGCTTTGATTCCTGCGGGGTTCTGGAAGGAACTGCGTGAGGCGGGGTTGATTGCGGGGAATGCGCCAGTGCCGGTTTGAGGGTTTTATCCGGGCACAAAAAAAGCCGTCCAAGGACGGCTTTTTTAATGTTTGGTGGAGCCGAGCACTTTAGCCGTAGTGGAATCGGCAACTGATGATCGTCAGCGTATCGGCTTCGTAGAAATAGACGAGGCGATGTGCCTTGTCGATGCGGCGAGACCAGTAGCCGGTCAGGTCGCCTTTGAGGGGTTCCGGCTTGCCGATGCCTTTGAAAGGATTTCTCAGGATTTCATTAATCAGCTTGGTGATGCTGGCCAGGGTCTTCGGATCGCATTGCTGCCAGTGCGTGTAGTCTTCCCAACCGATACCTGTGAACTGTATCGACGCCTGACGCGCCTCAGTCTTGTTTTGTTGTTTTTGGTTCTTCGACACCGAGCGAAATCTCCCTGGCGACCACTTTCCCTGCCTTGTGCTGAGCGATGGATGCACGCAAGCGCGTGGCGTTTGCCGCCGAGCCCAACAGATGCATGGTCTCGTTCATGGCGTTGTAGTCATCCAGCGAAAGCATGACCACCGGCTCACCGCGCTGGCGGGTGATGACAGCAGGCTCATGGTCGCGGCAAACATCATCCATCGCCTGTTTAAGGCCGGCGCGGGCCTGGCTGAATGTGAGTACGTGCATGGATCAGGTCCTTCTCGGCTAAGCGCGAGACAGATTGCGCCTTGTGGCGCGAACGAAAGCCTAATGGCTACCTTTGGGTGGTGAGGATGGTACAAGGTTTGGTACGTATATCAAATGCTCAAGCGATGAATTGTTTTCCACAGCATCTGGCTGACTGGCTGACTGGCTGACTGGGGGATAGGGAATGGTCTTGGTGTTGCGACAGATTGAGGCCTGAGCTAATGCTCGGGATCAGCGCCTAGGGGTGTTAGACTTACCGTTTTGCCCGCACTCCAAGGAGTTATTGCGTGAACACGGAAAATCATTCCCAGACGGCCGCATTTCTCTGGTCGATTGCCGACCTGCTGCGTGGTGATTTCAAGCAGTCCCAATACGGCCGCATCATTCTGCCTCTCACCTTGCTGCGGCGGATGGAGTGCGTGCTGGCGCCGACCAAGGACGAAGTGATCAAGCAGACTTTCGCCCAGGAAGGCCGCCCTGACACCGTGCGCGAAATGATTCTGCTGCGCGCTGCTGGCCAACAGTTCTTCAATGCCTCGCCGCTTACGCTCGGTACGCTGTCCGACACTCAGACCGCTTCCGACCTGATGAGCTACGTGCAGGCCTTCAGCAAAGACGCGCGCGAGATTTTCGAGCATTTCCATTTTGAGGATTTCGTTCAGCAGCTGGAGAACGCAAACCTGCTCTATCTGGTGGTGCAACGCTTTGCTGCCACTGACCTGAGCCCCGAACGCATCAGCAACTTCGGCATGGGCATCATCTTCGAAGAGCTCATCCGCAAGTTTGCAGAAAGCTCCAACGAAACTGCAGGGGAGCACTTCACTCCCCGCGATATAGTGCACCTCACCACCTCGCTGGTGATTACCGATCAGGACCACAAGCTCGCCGAAAACAGCATCGTCACCATTTATGACCCGACTGCGGGTACGGGTGGATTTCTGTCCGAAGGCGATGAGTACATCCAATCCATCAGCGACAAGGTCAGCGTGTCGCTGCACGGTCAGGAGCTCAATCCCGAGTCCTACGCCATCTGCAAGGCGGACATGCTGATCAAGGGCCAGGACGTGGCCAGCATCAAGCTCGGTAACACCCTGTCCAACGACCAACTGGCCGACAAACGCTTCGACTTTATGCTCAGCAACCCGCCGTTTGGCGTGGAATGGAAGAAAGTACAGAAGCAGATTACCGACGAGCACACGGTGAAGGGCTTCGACGGCCGCTTCGGCCCAGGCCTGCCACGGGTATCTGACGGTTCGCTGTTGTTCCTCCTGCACTTGGTCAGCAAGATGCGTGATCCACGCGACGGTGGCTCGCGCATCGGCATTATCCTCAACGGCTCGCCGCTGTTTACCGGCGGCGCGGGTTCGGGCGAGTCGGAGATTCGCCGCTACCTGCTGCAGAACGACCTGGTCGAAGCCATCATCGCGTTGCCCACCGACATGTTCTACAACACCGGCATCGCCACCTATGTGTGGATTCTCTCCAACCACAAAGCTGCCGCCCGCCAGGGCAAGGTGCAGTTGATCGACGGCAGCCAGCACTTCGCCAAAATGCGCAAGTCGCTGGGCAGCAAGCGCCAGTACATCACCGAGGATCAAATCAGCGAGCTGGTGCGCCTGTATGGCAGCTTTGAGCAAACCGCACAGAGCAAGATCTTCCCCATCGACGCCTTCGGCTACCGCCGCATCACCGTCGAACGCCCGCTGCGCCTGAACTTCCAAACGAGCGCCGAGCGCATCGCCAAAGTGCTGGAAGAAAAAGCCCTGCAGAAACACGACAGCGCCGCTCAGCAGCAGCTATTGGCCGCCCTGCAAGCGATGGACGCAAGCCAGTTGCACCGCAACCGCGAGCAGTTCAGCAAGCTGCTGAAAAAAGCCCTCAGCGCGCACAGCGTCAGCCTTAGCACGCCGGAACTCAAAGCTCTGATGAGCGCCCTAAGCGAGCGAGACCCCGAGGCGGATATCTGCAGGACCAAAGGCCAGCCAGAAGCGGATGCTGGCCTGCGCGACAACGAGAACGTGCCGCTGGGCGAATCGGTTTACGACTACTTCCAGCGCGAAGTCATCCCCCATGTGCCGAATTCCTGGATCGACGAGAGCAAGACCGATACGCTGGACGGCGAGGTTGGCATTGTCGGTTTCGAGATTCCCTTTAATCGCCACTTCTATGTGTTCAAGCCGCCGCGCCCGCTGGCTGAGATCGACCGCGACCTAAAAGCCTGTACAGACCGCATCAAGCAGATGATTGAGGGCCTGTCGGCATGACGTTTCGCTTTTATCCGAAATACAAGGACTCAGGCGTAGAATGGCTGGGCGAGGTTCCTGAGCATTGGACAATCTCACGTGGCGATGCATATATCAGCTCAACATCAAAGGTTGTAAGAGCTGAAAGCTTGAACGATAAAGAGGTCTTTCACTATTCAATACCCGTTGTTCAGTCATCCGGCGATGGGCAGCTTGAAGATGGAAGCGAGATCGATAGCTCAAAGCTTTTGGTTGAGCGCCGGCAAATTCTGATATCTAAGCTTAATCCGAGAAAAAACACGGTTTGCTTGGCTCGACCGCATGATGCCCTTACTGTCTGCTCAGGCGAATTTGTTCCCTTACAGTCAGACATTCTTAACCATAAGTGGCTTTATTATCTTGTCAGGTCTGAAAACTTCAGAAAGCGACTCGAATCATTGGTTGAATCAGCTACTCGTAGCCATCAACGGGTTAATCCAACTGATATTTTGAAGTTTCAGGGCGCTTTCCCAACTGCAATTGAACAAACCTAAATTGCCCGCTTCCTCGACCACGAAACCGCCCGTATCGACGCTCTGATCGAAGAGCAGCAGCGCCTGATCGAACTGCTCAAGGAAAAGCGCCAGGCCGTGATTTCCCAAGCCGTCACCAAAGGCCTCGACCCCACGGTGCCGATGAAAGACTCCGGCGTGGAGTGGTTGGGCGAGGTGCCGGCACATTGGGAAGTGGTGCGGCTAAAAAATATTTCTCACATCGTGGACTGTAAAAACCGAACTCCAGAATATGTTGATGACGGAGAATATTTAGTAGTTCGAACCTCAAATATAAAAAAGCAGCAGCTAAGCCTAGATAATGCTCTTTATACAGATCTCGATAATTTTAAAATTTGGACAGAAAGAGGTATACCTCCGCCAGGGTCCATTTTCTTTACTCGAGAGGCCCCGTCAGGAGAGGTTTATATCGTGCCTGCTGATACAGCTCTTTGTATGGGGCAGCGGATGATGAACATTATCCCGATTGATTCACAGCTGACGCCATTTGTTTTTGACTTCCTTACCTCTGATTGCCTTACTAAATATATTGAAAGCGAGGCATCAGGTAGCACGGTAGTTCATCTTCGAGTGGAACAGGTTTATAACATCCCTCTTGTAATCCCGCCGAAAATTGAGCGAGACGAAATTGATAAATTGGTTGGCGAGTTAAAAGCTCAGTATGAAGCTCTAATAGCTCAGTCGGAAGCTAGCGCTGTACTGCTTTTTGAGCGCCGTTCCGCCCTAATCTCCGCCGCCGTCACCGGCAAGATCGACGTACGCAGCTGGCAACCACCGGTCAGCGCGCCAACTTACGAATTAGAACAAGAGGCCGTGTAATGGCGGACAGCAAGGAAGCGCAATTCCAGCAGGACATCATCGACGCCCTGGCCGCCCAAGGCTGGTTAGTCGGCACGGCCAGCGGTTACGACGCCCGCACGGCGCTGTATACCGAAGATGTCCTGGGCTATTTCACGGATGCCTGGCCGGAGCGTTGGGACAAGTTCGCCAAGGCCAATCCGAACAACCCGGACGACGTGCTGGTGCAAAAGCTGGTGCGCGAACTGGAGCAGAGCGGCACTTTGGATGTCCTTCGTCATGGCTTCAAGCTCCCGGCGGTGAAAGTCGAGCTGTGCAGTTTCCAGCCCGATCACGACATGAACCCGGACACCTTTAAGCGCTACCAGTGCAACCGCCTGCGCGTGGTGCCGGAGGTTTCTTACTCGCCGCACGCACGTGATGCAGGCAATGGTGGCCTAAGCTACAACCCTCGGCTGGACTTGGTGCTGTTCGTCAATGGCATCCCCACTGCCACGCTCGAACTGAAAAGCGAGTTCAAGCAGTCAGTGGAGAACGCCAAGCGCCAGTATCGTGACGACCGTCCGGTTAAAGATCCGCTGACACGTAAACCCGAGCCGCTGCTGACCTTCAAACGCGGCGCGCTGGTGCACTTTGCCGTGGGCCAGAACGAAGTGGCGATGACTACCAAGTTGGCGGGTAAAGACACCTTTTTTCTGCCATTCAACCTCGGTAGCGATGAAGGCGGCGCAGGTAACCCAATGCCTGCCGACGACAGCCAATACGCGACCAGCTATTTGTGGCAGCGACTGTTGCAGCCAGACGCCTGGCTTAAAGTGCTGGGGCGTTTTCTGCACCTGGACAAAAAAACCAACGAGGGCTTTGACGGTACGCTGGTGACCAAGGAAACGATGATCTTCCCGCGTTACCACCAATGGGAAGTGGTCAACAAACTCATCGAAACCACCCATGCCGAAGGACCGGGCAAACGCTATCTGATCCAGCACAGCGCGGGCTCCGGTAAGTCGAACTCCATCGCCTGGACTGCGCATCAACTCGCCTCGATGTACAACGCAGGAGGACAGCGGCTGTTCAACTCGGTAATCGTCGTCACCGACCGCACTGTGCTCGACAGCCAGTTGCAGAACACGATTTATCAATTCGAACACGCTCAAGGTGTCGTCAAACCGATCAGCCGTGATGTCGGCAATCAGAGTAAATCCGAACAACTGGCCGAGGCGCTGGCCGAGCAGACGCGCATCATCATCGTCACCATTCAGACCTTCCCTGCGCTGTTCGATGCGCTGGATAAATACCCCAAGCTGGCCAGCGGACGTTATGCGGTCATCGCTGACGAGGCGCACTCGTCACAAACGGGATCGTCGGCCAGCAAACTGAAGCAGATTCTGGGCAGCGATGCGCTGGACGCCGAGGAAGTCAGCGCTGAAGACCTTCTGGATGCTGCCGTACAAGCGCGCCAACCGAATGAGTGCATCAGCTACTACGCGTTTACCGCTACGCCAAAGGCCAAAACTCTAGAGCTGTTCGGGCGCCCGGCCGACCCGGCGCTGCCGGCCAGTTCCAGCAATAAGCCCGAGGCGTTTCACCTGTACTCCATGCGCCAGGCCATCGAGGAGGGTTTTATCCTCGACGTGCTGCGCAACTACACCACCTACAGCACCGCTTGGAAGATCGCCCACCCGGATGGCGAAGACGACGAGGTGGACAGCAAGAAGGCGCGCATCAAGCTGGCGCGTTGGGTGCGCCTGCATCCGTACAACATCAGTCAAAAGGTTGAGGTGATCGTCGAGCATTTCCGCGCCAACATTCGTGGCCTGCTGAATGGCCAAGCCAAAGCCATGGTTGTCACCAGCAGCCGCCAGGAGGCGGTGCGATATCAGTTGGCAGTGAAAGCCTACGTGCAGCAGATGGATTACAAAGACGTGCACCCGCTGGTGGCGTTCTCCGGCAGCGTGTTGCCGGATGAGGTGATCCCAGAGGAAGTAACGGAAAACAGCAATCTGCTCAACGCCGGGTTAAACGGTCGCGACTTGGCTGAAGCCTTCGATACGCAAGACTTCAACGTGATGATCGCCGCCAACAAGTATCAGACCGGTTTCGATCAGCCCAAGTTATGCGCCATGTACGTGGACAAAAAATTGCAGGGTGTTGACTGCGTGCAGACACTGTCGCGATTGAACCGCACTTTCGGTGACAGCAAGCAAACCTTCATCCTCGACTTCTTCAATGAGCCGCAGGACATTCTCGACGCCTTCCTGCCTTACTACACCAAGGCCGAGCTGACCGATGTGACCGACCCGCAGATCATCTATGACCTGCAGAAGAAGCTGGATGCCGAGGGCATCTATCACTGGCAGGAGGTCGAGGCGTTCGCCATGGCGTTCTTCGACCCCAAAGCGGCCGCCAGCAAGCTCAGTTATTACTGCACACCCGCAAAAGAACGCTTCGCCAAGCGCTATGCCTTCTTGGTGGAGTCGCACCAGCAGGCACTGGACTTCAAGCGCACCGCCGAAATCAACGGCGACAGTGCAGGCCTGAAAAAAGCCGAGCACGCGCTTAAAGAAGCTGGCGAGCAAATCGATCAACTCGACCTGTTCCGAAAAAACTTGCAAAGCTTCGTACGTTTGTATGAGTTTCTTTCGCAGATCGTGCCCTATGAAGATCGAGAGCTCGAACAGCTTTGTGTCTACGCCAAGCACTTGCACCCGCTGCTACGCGTCGACCGCCTACAGCAGGACGACGTGGATGTCGGCGAGCTGCAACTAAGTCACTATCGCCTGAGTAAACGCGCCGAATACCAGCTGCGCCTGAATGAAGAGCGTGGCGAATACGGCCTCAAACCCGGCAGCGATGTGGGTAGCGGAAAGCCTCACGATCCGGAGAAAAAGCGACTCTCGGAAATTATCGACGCACTGAACGATATCTTCGGCGCCGAAGTGAGTGACGACGACCAATTGCAGTTCCTTACCGGCATCGCTCAGCGCATCAGCCGCCAAGAGGATGTGATGGCTCAGGTGAACAACCACTCCGTCGATCAAGTAATGCATGGCCTTTTCCCGAAACGGGTGCTGGACACCGTTCTGGATGCAATGACCGATTATGAGAAGCTCTCGCTCGAGGTGCTCGATAATGAGACGAAGAGTCGGGCGTTCGCGCTCATGATTCTGAAAATGTTGAAAACGTCGGCTGCGGCCGATGATCGGAACGAAGGCGCTGCCTGAAGCTGGCTGGTAAGGGTAAAGAGAACCAATGGCAATTCCAGACTTTCAAAGTGTGATGCGCCCGGTGCTAAGCACTGTGCAAAACAGTGTCCCGATGCAGCTTAATGAGTTGCGTGAACGGGTCGCCGATCAGTTTCAACTCACTGAGGATGAGCGCAAGGAGCGCCTGCCATCTGGCCAGCAGACTGTGATCAACAATCGAGTGGGTTGGGCTAGGACCTACCTCAACAAGGCTGGGCTGCTGACGATCCCTGCAAAGGGAATGGTGCAGATCACTCAACGCGGTTTGGACACGTTGGCTAATGGCCCAGAACGCATCACTGTGACGTGGTTGAAGCGGTTCCCCGAGTTCGCAGACTTCCACACGGCTAAGTCGCAATCGAACGATCTCCCCCTGGCAGCGAGCGTTGATCTTACCGAGACAACGCCGGACGAGCAGTTAGCCGAGGTGCATCAAGCGTTGGTGCAGTCGCTCGCAGAGGACCTGTTGGCACAGGTACTGGCGTCGAGCCCTCGGTTCTTTGAGCAGCTCGTGGTCGATCTAATGATTGCCATGGGCTACGGAGGGTCGCGCAAAGAGGCAGGTAAGGCGACCCAGGCAACCAACGACGACGGCATCGATGGGATCATCAAAGAGGACAAACTTGGGCTCGACGTCATCTATCTGCAAGCTAAGCGCTGGACTAACACCGTGCATCGCCCGCAAATCGATAACTTCATCGGCGCTCTGACGCGTCAGCGTGCCCGGAAGGGGGTGTTTATTACTACGTCAGAGTTTTCCCAAGGAGCGCGCGCTGCGGTGCTCGCGCTGGATATAAAAGTGGTGCTGATTGATGGTGTTGAACTCGCGCGATTGATGGTCGAAAACAACCTGGGCGTTAGCGTCAAGCACGTGTACGAGGTCAAGCAGCTGGACAGTGACTACTTTGCGCAGGAGTAATGCTGTTGCGCTTGTCGACCTCTGCCACCCAGGTATCACAGGGCTTGGCAGGTTGCTGGAAAGGAGCGAGCTTGCTGCACCTGCCAAACCTCAGGCACAAAAAAGCCGTCCAAGGACGGCTTTTTGATATTTGGTGGAGCCGGGGGGATTTGAACCCGCGTCCAAACCCTATTTCTCGGGGCTTTCAGCCACAAGGCTGTCATAAAGCTGTCATTCGATAGCTGCAACCAGGTTCACTAGGTTCGGAACCTGCTTATCCAGTTGGCTTTGATTCACTTTCACCAGCTTGCCCAGAACGTTAGCCTGTCCAGAGCGCAACACAGAGATAGGTATCCCTGAAGCTCCCGACACCACCGAAGCAGTGTTGGCATCGTTAACTTCGTACTGAAACATTGCCTTGAATAGGCGTTTATTGCTGGGGATTAACGCACCATTCGGATGAATGCAGAATAAGTTGGCATTAGATTTCCATACTTCATAGATTTCATCGCCAATCTCATTGACAACAGTTTTGAAGGCAGTCGCAGATGA
Source organism: Pseudomonas sp. GW821-FHT02A11 (assembly GCF_059421985.1). Classification (NCBI taxonomy): domain Bacteria; kingdom Pseudomonadati; phylum Pseudomonadota; class Gammaproteobacteria; order Pseudomonadales; family Pseudomonadaceae; genus Pseudomonas; species Pseudomonas sp. GW821-FHT02A11. Next base: position 43,306 of record NZ_JBWKWB010000026.1, read on the forward strand.
CTGGTTCATCTGAGTCAATCTGTTGCCGATGTACATATATATTTCCGGGAGGGTCATTCGATATCGGTTAGAGTTGATAAAGAACTCTGACTGCTGCTGGCCTGCTTGTCGGGCGATCCCATACACCAAGGAAAGAACAGCTCTGACTGCACGCTTGCTGGAACCGTCCGCAGAAAATGGAATCAACAACCGGTCCGCTGCCGACATTGCTAGTTCTGTGTAGACGGAAAAGCTGGGATTGCAATCAATGAATACTGTGTACTCATCCTGATCCCAGCTATTGGCAATATCGTTGATCAAATCGCTTAGCCATGTGTGAACAATGCGCCACGCATCTTGAGGACCAGGAAAAGTCGCAGACATGACCCTGGATGCCTGGATTTCCAACTGCTCATCACCGACTACCAGATAGAGGTTGTCTGGCACGTTAGGGTTGATAGCGCTTGCCTGAGTTACGAAATTTGCCCCGGTATTGGGGTTAACGTATGGGCTGAGGATACGATCCTCGATGTACCCGGCAATCGTGCGCCGAGGTGTGCCTTGGTGAATCGCTGCGAGCGCATTTTCACCGTCCTCGATTCCGCCCAGAATCATCGATGAAGAGTTAGCTTGCGGGCAGACGTCGACAACCAGAACGCGCTTGTCAGGGTTCTGTTGCGCGTATTCAGAGGCGACCTGGAACGTCAGATAGCTTTTCCCAACTCCGCCCTTATTGTTCCAAACCGCGTAAACCGCCATTTTGCTTCCTCCAATTTTGACTTTGCGCATCCTAAACCATGCCGTTCGGCTACTGTTAGATCTTCGTGAAAATCGTAGCGGGGCTAGGGGAATTCACATTATTAATGGACCACAGGACTTCAGCTTTTCCGCCTGCATCTTCGTCCGCTGAAGGCATCCATCGACCATATACCCTGGCAATCATGGTCCAGTCACTGTGCCCCATCTGTTTAGCCACCCACATCGGATGCTCGCCGGCTGAAAGCATCATCGAGGCATAGGTGTGCCGGGTTTGATACGGGCGCCGGTACCGAACCCCGGCCTTTTTCACTGCATGCGCCCACATCGTCTTCCGGATCGGCCCGTCGCCTGCCCAGCGCTCGAGCGTCCGAGGGTTCTGGAACACTTCGTTGCCTGCCAGGAAGGTGTGATCCTTCTGCGCTTTGAGCGCTGCCATGGCTGGCCCGAGCAGCTTCACGGAGCGACGCCCGGCCGCAGTCTTCGGTATCTCTGCGATCCCCTTCGACGCTTGGGTCATCGCCCGGGTGATCATCACCTCACCGCGAATCCAGTCAACGTCACCCCAGTCGAGTGCAACCAGCTCACTCGTCCGCAGTCCCGTCCAGAGTGCGAACTGGATCAGGTTGGCGGCTTGGCCGTTTGCGGCTGCGATAATCGCGCGCTGCTCCTCTGGACTGAACGGATCGACATCATCGTCGTCTGTCGGCGCCTCTTTGCGCCTGTAGGTCCAGCCAGCCATCGGGTTGTTCTCGATCAACTCCTCGTCGATTGCTTCGGTCATGGCTGAGCGCAGGCAGCTTTGGATATTGCTCAGCGTCTTGTTGCTGATCTCCAACGTGTCGAGCCAGTCCTTGATCGTCTTCCGCTTCAGATCGACAATCATGTGCGTGCCCAACGCCGGCACAAGCCGATGCTCGACCAGCTTGCGATAGCCTTCGTAGGTGCTGCTGGAAAGGTGCTTCTGCTTTGACGCCAACCACCTGGTAAGGAACCCGGCAACCGTCTCTTGGGATGCCTCGGGCGCAAACTTCGCAGCTCTCGCCGAGCCTGGGAAGGTGACCGAGTAGTCGAAGGTCCCGATCGAAATCGCGTGCTCGATCGCGGCCTTGTGCTGCTCGGCCTTCTTCAGATTAGTGGCGGTGGGCTTGAGCGTGATGCGCTCGCGGCACCGGACGCCCCGATACATGAACGTGATTTCGATGCTCGAATCGGAGATCGCCCGAACTCCCCGCCCGTCTCTACCCATGATTCATATCCCTGTGTGTCGATCAGCGTCCGGCCGTCCGGAGCCCTGAACCAGATTTCGCCAAGCCGCCAAATTCCATCGCGGATCTTCGAGCGGATAGCGTCCTCGCTGTAGCCAGACTCGCTGGCGAATTTCCTGATGGTCATGTAGCGCATTCGGTCTTACTCCTGACTCGTCAGGTTTTGCGTTGGTGATGGAACTGATGCGTCAGATCGGCGCTTCACCTTCGTTGCTTTCGGCCACGGCCCGCAGCTTCAGCGCGATGCCGCAGGAGTTGGCCAAGGTTGTCAGCTGGCCAACAGTGGTTTCTGGGGTCTTGAGCGCCTGCCCAAAACGGATCAGGCGATCGCCCAGGCTTTCAAACTCGGTGCGCACGGTCAGCTGCGAACCTTGGGTGAGCATGCTCATAGTTGGACCTTCTCTGCCTGTGGGAGCGAACCGGCGTCGAACCCAGAGATTCGGGAGGGCAAACTGGTCTGAGAGGCCCGATTCTTCTGAGTGTCAGGGGTGGCGTTCTGTGGGAGCGAACTGTCCGGCAAGCAGCTGATGCCCCCGGCTGGGGTGATCCAGCAAGTGACGCCGCGTACGGAGTCGTGCTGAACGTCAATCAGCACTTGGGGTTGTTCGGCGTGGGCGAGGCTGGCCAAGGTCGCCAGCAGGGCGAGGATCAGGATTCGCATGGGACGGTCTCCAGTGCGGCGTTGAAGCCGGCCAGGAAGATCAGGTAATCCGCGTGGGTGCGCTCATCGACGAAACCATTGCGTCCCTGCTCCAGTTCGTCAGGGCTGGCGCCTACTGGGTTGATGCGCGCAAACAGGTTGCGAGCGTCGACCTCTGCGGCGACCTCCTTGATGCGGGCGTCGATATTGAATTCGTCACTGCCAAGGCTGGCCTCCAGGACATCGCGGTCGCTGGCGCCGGCAATGACAGCGACGCCGGTGCCTATGGCGACGGGTGCGCCCAGAGTGACGTGCTGCAGGAGCGGGGTAAGCGTCTCGCCCTCTTTGGCGCGCAGCACCAGAGTGATTCGATCAATTGACTGCATGGGCCACCTCGGCACGTGGGTTCTCGATCTTGCGGGTGCGGATCTCAGAGCGATCAACGGCGACGTCTTTCGGTGCCGTGATGCCGATGCGGACCTGGCCCTGCTGGACGCCGAGGACGGTGACTGTGATGTCGTTACCAATCAGAATGGCTTCGCCGACGTTTCGGCTGAGTATCAACATTTGGTGAATCTCCTTATTTCAGGCCGAACGAATCCCGGCCGCGTTGTTGGCTTTCGCAAAAATCAGTTGGGTTATGGGTCAGGCTTCGCTGATCACCGTACAGCCGCCTTAACTTCTAAGCGGCTCTGCGCTGACGCCTGTTAGCAGTACCCGTCTGCCGACCTTGCCTGCACGACCTGCTCGACCTGTTCCGGCGTGAATACTAAAGCGGTCTGGAATCCGCTCGACGATGTGCGCGCACGCTTTGGCTCGATGCCCAGGCGCAACACGTAGCGCCGCGCTGCGCTCCGGTCCATCTTTATGACCTCGGCCAGCTCTTTGATCGTGGTCAGCTTTGGTTTTGTCGTGCTGGCCTGACCGGCAGGTGCCGCTCGGTGGGCGGGCCCGGCCCCGATCTGGATATTCAGGTTGATCATCAATTAGCTCCCACGGTTTCAGGTGTTGGTTCCAGCACCGGACTGCGTCCTCACATCGAAGGCGCACGCCGCTGCTTCGGCGTTACGCGATCAGGATGCCGTCGTGTTCGTTTTCGGACTGATGGTTTTCGGGGGAAGGGCTGGCGGCGCCGGCGAACGAGATCAAACCCATGGCAAAGGCCTTGGCGACAAGCGCTGCCCGACTACTTACCCGCAGCTTGAAAAAGATGCGCTCAACCGCCTTTTCGACTGTGCTCGGCGTACATCCCAAGCCCTTTGCTGCCTGTTTCGATGTCTTGCCAGCCGCAATTTCCAGCAAACATTCCAACTCACGTTGCGCAGCGCCACGGCCCAGAAAGCCTGTTATGCCATGTGCGGTGATGGTGGTCGAAGTGATCATCTGAAAAGCTCCATGCATGAATGCGATGGAACAAAGATTACCAAAAGGAAATCTTTGGTCAATACCTTTTGGAAAAGATTTCAGGCAAAAAAAAACCCGCCGTGGCGGGTTCGTACAACATTTTGGTCATAGGCTTGTACCAGTCCAGGTATAAACCGCGCGGCCATGAATTTGAATTTCGTGCTCCCTATCCGCCGGGAACGTCATTTCGACATAGACTCGGTTATCCGAAAACACTCGAAGCCCGTCCAGAACCCGCTGAATTCGTTTGATCATGATCTGGCCCAGATGAGACAGAACGTACACTCCGTCCCTCGTGAACTCTTGGATGCCAGTGTCAATGAGCAACAAGTCACCATCCATGATTAATGGCTCCATTGAGTTTCCGACCGCGCTAATCACACGAAGATTGGAGGGGGATGTTACCGATAGATGAGTGCGTATCCATGCTGAGTGCAGTCCGATAGAACTGATCATCCGATCATGCCCTGACGGCACCCCCCAAACGAGAACGCCTGGTTCAAATCCGATATCAAGCTTTGGTATCTGCAGCGTGTCTCGAATCTCTATACCGTCCAGCACCGATTGCGGATCATCCCCGCGTGAGCCAATTGCCCATCCCGATCCGTCCGGGAGAAATTCAGCGTCCAGAGGCGCGTCAAGATACCGGTAAGGGAGGTCACAAGCTTCCTCAATCTCACGGGCGAGCTTTTCGCCAATGTTCCTACTGTGATCTGAGCTCTCCGCCAGTAGTCTCGCCACGTATGACGACTGGCGCCCTATGGTTTCGGCAAGGCGTGCCATAACGCCTCCGAATTTGAGATTGATGAGCTGCCTAAGCCTAGCTTTGCGTATGTCTTTGATGTCCATACCTCAAATATACCTTTTGTTTCCCAGTGGGGAAATTACCTTGATTTGGTACGTAAACTGGGTAACCTACGTACCAAGTATTCCAATGGGTAAACATCATGGAGCTTTCGAAATACGCAGCTGAGCTGCCTCGGGGAGGGAAAAAACAGCTCGCCTTAAAGCTTGGGGTCACAGCGTCCTATTTGTCTCGACTTATATCCGGCGACCGCTCCATCACTGCAGAGCGCGCAATTCAAATCGAGGATGCAACCGACGGCGCTGTGAGTCGTGATGAGCTGCGCCCCGACATTCAGTGGGAAAAGTCCAAGCGCCCGAAGAAGTCCAGACCGCATCTCGCTCCGACCTTGAATCAAAAGATACTCGCACAGTGCCATCCTCAACAGGAGGTCGATTCCGCTGTTCAGGCATCCAGTACCTACGCCAAGGTAAAACTCGACCCTCCTAAGGCCCTCGGTATATGAGTAGCCTTTGCATAAACACATTAGAGCCGCAGCTGGAAGGGCCTGCTGAGTCCCTTTTCAGCCACTTCCATTTGATGGCGTTTGCCGATCTGATCGGGAGCAAGAAATGAACAAGCGCCCATTCCAGTATTTGTTGTCCGGCTGACTTTTCAGTAGGCAACAAAAAGGCCCGCATTCCGCGAGCCTTCTTAACCAGTCCACGCCAATGGACTTTCTTGAATCTTCGTTCCAGGAGAACGATATGTCACGCCCAGAAAATACCACCGGTTATTGCCGGACGCAACAACTTGCTAAGGAGTCGGCGCAATGAAGACCGACACCACTTTGCGGCTTGGCCGCGTTCAGTACCGCCAACTTGCCGAGCTCGCTAAACAGGCGGGTTGCTGCCTTGGGCTTTCAACATTTGAGCAGTTGGGCGGCGCTTGGGGGATGTTCAATCCCTTTGGGCTTGCTGTTCATGAGGACGCTGCCATCGACAGCAAGTACCTGAAAGAGGAAATCGTCATTCAGCTGGCCACGAGCGTTAACGCAGGGCAAATGCGCAGCGTTCAGCGCCCTGAAATCGACTGGTCACAGCTCCACGACGACGAGATCTATCCGTTCATCGTCCAGCATGAGATCGGGCACAAGCTGGACAACCATTTCGTCTTCGACCTGTGGGGCATTCAGAACAAGGAAGTCCACGACAAATGTCACCGGGCGATCGGCTTCGTCAACGAAATCCTGGCTGATCGTTTTGCTTGGAATCAGATTCGCCCAGGTGAGCCGGTCCCGCTTTGTGAAAACGGCAAGCGTGTGCAGGAGGAAGCTGCCGAGGCAATGGCGCTGCTCGACCTGCACATTCCCCGCACGCGCCGGGCGCCTCGCGCTCTGCCAGGCGGGCAATACAGCTTTGTACCTCAATCCATGTTGATGACCGACGGCCTTACCGCTTATGTCGGGCCGAAAGTTGCGCCTCAGCTCATTGAGCGCGCTCGTACCCGTCGTCGCGTCTACCGCCGTGACACACGGTCGAGGGCTTTCGCATGAGTCTCCTACCAGCAGCAATTCCGAAGATGCGCGCGCCACGAAAGTTGATGCTCGCCAATCGTGGCGCGCTTGAAACCACTGAAGGCGAGCTGCTCGACATTGTGGTGGTGGGTGCCGAGCAAATGGCACGTATGAACGAGGCCCGTGCGGTTTTCAACGAGCTACGTTCGATCTTGCTATCCCAGGTCGTTCCCGCCCTCGGCGGCTGGGGCAACCCGATGGCAACGGAGCTCGAAAGCCGTCTTGAGGCAATAACCTTCGCTTCCGGGAATTTCCTTTGGAAAGGCCGCCACGCTGGCGCTTCTCACGACGCGGTGCATGTCGGGGGTGGGGTATGACCATCGTCATCATCAAAGACGGCGATGCCGTCACCACTACGCTCGCAATCGCTGCTGGCTGCGAGGTTGATCACGCCAGCGTCATTAAGCTGGTGCGCACCTATCAGGGGGATATGGAGGAGTTCGGACTTCTGGATTTCAAATCCGAAAGTACCGGAGGCCGCCCGACCGAGTACGCATTCCTCAACGAGCAGCAATCGACGCTGCTTCTGACCTACATGCGCAACACTGCCATCGTCCGCGCCTTCAAGAAAACGTTGGTGCGTGAGTTTTGGGACATGGTGCAGCAGCGCAATCAACCAGCCCCGGTGCTACCCCGCGATTACATCAGCGCTCTTGAACATCTGCTGGCGTCGAAGCGTTCGGAACAGTTGGCGATCGAGCAGCGTGACCACGCTATTCAGACAAAGGCCGAAATCGGTTCCCGCCGCGAAGCAACGGCAATGGCGACCGCCAGCGCCGCCATGCGCGAAGCCAGTCGCCTTCGAGACGAACTTGGTTTCAGCGCGCGTCACGCGACGATCCTGAAGGTCGAGGCTGCACTCAATCGCAGCTTCAGCTTCGTCAACCTCCGGCGCTGGTGTAAGGCCAACGGCGTCACCCCTAAAACAGTTCCAGACAAGCGTTACGCCGAAGGCGTAAAGGCCTGGCCTGCCGCTGCCTGGGCGGCTGTTTTTGATATTGACCTGGCCGAGCTGTTCGGCACTGCTGGAGATACCCATGAGTAAGATTTTCAACGAACAGGCGCACATGGAGCTGATCGCCGAGGCCGCAGTGCTGTATCAATTGGCTGAGACGAAGCGCAATTCGTTCCGGCGTGAGCTGAACGACATGTACACCGTTTTCTTTCAGGCCCATGGTCGCCCGTATGGCGATGAACGACGTCGTATTGACCCTGATGACGATGCGTACCTTCCGGTGCTCGACTTCACCAACGCCGCCTATGGCCGGTGGAAAACCCAGCGCGATCTGACGACGAAGCTGAAACGCAAACTGCGCACGCTCGTCGAGCGGCTGGAGCGTGCGCAATGACCAATATCCTCAAGTTTCCGACGCAGAACATGGCCGCGCCTATCGACGTTGATCAGCTCAGGAAGCACTCAGACGCTTCTTTGCTGCTGTTCTGCTTCGAAATGGTCGGGTCAGTCTCTGAGTCCATCGAAGAGGGCGCAGAGATCAAGTTTCAGGACGAAGCCTACATGGAGCTTGTGCACGCCTTCTGGGCTCTGCAAACGCTGTTCCAGCGCAAAACAGGTGCATGTGCCAGCGAGGTTTCGGCAGAGCACTGGGTACAGATGCGCAAGCACGCGATCGAGGGCGGGCCTGAGCCAGTGCTGAAGATTCCGCGCGTAGCACCTGGCTGCTCACCGTACCCACCGGAAGTGTTCAAAGGTCTGAGCGATACGGACCTGGGGCGCGCAGGGCTGCTGTATGCCCGCCGGGTGAACGAAGCCATTTCCAACGACTCACCGCATGCCCTGGAGATTGAGGAGGCGCGCGTCAGCTCGATCGACACCATGGCAGTTATCCGTGAACTGGTCTCTCGACTGACTGGCGAGCCCGTGAGTGGTGCTTGCCGCCCTGCGGGGGAGACTTTGCAATGAGCGCCTGGGGCTTCGTCTACTGCATGAGCAATCCATGCATGCCGGGTGTTTTCAAAATCGGCATGACTACTCGATCACCTATGCAGCGCCGTAACGAGCTATCCGACTCAACCAGTTCGCCGCTGCCATTTACTTTGCTGTGCTATGGGGAGGTCGAGGACCCTCGCCATGTCGAGTTGACTCTGCACGATATGTTTGAGGCTGACAGGGTAAGCCCTGCGCGGGAGTTTTTCAGAGCGAGCTTCGAGGCCGTACAAACCGCCATCAAAGAGCATTGCTATCACTTCTGCATGTCGGACGACGGGCAAGTCCTTCTGAACGAGATTCTGGAGGCTGGCACCGGTGGAAAGGGCCTGAGATTGGTAGGTGGAATGGAGGGTAGGGCATGAGCATTATTCGCGCCCCTCGCCCTGAGGGTAATTTCTATCTGCTGAACAAAGGTATCAGCGAGGACTCGCGCTTGAGCTGGGCTGCACGCGGCCTGCTGGTGTTTCTATTGGGCAAGCCTGACCACTGGGAGATATCAGTTGCTCACCTGCGCGGCGAGACCGCTCATTCCTGCAAGCCTACCGGTCGTGATGGTGTTTACGGACTTCTGCAGGAGCTGATCAATGCTGGTTACGTCGCTCGTCGGCAGGACAGATCAGAGTCTGGAGTGCTCGGCGAGATCAATTATCTGGTGTCTGAAACACCGCTTCCGGAATCACCGTATCCGGCTTCACCGGAAACGGCTCAGCCGTATCCGGCAAATCCGACACTAGTAAGTATTGAAGGTAAGCAAGTACTGAGTGAAGCAGCAAGTACTGAAAAACCTTCGGTTAAACCCGACCCGATGGAAGGCTTCGAGGTGTTCTGGAAGCTCTACCCGAACGGGAAGGGCAAGCAAGAGGCAGCAGCTGCATGGAAGCGCCTCAAGCCAGACGCCAACATGCGCCAGACCTTGATGACTGCCCTTGGCCAACATTCCGTATCTCGAGACTGGACCAAGGACGATGGCCAATACGTCCCCATGGCTTCCACTTGGCTGAACAAGAAGCGCTACCTCGATGTTCTGAAGCCAGCTCGAACTGGCGCGCCTTCCCGGCACACAGGCTTCGACCAGATCGACTACGAGGAAGGTCTTGAGCTCGGTCCAGATGGGCAATACCGAATCGCGGGGAACCTCTGATGATTATTCGACACACCATCGAGACCGCGCTGCGAGAGTGCGTGGACCATGGCCAGTTCACCGACTCGCTTGTTGAGCAGTTTGGTGCAGGGCCTCACTGGTATGGCTGCCCCCGCTGCAACTTCGACAAGCGTCACTCCGGCGATTCTGTCATTCGTGCCATCGGCGTGATGATCCACCGTGACCGCCTGACCAATGAGCGCCTGCTCGACGCCGGTATCCCGCTGCGCTTTCAGAGCTGCTCGCTCGACACCTGGTCCGCCGGCAACAGTCAGGACAAGCTCCGTGCCTGGAACATGGCCACCGGTTACGTCGATGCATTCAGCGAAAACTTCGGCGTCGGCCGTTCGGTGATGCTGCTGGGTCAGGTCGGCACCGGCAAGACTCACCTGGCCACCGGCATCCTGCAGCAGCTGATCAAAAACTTCGGCTCACAGGGTCTGATCGGTCGCTATACCACTGCTGGCGGCATCATCCGCTCGGTCAAGGACACGTTCGGTAACCGTGACCGGTCTGAATCTAAGGTCTATGCCGACCTGGTGCTCCCGCACTTGTTGGTCATCGACGAGGTTGGCGTTCAGCATGGGACCGACTTTGAGCGCACCGTGCTCTTCGAAGTCATCAATGGCCGGTATGAGCAACGCAAGCCGACAATCGTGGTGAGCAACCTCGGCATGACCGATCTGCGCCAGTGCCTCGGTGACCGGGCCGTGGATCGGCTTCGCGACAAGGGCGGCCTCGCAGTGCTGTTTCGCTGGGAATCCGCGCGAGGTGCCGCATGAGCCGAGAACTGTTCAACGTCGACGCCGAGTATGGCGTGCTCGGGGCGATGTTCATTGACCCGCTGCTGATTGACGAGATCACCACCAAGGTCAGCGCGTCAGACTTCCATGAGATCGAGAACGCCGCGCTGTTCCGTGCAATCCTTGATTGTCATGAGGCCGGCGACCCGGTGAACGTGGTGATGGTGAGCGAGCATCACCAGTACCTGCCCAGCGGCGACAGCATGCTGGGGTACGCGGCCACCATCCAGGCGAACGCCCAAGGCACCTCGAGCTGGAAGACCTACGCCCGGGTGATCCGCGAGCGCGCCGTGCTGCGGAAGGTCGTGGAGACGGCCCAGGCGATCAGTCAGTCAGCCAATGACGACCTGCCTGTTGCCGAGATCATCGCTCGCGGTCAGCAGGCCATGGCCGACCTGCGCGACCTGGATGATGGTGAGCCGGACTATCACAAGGTCAGCGACGTGCTGACGACAGTGATCGACACCATCGACGCCAAGTTCAGCAAGACCGCGCCGAAGGGGCTCACGACGGGTATCCCCGATCTGGACAAGCTGATTCGCGGACTGCGCCCAGGCAACATGGTGGTGGTCGCTGGCCTTCCAGCATCGGGCAAGACCATCCTCGGCGTTCAGATGGCCCAGCACGTCACCATGCAGCTCGCTGGCGCAGGCCTAATCTTTTCTCTTGAGATGACCAAGGAAGAGCTGGTAACGCGCAACATCGCCTCGCTGGGCAGCGTGGACCTGACCCGGCTGGACGAGGGTGACACGCTCGATGATGACGACTGGCCGAAGATCACCGGCGCCGTCGACAAGCTCTGCAAGGCGCGTCTGTATATCAGCGATCAGGCTGGAATGACTGTCGCGCGTATCCGCTCGATCGCCCGCCAGTGCCAGCGCCGTGAGGGCCTGGACGTGATCGTGGTGGACTACATCACTCTCATTGCTGGCGCCGGCGGTCAGAACCGGACGCTCGAGATCGGCAAGATCTCCACCGCGCTCAAGAACCTGGCCAAGGAGCTCAAAGTGCCTGTGATCGTGCTGGCGCAGCTCAATCGTGGCCCTACCAATCGCCCGGACAAGCGCCCACGGCCAAGTGACATTCGCGACAGTGGTCAGGTTGAGCAGGATGCTGATGTTGTGATCCTTGTTCACCGCGACATGGAAAGCGAAGAGGGCCAGAACGGTGTAACCGAGCTGATCGTTGGCAAGTGCCGCCACGGCAAACAGGGCACCTGTTTGGTTCAGCAGGAAGGCAGGTTTGTGCGCTTCGTTCCGTTCGGCGGTAAGGCGCCCAGCGACGAGGAAGTTGAGATGGGCCGCGTCCTGAAATTAACCGGTCGTTCGAAGGGGAGACCTGACTATGAATAACGTAACTGCGGCACTGCCGCGCAAGATCCTCACCTCCGGTGAACGGGACTTCCTCAAGCAGGGCAACCGCTTACTGCTCGACAAGCCCAACGGCCGGATCGGCGCCGCCGCGCTCATGGACATGGTGGCCGACTGGGGCAATCACCGTGGCAGCCTCGGCTTCCAGGACTATGCCCGCCGGTGGATCACCGAAGGCCACGCCAAGAACAAGATCGCTGATCAGCTGCTGAAAGAGCTGTTCGGCCTTAACGATCCAGATCCGAGGAAAGCGGCATGAAGAAACGAACGTACACCGACAAGCCGCTGGGCGACACCGAGTACCTGCTGGAGCAGTGGGGCAGCTGGCGGATGTCGGGGATGGGTGTTCCGCGCTATGTGTCGCCACTGGCGGCGCTCATGAACCAGTGCTGCGCTGAGCCGAGCGCCATGACCTACGTGATCACTGATGACGCCGCGATGGTCGTTGACTCGATCCTCGCCCGTCTCATCAAGCGCAACCAGCAGATGGGCGATTTCATCTGGTGGTACTTCGGCGCCAAGTGGACGATGGTCAGGATCGGCGAGGCCAACAAGATGTCGGAGCGCTCCGCGCGGGAAGTCGTACGGCAGGGGGTGGCCTGGGTGGACTCGGCTTTGGAACATTTTCGCGAGGCAGCGTAAAAAGTTCTTTCAGGCCGGATAAACACCTGTTTTCATGGCACGGTGTTCAACGCATTCAGCGCGACACCCGATCCATAAGACCCCAGCCAAGCGCTGGGGTTTTTAATATCTCGAATCTAAGCGTCATTAATCAGTCGCCATCATATTGACAGCATCGTGGGCTTCGGAGATCGTAGGGTCCTAATTTCAGGAACCTTCTATGCGTAAAATCATCGCTGCACTGTCGCTACTTATGACCGCCCAGGCTTTCGCGGCTGATAAGCTTTCCATCACCGAACTCCGGCGTGCCGACTCCAATGGGCTATCTGGGGTTCAGGGGATTGCTCATAACGAAACGGGGCAGACGCTTTCTTCAGCGACCATCATATTCAAGCTTGTGGACAGCGCAGGCAACATGGTGGGAAACGCTGCTGTTACTGGTTATGGGCTCGGCCCTGATCAAGATTGGCGCTTCATCGCGCCTGCGCCTGTGAAGTTCTACAGCGCAGAGGTCGTGCAAGTAATGGCGAATTGAGCGCGATTCAGAAGCTAGCCCCGCCAAGTGCGGGGCTTTTTGTTTCTGCGGCGATATCTCGGCCGGTCAGGGCATCCGCCTTGTTAGTGGAGGGCCCAAGGTTCGAATCCTTGCGGCGGCACCCATTAGCACATGCGTCCGGGGACAAAAGATCCCCGGACAACAGCAGTCAAAAAATTTATGCCGCTTTGACTGATTCGACCGAAACGGCCAGGCGTTTGCCCAGCGCAGCCAACGCCGCTTCAACCTGTTCCATCTTCGATGTGTGCAGGAAATCGACCAGTCGGTCGCCTTGCACCTGGTGAACGCCCAGCAGGCGGCGCAGATCGGCTTTGCGCATATCGCGCTCCATCATCGTGTTCCAGAGAACGATCTTTGCCACGGTAACGGCGGGCAGGTAGACAACATGCTCGCCAGCCTGAGGTGGAGTTGCTTCTGGGATTGGCAAACGCTCGTCGACGTAAATCGACAAGGTTGTTTCAATGGCGTCCACGGCTTCACGCAGAGCGTGCGCCTCATCGTCGCCATAGCTGTTGAGCTGCGGAAGATCGCGGCAAAAAACGGCAAGGCCCGGTGTGCTGTCTTTTTCAAACCGAATTGCATAGTTGTACATGGTCACTCCCCGGAGGTGATCGTTCAGCGTTCAGATAGGCGAAGGGGGCTCTCAGAGCCCCAGTTGTTTGATTATCGCCTTGCGGGTCCCTTCGGGCATTTCCTTAGCCCCGTGATCCGCGAAGGTTGTCCTGTTGCCGTTCGGGGCGGTGACTTTGAAGTGGCTTCCTTTGCCTGCTTCGAAGGTCACCCCTTGGGCCTTCAACCATCGTCTGAACTCGCTGAACTTCATCACCCCGCCTCGTTGTGTGGATGATTCCATTCTACAACACTTTTGTTTTAACACAACACTTTTGTTTTATGTTGCTGCGCGTCGCCATAGCCAGGGTGGGCCTACGGGCAGGGCCTGGACGCGGTATAGCCGGAAGTCACGCGTACGGAAAGAACACCGGCAGTCAACGTGCCTCATATCCTCTTGTGTGCTCGGGGTAGCGTTGGCGGACAGGGGAGAAAGATCCTCAACCTATTTCAAGGCTCGCCATCTGGTGGGCCTTTTTCATTTCTGGAGCACACGCAATGACCGAATCTGTGAAGCGCGAGATCAAAGACGTTATCGACTCAGTGGTTGCCGGTGACGCAGATAAGTTTCGGCAGTCGCTGGGATACCTGGCGAAGACTGGCGGCGAAGATTTCCTCACTGTGACCAAGGAGTTGCTCAAGTCAGAACAAGCCGAATACGTCAGCTATTTCGGCTTTGGTGCTGGACATTTCTATCGCTCAGCGACGCACGTACTGGGTGCCGTGTATACGCCTGACCACATGCTGACCAGCAAGGCCAACCCGTCTGGCTTTGGTTTGCCGATCGGGGTTGTTGAAGAGATCGTTGGCGCAGTGCAGGTCGATTACCAAGCTCGGCTGATCACCAAGGTTGCAGGTCTCGAATCTTCGATTAAGCAGCTGCTCGGATTGATTGAAGGCAGCTCGGTGGCCGACAAATGTGTCACTCACATCGCGCAGACCCATTTCACCACAGGTGTCGAGCTTCTGTTCGGCACGCTGAACCCGCACAAGCGCGCCTAATAACTTTCTGTTCTGGAGTAGCAATGGACCCAACCGACCTTGGCCCAGGAACAGCCACCTGGCTGGGTGGTACCGGGACTGTTTTGCTCGCTGGCTTCCTGTGGTTACGCAAATTCCTGTCGCGGGATGCAGCTGACCGGGCAATGGACAACGCCGATATCGGCACCGTCCGCCGGCTCAACGAACTTCTGGATTCTGAACGCGCCGCTCGCAAGGAAGCCGAAGCCAGAGCCGACCAATTTGCCAAGGAGCGGAACGAACTCGCTGCGGCAGTTGGCCGAATGGAAGGGAAGATCGAAGCCCTGACGAGCCAGGTAGCGCAACTCACAGCCCAAGTGACCAGCCAGAGCGATGAGATTTCGCGCTTGCGGTCCCAGCTTGGAGGCGTCAAGTGATGGAAAGATGTGCATTCAATTTCATTGCCCGCCGCTGGTGGAAGCGTGCCGAAGTCTGGGTGATCGCGCTGCTGTTGGTATCTGGCGGCGTTGTTTTGGGCTTCCAAATCGGACACTGGTCGCTGGGCAGCTGGTACACGAACCAAGTCGCCGAGGTTCGCCGCGGCTATGACGAAGCCCTCAGGCAGCGTGATCTGCGCCTGAACACCCTTGCGGCTAAAACGCAGGAGGCAGCGGGCAAAGTTGAGGCGGCAGCAAGCAGCGCCACTCAGGCCGCTGACACCGCCAGCAAGGCAGCGGACAAGGTCAGTGAAGCCGTGGACCGGGCAAGCCCATGAAGGCCTTGATTAAGGCGGTTCCGCTCTGGGCCTGGATCATGCTGACCCTGGCCGCAGTCTTGGGATCTACCTATCTGCGCCTCGAGGACACAAAGCAATCTCTCGTTACCGTGACGGGTGAGCGTGATGTGGCCACCGCCCGCGCTGAGTCGATCGGCAAGACCCTAACCCTACAGCGTCAACTCACCGCTGATGCGAACAAGGCTACTGACCATGCGACCGAACAAGTTGAGCACGTCACGGCTGCCGTTGCTGTTGCTGATGACCGCGCTCGCAGCCTGCAGCAGCAAGTCACCGATCTGCTTGCCAAGCGAAAGCGTTGCACTGCCGACCTTGCCAGCACAGGCAAGACAAGAGACGACCTTGCCGATCTGCTCGCCGACCTGCGTCGAGAGGCTGACGACGAAGCGGGAAGTCTGGCAGCAGCGCTTGACCGAAGCCGAATAGCCGGCCAGCTGTGTGAGTCGATGTATTCATCAGCGATGAAGGCCCGGTAATCCGCGCCACAGATTCAGATGCGTCCGTTTCGTGGCGCGGAGTAAGTCATGAAGATCACCGTCAACAACGTTCTGGGCGCTGTGGTCATTGAGCTGCTGTCCGGTCGCCGTGTTGTCCACCGCGAGCGCTTCGAGGGCAAGACCAGTTCGCTGTACACCAGATCAATCCGCCCGGCAGCGGCGTTCGACTCACATCGCGCCGTGACCAACCTGAACCGGGATGACCAGTTCACCTACGAGGTGGAGGCCTGAATGGCGATCAGCACTATCACGTTCACGATCAAGTGGGCTTGGTGGGTGATGCCCTATCTGCACGCCGTGGCCTGGTTCAGCGAATGGACCGGCCTCGACCCTGACGTCGACAAGGTGGTCGCCACTGCGCTGCGCGGTATGCGGCTGGAGCTCGCCCCATGACCTGTTCAGCTTGCGCCGCACGTCGAGCACGCGCAGCGAAGTGGTTCGCCATTGCAGCTGACCGAGCACGGTCACTGATCAATCCCTCACGCAAGGTTGAACCCGATGCCAAGGCTCAAGACGCTGGGAAGCAGGGTGAAGATCCAAGGTGAACGCGTCACGGTCGTCAACACCAACTCATGGCGCGCGACCAAGACGACTGCACACCAGCGAGGCTACGGCTACAAGTGGCAGAAGGCGCGCGAGGGATGGCTCAACGCTCACCCGCTTTGCGTGTACTGCGAGCGTGAAGGGCGAGTGACATCGGCCACTGTGGTCGACCACATCGTGCCGCATCGCGGAGACATGGCGATCTTCTGGGACAAGACCAAGTGGATGTCCCTATGCGCTTCCTGTCACTCATCAGTGAAGCAGCGCGAAGAGCAAGCAGACCGATTCGGGTGACCCAATGCAAATGAATCAGAACCAGTCGGTGAGTTGCCGTGTTGCTGGATGCCTCAGCGTGGCCAACAGAAAAGGCGCAGGTCTGTGTGAGAAGCACTACACAAGGCAGCGCCGTCGCGGTACGACCGACAAGGCGGTAGTAGTAAAGCCTGGCTTGCTCACCCACACGCATGGATACAAGCAGGCCTATGTCCCTGACCACCCGTTGCGTACGGCATCCAGTAGCCGGGTCTACGAGCATCGCGTTGTATATCACGCTCATCATGGTGATGGCCCGTTCGCCTGCCACTGGTGCTCGGCTCGGGTCACCTGGGATGACATGCATGTCGACCACCTGAATGACACCAAAGATGACAACTCTCCCGCGAACCTGGTGGCCAGCTGCGCGACCTGCAATCAGCAGCGTGGCTTCGACAAGATGGCTACGACCCATAGGCTCAAGTCTGATCGACGCTACAGCGCACATGGCTTAACGATGTGCATGAACGAATGGGCACGCCATCTGAACCTTTCGCGTAATGCGATTGAGTACAGGCTCAGCGCAGGCTGGCAGATCGATGACGTGTTCTCGCCTCGCAAGGGCAGGTCAGGTCCGCCCAGTCGCAAGCCGCGACAGGCAGGCACGGCAGAATGACCGCTCGTCGGCAATGCGATGGATTCTCATTCATGAATGCACCGAAACGGTGCGTTAGGCTCGCTCTATGAGGGGGGGGTCTAAATATAGGGTGTCAATCACTTCCAGACCGCGCCCGATCCCATTCGCAGATTTTTTTCCTCGCACAGGTTTTTGTTAATGGCTTTAACACCCAAGAAACGCGCTTTCATCGACGCGGTGAGGGGAGGTGCGTCCAATAAAGACGCAGCCATTGCCGCCGGATGCCCCGAGAAATCGGCCTCTGCAGCGGGTTCGCGTTTGGCGAAAGACCCAGATGTGGTCGCCGAGCTGTTCAAATTGAACGCCCTGCATGCCATTAACAAGGATGTTAAAGGTGTTAATGCCGATGGCGTCCAGGATGATCCTGAGCCGCATGCCGAAGAGCCAGAGCCGGCCGGGTTTGATCTGGGGGCAGCACTCTCGCATCGAGATCCAAAGGATTTTCTCCTCGCCGTCATGAACGACCTTGGCACAGAACCAAAGCTGCGCGTTGATGCGGCGAAGGCTTTGATGCCATTCGTCCATCAGCGCAAGGCGGAAGGTGGCAAGAAGGAACAGGCCAAGCAGAGGGCCGATGAGGTGGCGAACGGCAAATTCGGGACCCGGCGCGGTCCGCTGAGATCGGTGAAATGATGGAATGGACAACGGCCTGCCCTGATTGGGAGACGCGCATCGTCGCCCGTCAAACCCTGATTCCTTTCGAGCCACTCTTTCCTGATCAAGCCGATGAGGCGTTAGATGTGTTCGGCGCACTGCGCATGGTTGACGCCACTGGCAGTCCGCTGATGTGCGAGACGGTACGGGACTGGGTAAACCAGTTCGTCGCCGCGATCTTTGGCGCGTACGACCCGGACAGCGGGCGTCGGATGATCAGCGAGTTTCTGCTGCTCATCAGTAAGAAGAACGGCAAGTCGACAATCGCCGCCGGCATCATGTTGACGGCCTTGATCCTTAACTGGCGCCATTCTGGCGAGTTCATCATCCTCGCACCGACCAAAGAAATCGCAGACAACTCGTTCATTCCTATCAGGGACATGATCAACGCTGATGACGAGCTTAAGGCGTTGATGGACATGAAAGAGTACATGCGCCTTGTTACTCACCGTCAGACTGGCGCGACACTGAAAGTTGTCGCTGCGGACAGCGAGACAGTCTCCGGCAAGAAAGCCATCGGCGTCTTCATCGACGAACTTTGGGTATTCGGTAAACGCGCCAATGCTGAGGCGATGCTTCGCGAGGCTACAGGTGGCCTGGCATCTCGCCCGGAGGGTTTCATCATCTGGGCCACCACCCAGTCAGATGAGCCACCTGCAGGCGTATTTCGGCAAAAACTGCTGTACGCCCGCCAGGTGCGCGACGGCAAGATCGAAGACAAATCGTTTCTGCCGGTGCTCTACGAATTCCCGAAACACCTGCTGGACGCTGGTGCGCATCGGGAGGCCTCGAACGCATACATCACCAACCCGAATCTGGGCCTCTCTGTTGATGAGGCGTTTATTGAGCGCGGCTATGCACAGTCGCAACTGGACGGTGAGGAGTCGTTCCGGGGGTTCCTGGCGAAGCACCTTAATGTCGAGATCGGGCTTGCGCTCATGTCCGACCATTGGGTGGGGGCGTCGTTCTGGGAAGCTCAGGCGCTGCCCGGCCTCACGCTGGACGGCTTGCTCGACCAGTGTGAAGTGGTCGTGGCGGGCGTTGACGGCGGCGGGCTTGATGACCTGCTCGGCCTATCGGTAATTGGCCGGGTGCGCGAGTCAAGAACCTGGCTGCACTGGGCTCATGCCTGGGCGCACCCCTCGGTGCTGGAGCGGCGCAAGTCAGAGGCGCCTCGTTTGCTGGATCTGCAAAAGACCGGCGACCTGACCATCGTGAACCGAATCGGTGACGACGTTGAGCAATTGGCTGCGATCGTTGCGCGGGTCAATGGGGTGGGCTTGCTGGACAAGGTTGGACTCGACCCGGCGGGCATTGGCGCGCTGCTCGATGCCTTGGCTGACGTCGGCATCGAGGAGGGCCAGATCATCGGTATTTCGCAGGGCTGGAAGCTTACCGGTGCCATCAAAACCACTGAGCGACGGCTCGCCGAGGGGACGCTTCAGCATTGCGGTCAGCCGCTCATGGCTTGGAGCTGCGGTAATGCCAAGGGGGTGCCGTCCGCAAACGCATTTCTCATCACGAAACAGGCTTCGGGCACCGCGAAAATCGACCCACTCATGGCCACGTTCAACGCCGTATCGCTGCTTTCTCTGAACCCAGAGGCGAAGGGCGGCATGGACGACTACCTCAACAACGGATTCTTCGGATTAGTAGGCTGACCATGGCATTTCGTTGGTACAACCCAAGTACTTGGAGCTTCTTCGGCTACACCGACCCGGCGACGGGAAATTACGTAGAAGTTGACATGGAGGTGGGAGGGAAAACCACCAAGGCAGGCATCAAGGTAACCACCAAGACCGCGCTTTCAATCAGCATGGTCTGGTCCTGCGTGAAGATCCTTTCGGAGTCGCTGAGCGGGCTTCCGTTGAAGCTTTATGACGACGCCAAAGGGGGCCGCAAGCAGGTTACGGGCAACGACCGGGCATTGAAGCTGCTCCGAAAGCCAAACCCCTACATGACGATGCTGAATTTCCTGAAATTCGTCGTGGTGAACATGGCGATTCGGGGCAACGCTTTCGCGCTGATCGAGCGCAATCGCAACGGCGATCCCATCGGTTTCGTGCCGCTGAAGTACGACACGGTGAAGATCGACGTCGAGGATGGGCTGGTCTATGTCGTGACCCCCGCAGAAGGGGCTCCGTTTCCGGTGTCGCCGGAAAACATGCTGCATTTCAAGCTATTCAGCCTGGACGGAATCGTCGGTCTTTCGCCCATCGAGTACCAAGCGGAAACGATGGGCCTCGCCAAGGCTGGCCAGCAGTGGTCGTCCCGGTTCATGCGCAAGGGCGGCTTCACTGGCGGGTACGTGATCTATGAAAACTTCCTGAACAAGCAGCAGGAAGCCCAGATCATGGCCAAGTTTCCGGACGTCCGTAAGGGCGATGCGGACGACATCGGCAAGATGGCCATCCTCCAAGGTAATCCCAAGATCGTGCCCGCTGGGCTCAGCCAGAAAGACGCCCAGTTCATCGAGTCCCAACAGTTTCAAGAAGAGGCCATGGCCGGTATCTACGGCGTGCCGCTTTGGCTGGCCAACCGTGCTGGCAAGACCTCGATCATGGGCTCCAACCTCGAGCAGCAGCTCACGGGGTTCATCACCTTCGGCTTGAAACCCTACATCGACGTTGTTGAGGACGAGTTCAACGACAAGGTCTATGGCAAGTATTCGCGCTTCGTCGAGTTCAAGGTCGAGGGCCTGCTGCGTGCCGACAGCGCTGGACGCGCCTCCTACTACCAGGCCGCGCTCGGCGGGTCTGGTGGTTCGGGATGGATGACGATCAACGAAGTTCGCGAGAAGGAAAACGAATTGCCGCTGGAAGGCGATGAATACAACCAGGTTACCCGGTGGGAGATCCAGAAAAATGCTCAGCAAGCTTGATTGCCCATTCGAGGTAAAGGCAGCCGACGACGCCGGCAACTTCGAGGGCTACGCCGCAGTGTTCGAGAACGTCGACCTGGGCGACGACGTCATCGTCAAGGGCGCGTTCACCAGCGTGAAAACCACGCGTGGTGGGAAGCTGAAGTTGGCGCTGTACCACGACCTGACCCGGCTTGTTGGCGTCGCTGACTTCAATCAGGACGACCACGGCCTGTATGTGAAGGGGCAGGTGAACCTCAAGGTCAGTTACGCCCGTGACGCATATGAGCTGATGAAAGACGGCTCTCTGGACAGCATGTCCATCGGTTTTAACACGCTGGAGGCTGATTTCCAGCAGCGCGCCGGCCGACAGGTCCGCGTCATCAAGTCCGCTGAACTGTGGGAGGCCTCATTCGTGCCATTTGGCATGAATCCAGAGGCTCAGGTCCTCAGTGTGAAGTCGGATATCAGGCTTTTCGAAAGCGCCCTGCGCGAACGCATGGGGCTTTCGCAGAAGGAAGCGGCAGCAGTCGCTTCGCTCGGCTACCCCGCGCTCCGCCGTGACGGCGGCAGCGAGGCCACGGCGATCGTGGAAGAGCTGAAAGACATTTCCACCCTATTTGCCAACCATTTCGGAGTATCGCCATGAGCGAAGTGAAGGAACTGAAGGAATCCCTGGATCAGCAGCTGAAAAGCGGCTTTGAAGGGCTGCAAAAGAAATACGACGCGGCCATGGATGAGGTTCAGAAAGGTAACAAAGTTACCGGCGACCTCAAAAAGCAGATCGAGGACCAGAAGGGCGACCTGCAGAAGGTCATCGACCAGGTGCAAGACCTGGAGCAGAAGGGCGTCAAGCTGCGTGGCGGCCCGGGCGAAGGCAAGTCCTTCATCGACATGATCAAGGGCGACGACAGCTACAAGGCCCTGTCTTCGAATTCGGCAAACCGTGCCGAGATTGAGGTCACCAAGTCCGACCTGGCTGCCATGAAGGAAGTGAAGGTCACCAGCGCTGGCATCGTTGCGCCGATCTATGACTCGGTTATTCAGCCGGGCATCCGCCAAGAACTGCGCATCCGTGACCTGCTGACCGCCATCCCTGTCACCGGCCAGCAATACACCTACTTCCGTGAGCTGTTGCACACTCGCGGCGCTGCTCCGGTGGCAGAAGGCGGCACCAAGCCGACTAGCAACGTCACGTTCGAGTCTGCTACCGATCGCGTGAAAAAGATCGCGGTGTGGATGCCGGTTACCGAAGAGGCGTTGGCCGACGTCCCTCAAATGCAGGGTTACATCCAGGAGCTGCTGCGCTATGACCTGAAGCTTGAAGAGGAAAACCAGATCCTCAAAGGCGATGGTACCGGCGAGAACCTTAATGGCCTCATGACTCAGGCCACCGTCTACGACGCCAGCCTGACCAAGGCCGGTGATACCTCGATCGACATCGTGCGCCGCGGTATCTACCAAGTCCGTAAGCAATCGAAGCTCTCCGCAGACGGCGTCGTGATGAGCGAGCTCGACTGGATGAACATCGAGCTGCAGAAGGACGGTGAAAACCGCTATCTGTTTGCGAACCTGCAAGGCCTGGTTACCCCGATCCTCTGGGGTCGCCCGGTCATCACCTCGGACAGCATGGACGAAGGTGATGCGGACACCGGTGGCGAGTTCCTGATCGCGAACTTCGCCCGTGCTGCAATTCTCTTCGACCGTATGACCTACCTGTTCAAGATGGGTCTGATCAACGACATGTTCATCAAGAACATGATCGCGCTGCTGGCTGAAGAGCGTCTGGGCCTCGGCGTGCGCCGTCGGGAAGCTTTGGTCAAGGGCACCTTCGCCAACTAAGCCAACCGCACGTAACCATCATAAAGCCGGCATAACGTCGGCTTTTTTTTGTTTTTGGAGGCAGCATGAAAATCAGAGCTTTGTGGGGCTTCACGGGGAATGCGGATCTATTGAAAGCCGAATCTCCCAAGGTGAAGCGTGGCCAGGTCTTCGACGATGTCGACGACGAATATGCCTACACCTTGGTGGGCAAGGGACTGGTCGAAGAACTCGGTTCCGATGGCAAGCCTAAAGTCACCAAGCCGAAAGACTCAAAACCAGCAGCGCCGAAAGAGACCAAGTGATGATCGAGCTATCTCTGGTGAAAACGCACCTGCGCGTCGATCACGACGACGAAGACAGCTTGATCCAGGGGTATCTCGACGCCGCGCTGGCTCACGTCGAGCAGCATTGCGACCGGGTACTGGTGGAAACGCCGGTGCTGCCGGAAGAAATGGGCCTGACCAAAGACGTGCAGCAGGCCGTGTTGCTGCTGGTCGGTCACTGGTACGCAAACCGTGAGGCGGTCGCCAGTGGGCTCGTTGAGGTCCCGTTGGCGGTCGGCCGGCTGCTCTGGTACAGGAAGCGATTCTGATGAAAGCAGGCGATCTTCGGCACCGCGTGACGTTCGAGCAGCAGGTGACAAGCAATGATCCGGTTTCAAACGAAGAAGTAGTGACCTGGGTTGAGTTCGTCACTGTGTGGGCGGCAATCAAGGACCTGAGTGTGCGCGAGTTCATCGCCGCGCAGTCCACCCAGTCGGAAGTCACCTGCAGGATCGTGACGCGGTACCGTGACGGCTTCAATTCGACCATGCGCGCTCGCCATGACGGCAAGATCTACAACCTGCACGGCGCGTTGCGTGATCCGGTGTCCGGTAAGGAGTATTTGACCTTTCCGGCAAGCGAGGGCGTGAACGATGGCTGATTGGGTCGAGTACAAGCTCACCGGTGCAGATGAGCTTTCGGCAAAGTTTCGCAACCTGGCCGAGGAAATGCGCCGCAAGGTCGTGACGCCGGCGGCCAAGGATGCCATGGAGCTTGTTCTCGCTGACGCCAAGGACCGCGCGGCGCGTATCGACGACCCGGAAACATCCAACTTCATCCCGAAAAACCTCGCGATCGTTGAGCGCAAGGCCATCGGTGTCGAGGTCGGCGCGGTGGTGATGTCTGTCGGTGTGCGCAAGCGCAGCCGGGGGCAGGGCGGCGGCAACACGTTCTATTGGTGGTGGGTCGAACTCGGCACCGAGAAGAACCGGGCGAAGCCCTTCCTGCGGCCAGCGCTGGCCAACAATCGCGAAGCTGTGTTCAAGGAGTTCTTGAGTTCGGCCAAGTACCAACTGATCAAGCTCGGGGTGAATTGATGATTGCTCCTATTGTGGCCGCCTGCAAGGCAGCACCGCCGGTGACCGCACTGCTCGGAGAGAGTCCGATTCGCCTGTATCCGCACGGTGATGCCCCGCAGAACGTGGGCAAGCCGTACGCGGTATGGCAGGTGATCAGCGGATCGCCGATCAATTACCTGAACGGTCAGCCCGACACGGACCGATACGGCCTGCAGATCGATGTTTACGCAGATACCGCGACCTCGGCTGACGCTGTGGTGACGGCGATGCGCAAAGCGATAGGCCGGTACGCCTATGTCACCGGTTTTGGAGTCGACGCGCGCGATACCGAGACGAAGAACTACCGGAAAGGTTTTGACGTTGCCTGGCTGGTGCCGTTTTAGACGCAAACCTGAACGAACGACCCGCTCAGGCGGGTTTTTTTATGCCCGCTCATAAGTGATTTCACAGGAAATCGGGGAGTACCAAATTGACCATTAATGTCCAAGGCACGGAACTGTTTGCCATCGATCCGGCCAGCAATGCCGTGCTCAATGTGGGCTGCTTTACCACGCTGGACGGCATCGACACCTCGGTAGCGCAGGTTGACGTCACTTGCACGACCTCCAAGGGGCGCGAATACGAAGCTGGGTTGGCTGAGCCTGGTTCCGCATCGTTCGGCTTGAACATCGACCCCAAGAACCCTATCCACCTGCGATTGCACCAGCTGAAAACAGCAGGGACGAAGCTCAAATGGGTTGTTGGCTGGTCTGACGGTTACAACTTCGATACCGAAGAAGGCATCCAGCCTCTCATCGGCACACCGGGCGCCCTGGCTGCTCTCGTTCTCAACTCCGCCGGTACCGGCTATACCACCGCTCCTACGGTAGCAATCACCGGTGGCGGTGGTTCTGGCGCTACCGCCACCGCTCAGGTTGCGAACGGCAAAGTGACCGGTTTCACCATCACCGACCCAGGTAGCGGCTATACAAGCGCCCCGACTGTGGCCCTCACCGGCGGCTCAGGCACTGGTGCGACCGCGCGCGCGGTTGTGGAAGACGATATCGACTTCGACCTGCCGAATACGCGCACCTGGCTCACCTTCGAAGGCTACATGAACAGCTTCCCGTTCAGCTTCGGTCTGGGCGACGTCGTCAAATCCACCGTTGGCATTCAGGTATCGGGCGAGCCGGTACTGATCGCCAAGACCTCCAACTAAGGAAGCCCCATGGATCTGAGTATTGCTTCGCTCAAAGCCGCTGGCGCGTTCATCGCGCCGCCGGTGAAGAAGGAAGTCACCTGGCATTCGAATGGCGTGGCCCAGACAGCCACCGTCTACGTGCTCCAGGAGTCGTTCATCTCGCTGACCCAGCGCTGGGACGCGCAAGACCGTGGGGGCGACCTTGCTGCCCAGCGGATTGCATCCTGCATCACCAACAAGGACGGCGTGCCTGTATTCACGGTGGATGACATCGTCGGCAGCTCGGAGTCTGGCCACGGCCCGCTCTGCGCTGAACTGGCGATCGTGCTGCTGGCGGCGATTGGCGAGGTCAACAAAGTGCCGGAGGCCATCCTAGAAAAAAAATCGAGCCCGAGGAAGAGCTCTGGCACGAGCTCGCGATCATCCTCGGCGCGACCATCGCGGAAGCCAAGCAAAGAATGAGATTCGTCGAGTCGGTGGACTGGATGCGGTACCGGCGTCAAACCGGTCCGCTGAATCTGGGAACCCGCCTCGACGAGGGATTTGCCATGCTCGCCACGGTCTTCAACAACGTCATGGGCGGTAAGGCCAAGTTTTCGGACTTCATGCCAGATCGCGGTTTCAACGTCGAAACGAAGCAAGCCACGCCGCAAGACTTGCTGGCACTGCTGCAGCGCGTGAAGGGGTGATTTATGGCGGTTGATTCGCTCGGCCAGCTGACGGTTGACCTGGTTGCCAACACCGGGGGCTTTGAAAAGGGCATGGATCGTGCCCAGCGCTCTCTCAAGTCGGCCACCCGCGAAGCCGAGAAGCAGGCCAAGCAGCTTGATAACTTGGTCGGCCAGATTGATCCGATAGTGGGTGCCTATGGTCGCCTCGACAAGATGGAAGAGCAGCTGCGCAAGCATCGTGACGCCGGCCGCTTGGACAAAAGCGACTTCGATGAGTACCTGAAGAAGCTGAACGAGCAGCGCGACGCGATTGGCAAAACCGACGCGGTCATGACCAAGGGGGCGATGTCGGTCAAAGCCTACAACGCAGCCTTGCGCGGCGTGCCTGCTCAGTTCACCGATATCGCGGTGTCGTTACAAAGCGGCCAGGCACCTCTGACTGTGTTCCTGCAGCAGGGCGGCCAGCTCAAGGACATGTTCGGCGGCATTGGTCCGGCGGCGAAAGCCCTGGGCGGATACGTCATGGGGCTGGTCAATCCCTTCACTGTCGCCGCCGCTGCGGCTGCCGTGCTGGCGCTGGCCTACAAGCAGGGAAGTGACGAGGCCACGGCCTACAGCACTGCTCTGGCGATGACGGGCAACACGGCCGGCACAAGTGCTCGCGGGCTGTCGGATCTGGCGCGCCAAGTCGCCCAGGCGGGCGGGACCGTTGGTAAAGCGGCGGAAGTTCTTGCGCAGTTGGCGGGGTCGACCCGCATCCCCGTGACCGCTTTCGAATCGATCGCGGAAGCGGCCATTAAATTTGAGTCGGCTACCGGTACCGCCGCTGAAGAGACGGTGAAGAATTTCGAGCAGATCGCCAAGGACCCTGTCGGGGCGATCCTGAAGCTCAACGAGTCGATGAACTTCCTGACCGCGACGACCTACGAGAACATCCGGTCGCTGCAGGAGCAGGGCAAGACCCAGGACGCGGCGGCGGTTGCGACAGCTGCCTATGAGGATGGACTGAATCGGACCTCCTCATCGATCAAGAGCAACCTTGGCACGCTGGAAACGGCGTGGGCTGGCGTGAAGTCGGCAGCGAAACAGGCGTGGGATGCAGCGCTCAACGTAGGGCGTGAAGATACCCTCGACCAGCAGATCAAAAAGCTCGACGAGCAGTTGGATGCCATTGCAGCGAACGCTGCGAAACGCAACCAGCGCAACGCCAAGGGGCAACTGGTCGACCCGCTGAGTAACCTCACGCCTGACGACAGTTTCCGCAAGGAAGCGCTCGAGCGGGAGAAAACCGAAAAGTTGGTGCTCAAGGCCGAGCAGGATCGGCGGGACGCCGCGAAAGGGTTCGCTCAGCAGCAACAGCAGCAGGCGCTCGATGACCAGCTGAAACTGGATAAGCTCCGGAAGGAAACAGAAAGCAACGCGGACAAGCGCGCTCGGGAGATTGCGGATTACCGCTTGCTGGTCGAGCGCCGTATCGTCCAGGCGCGCAAGACCGGCGACAACTCTTTGTTGCTGTCGCCCGAGCAGCAAGCGAAAGACATCGCCGCGATCAACGACAAGTACAAGGACCCTGCGGTCAAGAAAACGCCGCAGTATCGCGAGGACGCGGGCACCAAAGCGCTGGACGCCGCCCGGCAGCAATACGCCGCGCTTCAACAGCAAGGCGCGCTGATTGGCGATCAGAACGCCGCAAGCCAGACGCTGGGCGCCAACGCGAAGAAGTTGGTCGAGTGGGAGCAGCAGCTCGCCGACATCAAAGGCAAGAAGACCCTCACTGCTGACCAGAAGTCGCTGCTGGCCAGCCAAGACCTGATCACCGCCCAGCTCAAGCGCAACGCAGCGCTCGAAACGCAGAACACCCTTCAGGAAAAGGCGCTGGACACTCAGCGCAAGTTAGCCGCCTTCGATGAGAACCAAAAGAGCCAGCTCGCCAGCGCAAAGCAGGGGCTGGACAACAACCTCGCCGGTCTCGGCCTCGGGGACGTCCAGCGGCAGCGCCTGCAGGAGCAGCGCAGCATCCAGCAGTCCTACCAGTCGCAACTCGACAAGCTGACGTCGGACTACAACAAGAGCAGCAAGGATCAGTTCTCTACAGAGCTCTACGACAAGGAAACCGCCTCGCTGAAAAGTGCGCTGGACCAGCGCCTGGCGATGCAGCGGCAGTATTACGTCGACGTCGATAAGGCGCAGGCAGATTGGACTCTGGGCGCTTCGGCTGCCTATCAGGACTATCTGCAAAGCGCGAAGGATGTTGCAGGACAGACGAAAAGCCTGTTTTCGGGCGTGTTCAGCGGCCTTGAGGATTCGGTGGTCAGCTTCACCACTACGGGCAAAGCATCGATTGCCGATTTCACCAAGTCGGTTCTGGCTGATCTGGCGAGGATTGCGGCGCGGCAAGCATTGGGCTCTGCGGGAAGTGCGCTGCTCGGTGTAGCGACAACTGCAGCAGGGGCGCTGTTCGGCGGCGGGTCTGCGGGCTCGACGCAGGCGGGCTACAGCGGCGCCGCGTACCAAAGCTGGCTTTCTGCTCAGCACTGGGACGGCGGTTACACCGGCGATGGCGGCAAATACGAGCCAATGGGCGTGGTCCACGGTGGCGAGGTCGTCATCCGCAAGGAAGTAGTCCAGCAGCCGGGTATGCGTCAGTACCTGGAACGTCTGAACAAGTCCGGCAAGCCGGGATTCGCTGACGGCGGCTACGTTGGTTTGTCCGCTGGTGGGTCTGCATCTTCTCCGGCAGCCACCGGCGGTGGGATCGTTATTCAGCAGAGCTTCACCGTCGACGGCGGCGGGAATAATACGTCTGACCGCGACATGCAGGCTGTCGGGCAGGCGTACGCCGCTACCGCAAAGCGCGGTGCCCAGCAGGCGATCGCGGAAGAGCTTCGGCCCGGTGGGGCAATCTGGAGAGTGGTAAATGGCCGTTGAGACCTTCACTTGGTGCACAAAGCTGGGCGCCACAAGCTCGCCTGAATATCGAACCCGATCAAGCAAATTCGGCAACGGTTACGAGCAGGTCGTGGGTGACGGGCCAAACAATAAGGCAGAGGTCTGGCCTCTGACCTTCGTTGTGAGGGAGGCAGTGGCGTTGGAA
The DNA here is from genome assembly GCF_059421985.1 of Pseudomonas sp. GW821-FHT02A11. NCBI lineage: Bacteria > Pseudomonadati > Pseudomonadota > Gammaproteobacteria > Pseudomonadales > Pseudomonadaceae > Pseudomonas > Pseudomonas sp. GW821-FHT02A11. The sequence continues at coordinate 72,131 of NZ_JBWKWB010000026.1, forward strand.
ATCAAGGCCTTCCTTGACCGGCACGCGGGCTTCAAGTCGTTCTTCTGGACGCCACCACTGGGCGAGCTCAGCTTCTACCGCGCTTCGGCGCCTTCCATCTCGCCGAATGGTGCAGGGTTTTACACCCTGACCACCACCTTCACACAGTCATTTCTTCCATAGGTTCGATATGCCGCTGATTCAAAAGCTTCAGGAGCTTGAGCCTGGCAGCGAGGTGCTGCTGTTCGAACTGGACGGCAGCGACTACGGCGCGGACGTTCTGCGGTTTCATGGCCATGCCATTCCCTACACAGCCGCTGAATTGCTTGCTGCTGGCGCGGATGCTGATCAGCTCCCGGCTAAATCGATTTGGTGGCAAGGCGAGGAGTACGGCGCCTGGCCGATGCAGATCGACGGCATCCAGGCTACCGGGGACGGCACAGCAGTGCGACCGACGCTGTCAGTGGGCAACGTCAGCGGGAGGATCACCGCGCTGTGCTTGGCCTTCGAGGACCTGCTTGAGTTCAAGCTGACCATGCGCCACACGCTGGGCACCTACCTCGACGCCGAGAACTTCACGGCGGGCAACCCTGACGCTGATCCAACGCAGGAATCGATCGAGGTCTGGTATCTGGACCAGAAGACGTCCGAGAACGGCAGCAGCGTGTCATGGGAGCTGGCCAGCCCTGGAGATGTCGGCGGCGAATCGATTGGCCGGCAGATGACCACGCTTTGCCATTGGGCGCTGACCGGCGGATACAGGGGGCCTGACTGCCAGTACACGGGCCGCTACTACGACATCGACGGCAATCCTACCGACGATCCCGAAAAGGATCAGTGCAATGGCTGCTTGGGCACTGGTTGCGTGGTCCGGTTTGGATCGGGCAACCAGAACAGCTTCGGCGGCTTTCCCGCTGTCTCACTGATCGCCCGGAGCTGACCATGCTGAAACACATCCTCAAGGCGGTGCAGACGCACGCGGCTGCCGAGTATCCGCGCGAGTGCTGCGGGCTGCTGATCAGCATCGGCCGCAAGCAGCAGTACATCCCTTGCGCGAACACCGCGAGCGAGCCGAGCGAAGAATTCCGGATTGCGCCGGAGGACTACGCGGCAGCCGAAGATCTGGGCGAAGTGATCGGCATCGTTCACTCGCACCCCGACGCCACCAGCAGACCTTCGCCGCGCGACCTCGCCATGTGCGAGGCAACCGAACTGCCTTGGCACATCCTGAGCTGGCCCGAAGGCGATCTGCGCACCGTCGTGCCCACCGGTCATACGCCGCTGCTCGGCCGCCCGTTCGTGCACGGCGCCTGGGATTGCTGGCAGGTTTGCGCTGACTGGTACAAGCGCGAATGGGGGTTGGAGTTCGAGGCCTTCAAGCGGCAGGACGGCTGGTGGGAGCATGCCGACGGCCCGAGCCTCTACGAGCAGGCCTATGAGTCCGCCGGGTTCGAGCGCGTGGGCAAGCCACAGCGTGGCGACATGATCGTGATGGAGGTGGGCCGGACCAAGCACCCGAATCACGCGGGAATCTACCTCGGCGCAGATCCGCATCTGCCCGGTGAGCTGGTGGCGGTGCACGGCGCGGGACCGTTCCTGCTACACCACCTGTATGGCAGGCCATCAGAGATCATCGTGTTCGGGGGGCCTTGGCTCGACAGGACAAGGCTGATACTTCGCCATCGCGATGCGCGGTGATACCCTCGGTTCTTTCAATGTGAGGGATCATCATGCGAATTTTGATTGGAGCGCTTGCAGTTGCTCTGCTGGCGGGGTGTACGACCCCATCTGACCTGAGAAATAGCAATCCAGTTTTTACGTCCGCCACATCTAAAACTCCAAAGCAGTTCGCTCTTTGCGTTCTGCCTAAGTGGCAGGACCTAAATGCCGGGACGACGATGAGTGAAACAGAGACAGGCTACCGCCTGATAATGGCGAACCCTGGTGTCGGTCAGACTGACGAGCTTCTGGATATCACCCGAACACCATCCGGTTCCTCGGTACGGCATTTTCAAAGAATTGCTTGGCAACAACTTGGTCGTGGCGGTGTGTCGGAAGCGGTTAAGTCATGCATCTGATCCCGGCAAACCCTTAAGACCGCCTGTAGGCGGTTTTTTTATACCTGGAGTTTTCATGCGGAACACAGCAATTCACTACGACCCTCTGACCACAATCGAACTGTGGGGACCACTGGGCAAAAAGCTGGGGAAGATCCATTCAAGGCTTCTCGATACCGGGAAGTCTTGGGAGGTGTTCAAAGCGCTGGAGGTTTCACTGCCTGGATTCAGGCAAGAGGTGGAACGCCTGCACAGCTTGGGAATGCGGTTCGCAATTTTTCGTAACCACCGTAACGTGGGCGAGGGGCAATTTGGCCTCGGCGGAACTCGGCATCTGCGAATTGTGCCGGTAGTTTCAGGGAGCAAACGCGCTGGCGTGCTACAGACAGTCGTCGGAATCGTAATGATTGTGGCGTCTTTTTTCGTGCCTGGCAGTACACCCGGCGCGCTCGCGGCATCCTCAGCTTTGCTGAGCGGTGGTATCGCGGTAACTGCTGGCGGGGTAATTCAGCTTCTCAGCCCACAAGCCAAAGGCCTGAGTCAGAGCGCCGCGCCCGAAAATCTCCCCTCGTACGCGTTTGGCAGCGCCCGAAACACTACTGCCAGCGGCAACCCCGTGCCGATCTGTGTGGGCGAGCGCCGATGGGGCGGAGCGATCATCAGCGCCTCAATCCTCGCCGAAGATAAGACCTGATCCTTAACTGGAAAACCCGACCGCCGATTGGCGGTTTTTTTATGCCTGGAGAAAAGCATGGGTGCTGCTGAACAAATCGAGATTTACGGCGCCAAGGGCGGCAGCAGCAATCCGAAGACGCCGATCGAGGCGACCGACAGCCTTCGCTCAACCAACTTGGCCAAGCTCCTCATCGCAGTCGGTGAGGGTGAGTTTGATGGCGTTCCCACGGCGGCTGACATCTATCTGGACAACACGCCAATCAACGATGCCAGCGGCAACGTTAACTTTCCCAACGTGAAGTGGGACTGGCGACCAGGCTCAGTCGAGCAGGATTACATCCCTGGCATTCCCTCGGTGGAAAACGAGACGACCATCAACGTCGAGCTCCGCAGCGACACGCCCTGGGTGCGATCGATCACGAACACCCAGTTGTCCGCCGCGCGCATCCGCTTGGCTTGGCCAGCCCTGCAGCAGCAGGATGACAACGGCAACGTCGGCGGCTACCGGATCGAGTACGCCGTTGACCTTGCCACTGATGGCGGCGCGTATCAGCAGGTGCTGAGCGAAGCCGTGGATGGCAAGACCACCACGCGCTACGAGCGCTCGCGTCGTATCGACCTGCCGACGGCCACGACTGGCTGGTTGTTGCGGGTCCGGCGCCTGACGCCAAACCAGAACACCAACAAGATCGCCGACACGATGATCGTGGCAGGGCTTACTGACGTCATCGACGAGAAGATTCGCTACCCGAACACCGCCTTGCTTTACATCGAGTTCGATGCGGAGCAGTTCAGCAACATCCCTGAAGTCACTATCAAGTGCAAAGCCCGCAAATGGCAGGTGCCCAGCAATTACGACCCAGTGGCGCGCACATACACCGGCGTTTGGGACGGCACCTTCAAGCAAGCATGGACCAACAACCCGGCGTGGGTGACCTACGGAATCTGCACGACTGACCGCTTCGGCCTGGGCAAACGCATCAAGCCGTTCATGGTCGACAAGTGGGAGTTGTTTCGCATCGCGCAGTACTGCGACCAACTGGTGCCAAACGGCGTAGGCGGCCAAGAGCCACGCTTCCTCTGCGACATGAACCTGCAAGGCAAGGCCGATGCCTGGACGCTGCTGCGCGATATCTCGGCGATTTACCGGGGCATGACTTTTTGGGCGCAGGGCCAACTGGTGATGCAGGCCGACATGCCGCGTGCGCAAGATTTTGACTACGTGTTCACTCGCGCGAATGTCATCGATGGCGAGTTCAATTACGTCAGCGCCTCGGTGAAAACTCGCTACACCCGCGCGATCGTCAGCTACGACAATCCGGCCAACAACTACGACACTGACGTGACGGCCTTCGCAGATCTGGTCTTACAGCGAAGGCTTGGTGATAAGCCGGTCGAGATCAGCGCCATCGGCTGTACGCGTGCATCGGAGGCGCAGCGCCGCGGTAAGTGGGCGGTGGTGAGCAACAACCAGGACCGGACCGTCACGTTCAAGACCGGCATGGAAGGCGCGATTCCGCTCCCTGGCTACATCATCCCTGTGGCGGATTCGCTCATAGCCGGTCGGGAGATTGGCGGGCGGATTGCAGCCGCTACCGGGCGCGTCGTGACGCTCGACCGTGACACCTTGGCCAAGGCCGGCGACCGCCTGATCATAAACTTGCCCAACGGCAAAGCAGAAGGTCGGACGGTTCGGTCCGTTGCCGGCCGCGCGATCACTGTTACCACCGCATACAGTCAAGCGCCGAGCGCGCAGTTGGTGTGGGCGCTCGACGCGGACGACCTCGCGGTCCCGCTCTACCGCGTGCTCAGCACCAAGCGCACCACCGAGGGCGACTATGAGATTTCCGCTCTCCAGTATGAACCGAGCAAGTTTCCATACATCGACACCGGCGCGCGCCTGGAAGAGCGCCCGATCAGCGTCATCCCGATCACGGTGGTTCCGGCGCCGGCCAGCGTCACGCTGACTTCGAACACCGCGATCGCCCAGGGCTTGGCCGTCACCACCATGACGATCACTTGGCCCGCCGTGAATGGCGCCGTGGGCTACGACGTCGAGTGGCGCAAGGACAACGGCAACTGGATCAAGGTGCAGCGCACCGGCGCGACCAGCGTGGACATCACTGGTATCTACGCCGGGGCCTACCTGGCCCGCGTGCGAGCAGTGAGCGCCTACGACATCTCGTCGATCTGGCGCACGTCGATCCTGACCCAACTCATTGGCAAAGAAGGCCTGCCGCCGGCAGTGACCTCGCTGACGGCCACGGCGCTGATCTTTGGCATTCACCTGAAATGGACTTTCCCACCAGGTGCGGAAGACACCCAGCGCACGGAGATCTGGTACGGGCCGACCACTGAGCTGAACGCCGCGACAAAGCTCAGCGACCTGGCCTACCCGCAGTCCGAGTACAACATGCAGGGCCTGCTGGCGGGCGTGACTTTCTTCTTCTGGGCGCGGCTGGTTGACCGGACGGGGAACATCGGCCCGTGGTACCCGGTCGGCAACGGGGTGATGGGGCAGTCCAGTTCCGAGGCTGGGCCGATACTCGACATGATCGCCGGGCAGATTGGCGAGACAGAGCTCGGCCAGGACCTGAAGGACAAGATCGATCTGATTGACGTCCTGCAGGAGCAGATCGACGCGCTGGATGGGCTGTCGGCATACAAGCCGGACCAGACCTACACCAACGGCCAGCAGGTTGTGGCCAACGATCGTATCTACCAGGCGAAAGGCAACGTTCCGGTGAACACCCCGCCGCCGGATGCTGACCACTGGACTGACGTCGGTCAAAGCGTAGAGACGGCCAATGGCCTTGCCCAGCAGGTGGCGACCAACACGGCCAATATCACCACAATCGATGAGAAGGTGACGTCTCAGGCTTCAAGCCTGCAGGCGCTGCGCGCATCCGCCCGGGATGACAACGGGGAGGGCGAGCTGGCTGACGCGCTGAAGGGTTGGAGCAGCACCGCCAGTATCGTCACCGAGGCCAAGGCCGCCGCCAGCGCGAACGAGGCCACCGCGAGAACGGTTACGCAACTGACTGCCGCGGTCGACAGCAACAAGGCTCAGGTCACGGATCTGCGACAAGTGGTGGCCGACAACAATTCGGCGACCGCGACTGCGCTTCAGCAGGTGACCGCATCCGTGTCGAGCCTCAATGACGCAACCCAGCAGAACACAGCGTCAATTCAGCAAACCGCCACGGCCTACGCGGACACGGCCGGCAAGCTGTCTACGATGTGGTCGGTGAAGATGCAGGTCACGGCGAATGGTCAGTACGTTGCCGCCGGCATCGGCCTGGGCATCGAAAACGGGCCGGCCGGGCTCCAGAGCCAGTTCCTGGTGTCGGCTGACCGGTTCGCAGTGCTGAACAGCATCGCTGGTGGCGCCGTATCGGTTCCGTTTGCCGTCCAGAATGGTCAGGTGTTCCTCAGCTCGACCTTCATCCAAGACGGCACCATCACCAACGCCAAGATCGGCAGTTACATCAGTTCGACGAACTACATCGCTGGGCAGACTGGCTGGATTTTGAACAAGGACGGCACGCTGGAGATCAATGGCGCGATCGCTGGCCAGGGACGGCTGGTGGTGAATAACCAGTACGTGGCGGTCTACGACGCGAACGGTGTTCTGCGGGTGAAGCTGGGGAATCTGTCATGAGCTATGGTATGAGGATCTATGGTGCGGATGGCGCTCTTCAGATTGATGAGAACTCTTTCACCATGCGCATTGCCGCCTCCTATCTTGTGACGTTTTCTACCAGCGGGCAGCAACAACAAGTGTTCTCAGCGCCGGGTTGTAATACCGCTAACGCCGTTGCTTTGCTGGTGCCCATAGGGGCCTATGACGCAAATGCCCGACAACACAATGCTGTCATGAACGATAACGAGACTGTTAGCGTATATAACTACCTTATCCAGAACCCACAAATTGCCCGGTATTCGTTCGGAACCATGCGACTTCTTGTAGTGAGGTTTAAATGAGCTTCGGACTATCTTTTGTTAACTCAAGCGGCAGCGTTGTTCTCGATACCGAGTTTAGCCGAATGTGTGTCATTGCCTCCGGAACGCTTGCCTCCGGAAGTCCATCGGCCAACTATTTCGGAGTGACAGTAACCACACAGGAACCGCCGCTGGTTTTTGTCAGGCCTACCAATCCGAACAACGGGTGGGCGGTGTCTCTTGGTGGATTCGTGCCTATTGGATCGCCAGGTGCCTGGACCGGTTTTTACACGAATGCGCGTTATGTTCAGTCACCGTCTATCGTGGCATCAGGGGATTGGTTTGCCTGCCAGTTCGGAGGGCTTCCTGTCGCCAACTTCGGGCTTCGTTTGTGGGATGCAAACTCGAAGCTTTTGTTTGATAGCGGTACTCCATCCGCTGTTTTTACAAGAGCTGCACAGAACTTTTCGTTCGTGAAGATCGAGCAAAGCGCGACAACATCGTTGACCCGTTACTACTCGACACCGTTTGATTTTAGCACTGGGGAGTATCAGCTCATCAACCAGTTCGGGATGACCTTGCTCAATGACGACAACATTGGCCGAGGTGTGTCGACCTGGTGGGATTGGCCGACTAATACCCTCTGGGCGGTAACGGCCGGATTCAGCAACCCTATTGATTTTCACGTACCCGCGCTTTTCGCCAAACGAACCGTTAACTGAGAGAAAAATCCATATGCCCTGGTACAAAGCCGGGACGGTTTCTGTCGTCCAAAATTCGAATACTGTTGCGGGCACTGGCACAG
>NZ_JBWKWB010000027.1:0-77315 GCF_059421985.1 Pseudomonas sp. GW821-FHT02A11
GATTTTGCTGAAGGAAGCGCTTGGCTATGAACCTGCGCAACAATTAACGCAGACATAGCCAATGAATTCGCTCCCACAGGGGATATCACTTAAATGTTGAAAACGTTCTCGCGCTCAATCACTTCGCAATCGGGTCCAGCCCGCTGGCCTTGATGGCAGGCGCTGCCGCTGAAGAACTCAAGAATTCCAGAAACTGCTTGGCCTGCTCCGGATGCTTGCTCTTGGAGACCACGCCCGCCGAGTACAGGGTCATCTGCTGCGCCTGATCGGGGATCAGGCCGATGATGTCGATGCCGTCCACCGGCTTGAGTTCGCTCAGCTGTTGAAAGCCGATATCAGCGTCGCCACGGGCCACCACTTCACCCACCGGCTCGGCCGGAATCATGCGGCTTTTGCCCTGAATGCGCTCGGCGATGTGCATCTGATTGAACAGCACGCGGGACAGGTACACGCCGCTGGCGCTGTCGGAGTAGGCGATGCTCCTGGCGTCGAGCAGGGTCTGTTTGAAGGCGTCCATGGTGCTGATGTCCGGGTGCGGCGCGCCGTGTTTGACGGCCATGGCGATGTAGGACTTGCCCAGGTCGACGCGGGTTTTCGGATCGACCTTGCCCTCTTTGATCAGCTTGTCCAACGCCGCGCCGACCATCAGCACCACGTCAGCAGGTTCCTGCCGAGCGAGGCGGTTGGGGATGGCTTGCGGGGTCGCGCCCATGGACGGCGCGACTTCGCCTTGCAGTTTGACGCCTGCGCGTTGTTCGTAATCGGGGGTGACGGCCTTGAAGGCCCCCATGATGCCCCCGGAGCTCAACACGATCAGTTGCACAGGGGCTGCGGGTGTGGCGGCGTGGACAAATGCCGCAGGAATGAAGGTGATGGCGGCGCTCAGCAGATAAGGCAGAATTTTCTTCATGAAGATAAACCTTGGCTTGATTGAAAATGACACTGACGAAATAAAAAATGGCGCGGGCAGTATGTGGCAATTGTCGGGGGAGTAAATCCCTTTGTTGCAACCGCTGATTCACAGACGGCATTTTGCAGTGTCCGGTTCCCCGCCAGTCGGGCGGTCGAGTGAGAGGGCTCGGTGCCGCGCCGCTCAAGAAAAAACCTGCCGCGCCGATGTTCAGGGTGATCCCCTTCACCTCTCTGGAAGTTCGTCGTTCATGTTCAATAAACGTCTCAAACAAGAGTTGGCTGCCCTGCGCGAAGAGCTTTCGTCCGTAGAGCAGGTGAGGAGCAGTCTGGACAGCGAAATGCTGTGCATGCGCCTGGACGCGCAGGGTCGTATCGAGTCGGTCAACGGCAACTTTGAAAAGGAAATGCATTACCGAAGTGGTGATTTGGTAGGCCGTTCGATCGAAGAGCTGGTGCCAGCCCACGTGAAGAACCTGGATTTCCACCACCGCATGAAGGCGGCGATCAGCCGCGGCGAGCACCTGAGCGGCGCGCTGCGCCTGTTGCGCGGCAACGGCCAGGAAGCCTGGCTGCGTTCGATCGTGCAACCGGTGCGTGACAGCGGCGGGCGCGTGAAGTACTTCACCATTCACGCCAGCGATCTGACGCGCACCATCGAAAATTCCCGCGAGCACGAGAACCTGATCGAAGCGCTGCAGCGCTCCACCGCAGTGATCGAGTTCAGCCTCGATGGCCAGGTGCTGACCGCCAACGAGCGTTTCCTCAGCTCCATGGGCTATACGCTGGCGCAGATTCAGGGTCAGCACCACCGCATGTTCTGCGATCCGCAGGAAGTCTCTTCGCCGCAATACGTGGCGTTCTGGGACAAGCTGCGTCGCGGCGAATACGTGGCCGCGCGTTTCAAGCGAGTGGACAGCCGGGGCCGCGAGGTCTGGCTCGAAGCGTCCTATAACCCGATCACCGATGCCCACGATCGCCTCTACAAAGTGGTCAAATTCGCGACCATCATCACCGATCAGGTCAACCGCGAAAACGCAGTGGCAGAAGCGGCAAACATCGCCTTCAGCACCTCCCAACAGACCGACGGCAGTGCGCAAAAGGGAGCGGCTGTGGTTCAGCAGACTGTCGAGGTCATGCGCGAACTGGCCGGGCACATGGAGCAGGCCGCCGAAAGCATTACTGCGCTGGACAAGCAATCCCAGCTGATCGGCTCGATCATCCAGAGCATCAGCAGCATCGCCGACCAGACCAACCTGTTGGCGCTCAACGCCGCCATTGAAGCCGCACGCGCCGGTGAGCAGGGGCGTGGTTTTGCTGTGGTCGCCGACGAAGTTCGTCAACTCGCCTCGCGCACCAGCAAAGCCACCGAAGAAATCGTCGGTGTGGTCCAGCAGAACCAGCAACTGGCCGAACAGGCGGTGAACGTGATCATCAGCGGCAAGCAACAGGCTCAACAAGGCCTTGAACTCGCGGGCGAGGCGGGGATGGTGATCGTCGAGATCCAGGACGGCGCCCAGCGCGTGGTCAGCGCGGTGGGGCAGTTTGCCAACCAGCTTTCGAGCTGATCGAGGGCCCGTTAGAGCATTCTCGTTTAGCCCTTTGTGGGAGCGAATTTATTCGCGAAGGATCGTGCGAACCATAGAGCTGTGTCGGCCCCACGGACGCCTCGCGAATGAATTCGCTCCCGCAGGGTGGTATCAGCGCCACGTTTTCTGAGTCATTAAAAAAGCCGCGTCAGGCGCTGATCCCGACGCGGCTTTTTAATGGGTGCCAGTGCGTTTAAACCCGGAAATGGCTGACCAGCATCTGCAACTGGTTGCCCAGACGCGCCAGTTCGACGCTCGACGCGGCGGTTTCTTCGCTGGCGGCGGCGGTTTGTTCCGAGACGTCGCGCACGTTGAGGATGCTGCGGCTGATCTCCTCGGCCACCGAGCTTTGCTGTTCGGCAGCGGCGGCGATCTGCTGGTTCATCGCCTGGATGTTGGAGACGGTGTTGGTAATGCTTTCCAGCGAGGTGCCCGCCTTGCGAGTCAGGGCGACGCTGCTGTCGGTGAGGTTGCGGCTGCTGAGCATGATGTCCGAGACCTGACGGGTGCCGTTCTGCAGGGCGGCGACCAGCCCTTCGATTTCTTCGGTCGACTGCTGGGTACGTTGAGCCAGGCCACGTACTTCATCGGCCACCACGGCAAAACCACGACCGGCTTCACCGGCGCGGGCGGCCTCGATCGCAGCGTTGAGGGCCAGCAGGTTGGTCTGCTCGGCTACGGCCTTGATCACGTCCATCACCTTGCCAATCTTGTCGCTTTCCTGTTCCAGCACGCTCATGGCGTCGGTGGAACGCACCACTTCGCTGGCCAGTCTTTCGATTTGCGCGATCGCTTCGCCCACGACCTTGTCGCCGTCGCGCGCCTGCTTGTCGGCATCGGACGCCGCGACCGAGGCTTGTTCGGCGTTGCGGGCGACTTCGTGCACCGTCGCGGACATTTCGTGCATGGCGGTGGCGACCTGATCGGTCTCGACTTTCTGGCTGTTGACGCCAGCGCTGGTCTGTTCGGTGACGGCAGACAGCTCTTCGGCCGCGCTGGCGATCTGCGTGACGCTGTCGCGAATCCCGCCGATCAGGTCGCGCAGGGTCGCGCCCATGCGCTGAATACCGTTTTGCAGCACGCCCAACTCGTCCTTGCGAGTGACGATCAGGTCGTGGGTCAGATCGCCTGAGGCAATACGGTCGACCACGGCCAGGGTTTCCTGTAGCGGGCGGGTGATCTGGCGGGTAATGATCAGCGCCGCAAGCGCGCCGAAAATCAGGGCCAGCAGAGTGCCGCCGATCTGCAGGGTGCGGGCCTGACGGGTGTCGTCGGCGCCCAGCGAAGTCTGCAGGTCGATCAACTGCTGGTTCAGTTTGACGATTGCTGCGCCTTCATCGGTCATCTCCGCACGGGCGGCGTTGATGTTGTCGTTGGCGGTCTTGAACCCTTGAACCGAGGCACGATAGCCGATCAACGACGTTTCCAGCTGCTTGAGACGATCAGCCTGGGTGCCGCCGAAGGTGGCGTTGAGCTGCTCCAGACCGCTGATGGCGCTGGACAGCTGGCGGGTTGCAGCCTCTTCGGTCTTGGCGGTGACGTTACCGGTGTAGCCGCGCACTTCATAGCGCACCAGCATCACGTCTTCCTTGGCCTTGATGATGGTCTGGTACTGGGCGAAACGGCGCTCGTCGGTCGGGTCCAGCTTCATCACGTCGTCGTTGATGGCGGCGATGAGTTCGGCGGCCTTCACGGCGTCGACGCCCATGTCCGCGCGCACTTGGGCGCTGGTCCGATAGGCATCACGCATTTTGGCCAGCGAGCGTTCGTAGGCTGCGATCTGCTCGCCCAGCGCCTTGATCGGCGGCACGTTCACGGGGTTGCTGAAGGTTTTCTGCAAGAACTGTTGTTGCGCCTTGAACGCGTCGAGCGCGGTTTGCACCGTTTGCGCAGCGGCTTCATCGCCATTGCTGAGCATGTACTGCAGACGGGTGATGCGCAGGTCGGTCAGTTTGTTGCTGAGTTTGGTAATGTCCGCCACGCGGTCGCTGCGAAACGTCATGTTGCCCAGGCTGGTCCAGCCAATGAGCGCAAGCAAGGCAGTAAAAACAAGTACAACGCCGAACCCTAAGGCCAGCTTCATATTGACGCTGATGTTGGCAAACCAGCTCTTCATCGCAATTCTCCAGAATGTCCATTTTTTGAAGTCGTCAGCTGGAGAGTTGTTGTTATGAAGGCCAGCGAAACACTCAAAGGTACGAGTGCATCGGCCGAGATCCGCAAAAATTAAAAAAAATGTCAGGAAAACGCTGGAGTCCAAGAACAAGCCGCGCAAGGGCTAGCCAAATTTCTGGCGGCTATAGACTAAAAAGTCGACCTGTGACTGCTAGGTCATGAGGGGCCTTCGATGGCGTCAAAATTTGCGCCTGTCTATGTATCAGGGATGAAATATTTCAACTATCGACGGGGGAACGAACGCCCTACCTTGTACTGGCTCCAGCCTCGGCCCCGGTGGCGATTTCATAAACCAGTACGGAAGTTGCGTTATGAAACCTGTTCAGCGATTCACCACTCTCGACAGTTTCAGAGGGATTTGCGCTCTGTTGGTGGTTTTTTTCCACTTGCATGTCGTCGACTCTTTCATCACGCAACCCTTCTTTCGACGAGACGAGGTGCTGCTCAATTTCTTCTTCGTGCTCAGCGGCTTTGTTTTGGCGCACACCTACGGCATGAAGCCCAACCTCTCGTTCAAATCCTTCTTTATCTCCCGTGTGTTCCGCCTCTACCCCCTGCACCTGGTCATGCTGACGGTGTTTATCCTGTTCGAAACCGTGCGCTGGATGGCCTATAAGAAAGGCTTCTACCTGAATAACGAACCCTTCACCGGGCTGTTCGCACCCAAGGAAATCCTGCCCAACCTGTTTTTGGTGCAGGCCTGGACCACCCTGACCGAAACCATGTCGTTCAACTACCCGTCGTGGACCATCAGCATCGAGTTCTACATCTACATTCTGTTTGGCAGCTTGTGCATGCTGTCGATGAGAAACCGCTTCCTGATGTTCGCGGCTATTTCCCTGGTGGCGTTCGCGCTGATCTTTTCGGAGAACGAGCCACTGGTCGAGCGCGCCATGCTGGGGTTGTCCTGCTTCTTCGCGGGCAACATCACCTACTTGGTGTACCTGCTGATCCGCGACAAATGGGCGATGAAGCCATGGCTGATGACGGTGCTTGAGTGCGCAATGATGTACGCCACCTGGTGGATCGTGATGAACGACTTCGATTACCGCTCGCCCATCGGCAGCCTGACGTTCTGTGCGCTGGTGCTGCTCTTCGCTTTCGAGGGCGGGCTGGTCTCGACGCTGCTCAAGACCGGCGTGTTCATGCTGTTGGGCAAGCTGTCGTATTCGATCTACATGACTCACGCGGCCTTGCTGTTCTGCCTGTCGACGGTCTTCATCGTGGCGCAGAAAGTCACCGGGCTTGAGCTGGCGCCAATGATCGCCGGTCAGCGCTTCATGGACACCGGCTCGCTGCTGGGCAACAACCTTCTGGTTATCGCGGTGGCTGTGGGGTGCGTGGGGCTTGCGGCGTTGGCCCACAGGTTCATCGAGATGAAAGGCTACGAACTGGGCAAGCGCGTATTGGGTGGGTCGGGTAAGGCCAAGGCGCCCGCGGACATGGAAACCGTGCCTTCCATGAAACCTCAGATTGACCGTGTCGCCTGAGTCGTCAGGCTCGGCGCAACCACTGCGCCAAGCCCAGCCCGGCAGCGCGGCCACTGGCGAAACACGCCGTCAGCAGGTAACCCCCGGTCGGCGCTTCCCAGTCGAGCATCTCGCCTGCGCAGAATACGCCGGGCAGAGACTTGAGCATCAGGTGCTCGTCCATGGCCTCGAACGTCACGCCGCCCGCCGTGCTGATCGCTTCTTCAAGCGGGCGCGGTCTGATAAGAGGCAGCTGCAGGCATTTGACCGTGCTGGCCAGCAGATTCGGGTCGTTGAACGCCTCGGCCGGAGCCAGTTCGCGCAACAACGCCGCCTTGACCCCGTCGATCCCCAACTGGCTGTGCAGATGCTTGGACATCGAGCGTGAGCCGCGCGGTTTGGCGAGGGCTTTTTGCATGTCCGCCAGACGTTTGCCCGGCAGCAGATCAATGTCCACCGTGGCCGAGCCTTGTTGATTGATCGCCTCACGAATCTGCGCCGACAGGGCGTAAATCAGGCTGCCTTCAACGCCGGTCTTCGTCAGTACGCATTCGCCCAAGCGGGGCGTCTGGCCGTGCAGGCCAATGGCGATGTTCTTCAGTGGCGCGCCGGAGAACTTGTCGCGCAGCAGGTCGCTCCAGGCCGAGACTTCAAACCCGCAGTTGGCCGCTTGCAGGGGCGCAACGCTAACGCCACGTTGCTCCAGCAACGGCAGCCAGGCGCCATCGGAACCCAGACGCGACCAACTGGCGCCGCCCAGCGCCAGCAAGGTGGCGGCCGATTTGATTGCCCGCTCGCCTTCGGGGTGGGCGATGCGCAGGCTGTCGTCGGCATTCCAGCCCAGCCAGCGATGGCGGGTGTGGATAACCACGCCACTGTCGCGCAGGCGCTTGAGCCAAGCGCGCAGCAGCGGCGCGGCTTTCATGTCGGTGGGGAAGACGCGGCCGGAGCTGCCGACAAAGGTGTCGATGCCCAAGCCATGAATCCATTCACACAACGCCTCGGCGCCAAAGCCGCGCAGCAGCGGGGCGATCACTGGCGCGCGCTCGGCGTAGCGCGACAGAAACGCCGGGTAAGCTTCGGAATGGGTAATGTTCATGCCGCCGACGCCCGCCAGCAAAAACTTGCGCCCCACCGACGGCATGCCGTCATAGACATCGACCTTGAAACCCGCCTTGCTCAACACCTCGGCGGCCATCAGGCCTGCGGGGCCGCCTCCGATGATGGCGACTGAAGGGGCGGCGGCGCAGGTGTCTGAAGTCATGGGCAATGGCGGATCAATGAAGTGGGTCGCGCATTCTACCCGAGGCCTGTGTCAAACGAGCAGACTGTGGACAACTATTGAGCAAAAAACGTACAGGTGCCTGCGCACCTTATGGGATATGGGGTCGACAGCCTTGCACTCAGGTTATCCACAGGCCGCTCCACAGCGGATGTGGGTAAGTGAGAGATAGCGGTCTGTGGCATTACACCATTCTCTGTGGGAGCGAATTCATTCGCGAGAGGCCGGTACATCTGACATAAATCTTTCATCTGTACCGACGCATCGCGAATGAATTCGTTCCCACAGGAAGATGCACCGTGCCAGTGAATGGGCTACAGACCTTCGGACATCCACACCCGCTGCGCACTGTGATGCAAAATCCCGTGGCGCCGCGCCAGCGCCTCACGATCCTTGCTGTACCCGCCGCCGATCACCCCCATCACCGGAATGTCTCGGCCCAGGCAATGGCGCATTACCGCTTCATCCCGTCGCGCCACGCCGTCATCGGTCAATTGCAGATAACCCAACGCGTCATCCTTGTGCACATCCACACCTGCGTCGTAGAGCACCAGGTCGGGCCGATACAGCGGCAGCAGGTAATTGAGCGTGTCATCGACTACCTTCAGGTAATCGTCGTCCCCCATGCCCATCGGCAGCGGAATGTCCCAATCACTGCGGGCCTTGCGCGCGGGGAAGTTTTTTTCGCAATGCAGCGAAACGGTGATCGCGTCTTCGATGTGTTCGAGAATGCGCGCCGTGCCGTCACCCTGGTGGACATCGCAATCGAAGATCAGTACGCGGTCGACACGGCCGCTCTGCAACAGGAAATGGCTGATGATGGCCAGGTCATTGAAGATGCAGAAACCCGCGGGGTAGTCGTAATGGGCGTGATGAGTGCCGCCCGCCAGATGGCAGGCCAGGCCATGTTGCAGGGCGTGCTCAGCGGTCAGCAGCGAGCCGCCGACGGCGCGCACGGTGCGCCGGGCCAGGTCTTCGCTCCAGGGCAGGCCCAGGCGGCGTTGGTCTTCGCGGGACAACTCGCCGTCCATGTAGCGACGGATGTACGCCGGGTCGTGGGCGAGCGCAAGAATGTCGTCCGGGCAGACCTCTGGGCGCAAAAGTTGAGCATCCGTGGTCAGGCCGCTGTCGATAAGGTGGTCGCGCAGCAGCCGGAATTTGTCCATCGGGAAGCGATGGTCGGGCGGGAACGCCGGGCTGTAATCTTCGTGGTAGATAAGCGGCAGAGACATAGTGCATACGCATAGGATTTGAGGGGCAATCTTGCCAGTTATGACGTTCAGCGCACAGCCAAAGGCTGGCGTGGGCGCCGATACACGGGTGAGTCATTCGAGTGGCGGGGCAGGGGAGATGTTCGATGCAGCCGATACTTGAGCTCAACAGCGCACGCTTGTTGATGCGTCAATGGCGAGATGATGATTTGCCAGCCTTCGCGCAGATGTGCGCTGATCCACAGGTGATGCGTTACTTTCCGCAGACATTGACGCGCCTGGAAAGCGCCAAGATGATCGGCCGCATTCGGGGCCATTTCGCCGAATACGGCTTCGGCCTGTGGGCGCTGGAGCGCAAGGACACCGGCGAATTCGTCGGTTTCACCGGTTTGAATGTGGTGGGTTTTGAAGCTGCCTTCACTCCCGCCGTCGAGATCGGCTGGCGTCTGGCGCGCGAGCACTGGGGCCTGGGTTACGCCAGTGAGGCGGCCTGGACCGTGCTCGGCTGCGGCTTCGAGCACGTTGAACTGGACGAGATCGTCTCTTTCACTGCCGTCAGCAACCTGTCTTCGCAAAAGGTCATGCAGGCCATCGGCATGCAGAACAATCCCACCGACGATTTCGAGCACCCCAACCTGCCTGTCGGCCACCCACTGCGGTCCCACGTGCTGTACCGCATCAACCGCCAGCAGTGGCTGGCGACGTTGTGACGGATGTGAAGGACGCGAACCACACGGCAAAGATCTGTATCATTTCGCTCAACCTCCACGTTCGCCGCCATTGGCGACCGTGGCCGGATTTGCCTGTGATGACTGTCTGTGAGGAGCCCTGAATGAGCCACGTGCTGGATGATCTGGTGTCGCTGTTGAGCCTGGAGCCCATCGAAGAAAATCTCTTCCGTGGCCGTAGCCAGGACCTGGGCTTTCGCCAGCTGTTTGGCGGGCAAGTGCTCGGGCAGTCGCTGTCGGCGGCGAGCAAGACCGTTGAAGACGAGCGCCACGTTCATTCGCTGCACGGTTATTTTCTACGTCCGGGCGATGCGCATTTGCCGGTGGTCTATCAGGTCGACCGCGTACGCGATGGCGGCAGCTTCAGCACTCGCCGCGTGACGGCGATCCAGAAGGGCAATCCGATCTTCACCTGCAGCGCGTCCTTCCAGTACGACGAGGAAGGCTTCGAGCACCAGAGCCAGATGCCGCAAGTGGTGGGCCCGGAAAACCTGGCCTCGGAGCTTGAGCTGATGCGCCAGCGCGAGCACCTGATTCCCGATCACATGAAAGACAAGCTGCTGTGCCCGAAACCGATCGAGTTTCGCCCGGTGACGGAGTCCGACCCCTACAACCCCAAGCCGAGCGATCCGGTGAAGTACGTGTGGTTTCGCGCCGACGGCACCCTGCCGGACATCCCGGCGCTGCACAAATACATGCTCGCCTACGCCTCGGACTTCAACCTGCTGACCACCTCGCTGCTGCCCCATGGCAAGACGGTCTGGCAGAAGGACATGCAGATCGCCAGCCTCGATCACTCGTTGTGGTTCCACGGCGAACTGCGCGCTGACGACTGGCTGCTCTACGCCATGGACAGCCCATGGGCCGGCAACTCCCGCGGCTTCTCGCGGGGCAGCGTGTACAACCGCGCAGGTAAGCTGGTGGCCTCGGTCAGCCAGGAAGGCCTGATTCGCCATCGCAAGGATTGGGCATGAGCCTTTCGCAACTGCGTCACTGGGTGTTCGACATGGACGGCACCCTGACCATCGCCGTGCATGATTTTCCGGCGATCAAGCGCGCGCTGAGCATTCCACAGGAAGACGACATCCTCGGCCATCTGGCGGCGCTGCCCGCTGATGTCGCAGCGGCCAAACATGCGTGGTTGCTGGAGCATGAGCGCGAACTGGCGGTGGCGTCCAGGCCCGCCGCCGGTGCGGTTGAACTGGTGCGTGAGTTGGCAGGCAGGGGTTATCGGCTTGGCATCCTCACGCGCAACGCCCGCGAACTGGCCCATGTGACGCTGGAGGCCATCGGCATCGCCGACTGCTTTCATGTCGATGACGTGCTGGGCCGCGACGAAGCGCCGCCCAAGCCTGATCCGGGCGGGCTGCTGAAACTGGCTCAGGCCTGGAATGTCGAGCCGTCGCAGATGGTGATGGTGGGCGATTACCAGTTCGATCTGGCGTGTGGCAAGGCGGCGGGCGCGCACACCGTGCTGGTCAACCTGCCCGAGAATCCATGGCCGGAGTTGACCGATTGGCATGCCGATGATTGTGTGGCGCTGCGAGAAATGCTGGCTTCCCACCTGTAGGAACGCAGTTCGTCCTGTAGGAGACGTCGGAGGTTACGACGGCAGCGAATGCGGTATGCCAGGCGACAAATTCGTCAGAGACAGACCGCATCTTTCTGTAGCAGCACGGCTTGCCGGCGGTGGCGTCTATGAAATCGCCACCGCCGGCAAGCCGGACTGCTACAGGAGTTTTCAATTGCCCTTGAACAACGCCGCCTGCCCTTCAGGCGAGGTAAACATCGCATTGCCGTTGTGGCCCACACCCTTCACCTCGATCAGACGCTGATTCAACCCTTCCGGATGGCGCTTGGTCAGGTAATCGAAGTAGTTGTGGCCACGCACCAGCCGGAACGGCCCCTGCGCTTCGGCGCCGCAATCCTTGTCCAGAGCCGGGTGGTTCGGGTCGGTGTCCTGATCGCCCAGCAGGTACGTGACATCACGCTTCACGTAAGCCGCTTCCAGTTCCGCCGGGGTGTCCTTGCCTGCGTAAGGCGGCAGTTTGTTCATGCCGTACTTCCAGGTGTCGAACGTCGGGCAGGTCGCCGCCGTTACCGGCAATGGCCGGGTCGCGTCGAAATAGCCGTAAGACGACGGGTTGGCGATCACGTAACGCAGCTTGATGCCTTCCTTCTTCAGCAGCGCGTCTTCCTTGCCGCCGATCATCGCGTAGCGTTGCACCACCTGGGCGCCGCCGGAGTGGCCGGCGATCACGATTTCTTTCAGGTTGGGGAACAGCTTGCTGTCGGAAAGGCGCTTGAGGATGTGATCGATGACCACGAACGAGCTGATCGGCTTGGCCCCCAGGGATTTTTCCCCCGCCATCCAGTCATTGCTGTGCCAGCGCAGGATGTTCTCCGGCAGATGGTGCGCAGTGATGTCCTTCTCATCGAGGAACTGCGGCGCAATCAGCAACGTTTTGGAGCGCTGCTTGGACTGGTTCGCGGCGCGCTCGACGCTTCGCAGGTAGGTCTGGGCATTGCGCAGACGGCCGTGGAAGACGATGACCACCCGCTGGATCTGCGGGCTGGGGCGAACCCAGTTCTGGCTCAGGCCCAGCGTGGCCTGGGACGTCCCGTTGATCAGCAGCCGGTCGGGGCTGATGGATTTGACCGCCTGATCCGCAGCATGAGCGGTAACGCTCATCAGGGTGCCCAACAACAGGATCGAAAGCGGTTTCATCATGTGATCAGAGGCTCTTGGCGGCGAACGTATCGCATTGGTTGATTTGTCCCTGGGCAAAACCTGTCTTGAACCAGCGAACCCGCTGGGCAGACGTCCCGTGAGTGAACGAGTCAGGCACTACACGCCCTTGGCTTTGTTGTTGCAAACGGTCATCGCCAATGGCGTTGGCCGCAGTCAGCGCCTCTTCAATATCACCGGGTTCGAGCCAGTTCAAACGCTTTTGTGCGTTAAAGGCCCAAACACCGGCGAGGCAGTCAGCCTGCAGCTCCTGGCGCACCAGCAGACCGCTGTCACCCTCCATGCGCATTCCACGCTGGCGAGCGGCGTCAACTTTAGCTGAAACCCCCAATAAGGTCTGCACATGATGGCCAACTTCATGTGCAATCACGTACGCCTGCGCGAAATCCCCGGCGGCCTTGAAGCGCTGGCTCATCTCGCGGAAGAACTCCATGTCCAGATAAACCCGCTGATCCGCCGGGCAATAGAATGGGCCGCTCGCCGATGAAGCGAAGCCGCAGGCCGACTGCACCTGGCCGCGAAACAGGATCAGCGTGGGATTTTTGTACTGCCGACCGGCTTGCTGGAAGATCTGGCCCCAGGTGTCTTCGGTGTCGCCCAGAATCGCCCGCACGAAATCAGCCTGTTCGTCGTTGGCCGGCGGCGCCTGGCGCGTTTGCGGGTTAACCGCCGTGGTCTGCTGGGTGCCCATTTGCCCGGCGATCTGCCCGAGAATCTGCATCGGGTCCTGCCCGGTCAGCAGGCCGATCGCGACAATGATCACTATCCCGCCAAGCCCCAGGCCCTTGCCGCCGATGCGCATCCCGCCACCACCCCCGGTGTCGTCGCGCGCGTCGACGACGTTGTCACTGCGACGTCCTTTTTTCCAGAGCATGGTGGGAACCCTCTTTTAGTCGTTCAGGAAGTGTAGACGGCGGGGGAGGCCGGTCGTCTGGTTAGCCGGGAGTTAAGAGGGGGGGAGGTGAGGAATGGTTCAGGGATCTCGAGCAGTTGCCGAGCATCCCCTGACAGGAAAACGTTATCGCGCGTCTTTTATGAGGTAACACAAAACAGCCATTGCGCCTCCATTTGTGACAAGCCACCCATGAAGGCACCAGATCCACCATTTCAGGTGGTGAGGGATATTCAGCTGAGCGTCTTTCGTAATGTCGCCACGGCGGAAAAAAAATCCTGGCATATAGGTCACCATGAACACCATGTTCAGGCGCATATGCCGGCCCACTACTCCGCCTTGCCAAATGGTTCTGGTGTCAGAAACACATCGGCAGTCGGACAAACAATCCTCTAGAAAATCGAGATTTTTGTAGGTGAACCACATCAACGTGATGAGGTTGAGCCACGTAGAAACTCCTAACAGCAAGCCCCAGTGTCCGTAAGACCAAGTCTGCATCATGGCCTCCATTCGTAAATCAATTCACCAACGCTTTCACCATATATTTCCCCTGCCACACCTCCTGCATATCCGCCTATTGCCGCAGCGGCGATGCCGCAGCCGATTGCGCCCACGCCTGCGGTTGCAACTCCGAATACGATCAGGCACAGGGGGATTAACGCCGCCGAACCGATTGCGCCACCTGCCATGCCGCCGCCAACCCCTAAAACCAACTTTGTACCCTCAACATATTTCGCCTTCCTGCAGACCTCCTCCCGCCCTGTCATGCACGCCTCTTTGATCTCCAGATGCGTCGAGTAAGCGTTCAACGCAATGCCGATCGGCGTCCCTGCCTTCAACAATTTCGACGCTTTGGCAATATGATTCAAACGGTCCGTATACCCCCGAAGCTCTTGCGTATGCAGGTAACTCTTGGTCGATATCCCCAGCATCTTCTTGATCGACCCCTTGTTGTGCATCCCAGTACCCCAGCGGGCAATACCTTCCAGTTGGGTGTCGAGTTTGGCAAAAAGCACATGGCGCTGGTTGATGAACTCTTGGCGGGCGATGGGCGTGCCCCGTTTGAGCGAGAGCTGGTAGAGCCGTGCGATGTCTTTCAGCGTGTTCTCCACACTCCTGAGGTGTGCGTCCCAGCTGCCCGCGACAGAACCGATGCCTAGAGACCCGTACCCCAACATCTGCTGCAGCAAATCGTAGTTTTTGACGATTTCCCCTTCGGCCCTGGCCAGATTCTGGGTCAGGGAATGGTAGGTGCCGTAGGCCAACCGCACCATTTCGGCTTCTTGCGGCGATGTGATTCGGGTCGATTCGTCACCGACCACGATGAGCTGTCCGGGCATCACCATCCTGTTACGAATGTGCGCATTGAGCGCATCGAATTTCGCGCCACCGTTCACTTGCGACCGGATAGCTGGATAGCCCTGCGTCTGATCGTTGATGAACACATAGGCTTTGTCATTCGCTGCCATTTCCCTGTTCCTGAAAACCGTCGAGCGGGCGAGGATAGGGAAGGGGCGGCAGTCTTACGATGACGGGTAGGGTAGTTTTGAGAAATTCAGAAGAGCCCTACTCAAAGGGCTCAAAGTTCCTACAAGCCTGGTTGCTCAGCCTTCACCGACTGGATGAACGCCTGCATCGCCGAGGACTGGATGCGGTGGCGGCGGGTAATCAGCCCGTAAGGCGGCAGGCGCGCTTCGAAATCGATGGGCAGAACCGCCAGCAGGTCGCGGCCGGGGTAGTCCTCGACCACCGAAACCGGGGTCACGCCGAGCATGTCGGTCTGCTGCACCAGGGACAGCAGGGTCATGATCGAGGTGGTTTCGACGATGCTGCTGGGCACATCGACCCTGGCGTTGTGGAACACCTGATTGATGATGGCGCGCATCGGGCTTGGGTGTTGTTGCAGCACCCAGGTTTCATTCTGCAGCGTCGCCCAGCTCAGGCCTTTGGCATTGACCAGCGGGTTTTGCGCCCCGGCGATCACACACAGGGCCTCTTCACCGAGGCTGTCGAACTGCAACTCTTCAGCCCGCGCGCCACCGGGAATGCGCCCCAGCACCAAGTCGAGCTGATCCTGCAGCAGTGCCTGGACCAGTACATCGCTGGTGTCGACCTGAATGCTCATCGACAGGCGCGGATGGCTTTTCTTCAGGGTGGCGATGGTGCGGGTCAACAAGCCCGAGGCCAGCGCTGGAATTGCCCCGACCGCCACTCGCCCCAGATTGCCGGACTCCAGCGCCACCAGTTCTTCGCGCATACCGCTCAGCTCGGCGAAGACCATGCGCGCGTAATAAATGACAGTTTCGCCAAACGGGGTCGGGCGCATGCCGCGGGGGAGGCGCTCGAACAGCTCGACGCCGAGCAGGTCCTCGGCCTCGTGCAGCATTTTGGTCGCCGCCGGTTGCGTCATGCCGATGTTGTCGGCCGCCCGGCGCAGCGAGCCGAACTCCTGCAGGGCCAGCATCAGCCGCAACTGGCGCAGGCGCAGGCGGCTGTGGATAACACTGGCGTCGGGAATTCGGGTCATGTGGCTCGCTCGCATTGTTGTTTGCGACGAGCCTGACAAGAACGGCAGGGCATTGCCAGCGTTGCGTGTCATCACAGGGTTTTCACCTTGATCGAATGACGCGCGCGCCAGCCGAACGCAGCCTTGATGCCGCCCGAGATCATCGGCCAGAACAGCATCAGCAGCGCGGCGGTGGTCAGGCTGCCCACCAGCGGGTTGGACCAGAAGATTCCGAGTTGGCCATCCGAAAACAGCATCGACTGACGAAACGCATCTTCGGCCTTGTCCCCCAGCACGGCAGCCAGCACCAGCGGCGCAATCGGGTAGCCGAGCTTCTTGAACAGATACCCCAGCGCGCCGAAGCCCAGCATCAACATCACGTCGAACATCGAGTTATGCACCGAGTACGCGCCAATGGCGCAGACCATAATGATGATCGGCGCAATGATCGAGAACGGGATGCGCAGGATCGAGGCGAACAGCGGCACGGTCGCCAGCACTACCAGCAGGCTGACGACATTGCCCAAATACATGCTGGCGATCAGGCCCCAGACGAAATCATGCTGCTCGGCGAACAGCGTCGGGCCGGGGTGCAGGCCCCAGATCATCAGGCCGCCGAGCATCACCGCAGCGGTCGCCGAACCCGGAATGCCCAGGGTCAGCATCGGCAGCAGGGCGCTGGTCCCGGCGGCGTGGTCGGCGGTTTCCGGGGCGATTACGCCTTCGATCTCGCCTTTGCCGAAGTTGTCGCGATTCTTCGAGAAGCGTCGCGCGATGCTGTAGCTCATAAAAGAAGCGGCGGTCGGGCCCCCCGGCGTCACGCCCATCCAGCAGCCGACGATGGTGCTGCGCAGAAGGGTGAACCAGTAGCGCGGCAGTTTCGCCCAAGTGCGCAGAATGACCATCGGCGTGATGCGCGCGTGCTCGCCGCGAAACACCAGGCCCTCTTCGACGGTGCACAGAATCTCACCGATGCCGAACAGGCCGATCACCGCCACCTCGAAGCTGATGCCGGTCATCAGCGCCGGTTGGTCGAAGGTCAGGCGCAGGTTGCCGGAAACAGTGTCCATGCCGACCGCCGCCATGGCGAAGCCGATCATCATCGCCACCACGGTTTTCAGCGGCGGGTTCTTGCTCATGCCGATGAAGGTGCAGAAGGCCAACAGGTAGACCGCGAAGAACTCCGGTGAGCTGAAAGTCATGGCGAATTCGGCGATGCGCGTCGACAGGAACGTCAGCAACAGCACGCCCGCCAGGGCGCCGATCAATGCCGAGCTGAACGCAGCGGTCAGCGCTTCGGCGGCGCGGCCGTCGCGGGCCATCGGGTAGCCATCGAAGGTCGTCGCCACCGATGACGGCTCGCCGGGGATGTTGAACAGGATCGAAGTGATCGACCCACCGAACAGCGCCCCCCAATACATGCACGAGAGCAGGATGATTGCCGAGACCGGCGACATGGTGAAGGTGATCGGCAGCAGCAAGGCCACGCCGTTGGGAGCTCCCAGGCCCGGCAGCACGCCCACCAGAATGCCGAGCAACACGCCCACCACCATCAGTCCGATATGACCGGGCGTGAGGATCAGGTTCATGCCCTGCAGCAGAGACTCGAATTCGCTCATTTCAGCGATCTCCAGGCCGTGGTAATCCAGTTGCCCAACGGGCCTGCGTCCAGCGGCACCTTGAACCACAGATCGAAGATTAAATAGCTGGCCAGCACCGCGCCGATGGAAATGCTGGCGATCATCAACAGCCCGTAGGGTTTGGCGCGCACCTTGTCACGCCACATGAACCAGGCGATGAATACTGTCGAGGCCAGATAAATGCCGGTGAAGGGCATGGCGCAGACGAACAGCGCAATCGGGATGAACACCGACAGCACCTGACGGAATTCGCCCCGGCTGACGAAACTGATGCTCAGGAGTTTCCAGCGGATGATCGTCAGCACGCCATTGGCCAGGCTTGCGCTCGCCAGCAACAGGCCGATGTAGAACGGAAAATAGCCTGGCTCAGGGCCTGCGTCGCCCCAACCGATGCCTTGCTCGACACTGCCAGACATCACCACCGCGCCGAGCACCAGGGTAAAAAGGGCCAGGCCGAGCTCCACCCAGCGGGTGCCGATCAGCGAAGTCGAATGGGAAGAATTGGACATCACACACCTCCAGCGAGTGACTGCCGCCGACGGCCGTTTCACGTGTGAACGGCGGGCAGCAGGGCGGATCAGTTGCGCAGCCAGCCGGCTTCCTTGAACACCGGGGTCACGCGGGCGGTGTCTTTTTCAATGTAGGCGGCCAGTTGATCACCTTCCAGGAAGGTCGGCACCAGTGCGTTCTGCGTCACGTAGGCCTTGAACTCGGGTGTCTCGGCGACTTTGCGCATCAGGTCGATGTAGAACGCGCGCTGCTCGGCGCTGACGTTGCCGGGCATGAAGATCGTGCGTGGGAAACGGTACTGATCGATGCCCAGACCTGCCTCATGGCACGTAGGCACATCGGCCCAGGATTTGTCGCCGGCGACCTTGTCGGTGTAGGCCATGCGCTCCTTGCTGAAGACGCACAGCGGCTGCACCTGATCGCCGCGCCATTGGCTGATGCTTTCGGCGGGATTGTTGACGTTGGCGGCGATGTGTTTGCCCGCCAGTTGGGTGGCGGCCTCGCTGCCGCTCTTGAACGGGATGTAGACCAGCTTGGTTTTGTTGGTCTGGTTGAGCAGCAGGGTCAGGGTCTGGTCGACGTCCTTGGACTGACTGCCACCCATGCGCATGCTCGACGGGTCGGTTTTCACGGCTTCATAAAAGCCCTTGGCGTCTTTCCACGGCGCGTCTGTGTAGGTCCAGAGGATGAAGTCGTCTTCAGCGACCGCAGCGACCGGCGTCAGCTCCTGCCATTCATAGCCGAGCTTGGACACCAACGGCAGCAGGTAAATGTTGTTGGTCGCGATCACCAGCTTGTCGGCGTCACCCTTGGAGACCTTCATGTCGAGAAAGGCTTCCGCGCCATTGCCGCCGCCCTTGTTCAGGACCACGGTGTTTACATCCAGTAACTTATGCGTGCTGATGATCGATTGAATCAGCCGACCCAACTGATCGGTGCCGCCACCGGGACCACCGGCCACGACGATTTCGACGTTCTTGTCAGGTTGCCATGCCGCGAGTGCGAGGGTAGGAAGCGCTGTGGCGCACAGAAGTGTGCAGCCGAGCAGCAAACGGGACGCGCGTCGGAAAGATGCGGTTCGCATGGTGATCC
Organism: Pseudomonas sp. GW821-FHT02A11; assembly: GCF_059421985.1. NCBI lineage: Bacteria > Pseudomonadati > Pseudomonadota > Gammaproteobacteria > Pseudomonadales > Pseudomonadaceae > Pseudomonas > Pseudomonas sp. GW821-FHT02A11. Next base: position 18,753 of record NZ_JBWKWB010000027.1, read on the forward strand.
TCGTTTTTGTAGTTGTTATGAGTGGTCGGCTGGGTGATCAGCCGTGCGAGGAGTGTGGGAAAGTTGCCATGTCGCGTCTACTCAAAACATCACATACACCGATAGCCTGGGGTTATCGGTAATTTGGGGATGATTGTAGGAGCACGTTGGCCCGTGATGGGATGCGCCAGACCGCAACTCTGTGCTGGATGCACCGACCTCATCGCGAGCACGCTCACTCCTGCGGGAACGCGGTACCTGCAACGAGGCTGGCGATTGGCATATGTCGACAGGTCGTGCGTCATCGCGGGCAAGCGCGCTCCTACAAAAGCAATGCAGTCCTGTAGGAGTGAGCTTGCTCGCGATCAGATTTCGGCAGAACGCAAAAAAGGGCGGGCACAATGCCCGCCCTTCGTTTTGGGGGAAATTAGTTCTTGGCAGCTGTCAGCGCGTTGTAGCCATTCATCAGGTTGCGGTAGTTCGGAATGCGCTGGGACAGCAGGTTGCCCAGGCCTTCGATGTCGTTGCGCCAGTCGCGGTGCAGCTCACAGGCCACAGCGAACCAGTTCATCAACTGCGCACCGGCGGCCGACATGCGATTCCACGCCGCCTGCTGCACGCCTTCGTTGAACGTGCCCGACGCATCGGTCACCACGAACACATCAAACCCTTCCGCCAGCGCGCTCAGCGTCGGGAACGTCACACAGACGTCAGTCACCACGCCGGCAATGATCAGCTGCTTGCGGCCGGTCGCCTTGATCGCCTTGACGAAGTCTTCGTTGTCCCAAGCGTTGATCTGGCCTGGGCGAGCGATGTACGGCGCATCGGGGAACATCTCTTTCAACTCGGGAACCAACGGGCCGTTCGGGCCGGATTCGAAGCTGGTGGTCAGGATCGTCGGCAGGTCGAAGAACTTGCCGCAATCGGCCAGGGCCAGCACGTTGTTCTTGAACTCGTTCGGCGAGAAGTCCTGCACCAGCGAGATCAAACCAGTCTGGTGGTCAATCATCAGCAGTACGGCGTCGTTCTTGTCCAAGCGCTTGTAAGTCGTCATGTGTGCATTCCTTTATCGAGTTGAGAGAGATGTGAAATCGGCGCCGGCCTTGGCGTTGTGCTCATTGGCTGCGGCATGGGGTGAACTTTAGGGGAGGTTGGATTGGCTAACAATCCAGCAGAATTCGAACTCACTGATTCCCCATTGGAGACAATCAGTCCGCTACTGTTTCACCCGGCGCGTACCGCGTGCGATGCGTCCACAGGCGATGGTCTGCGGACCCATCACCAAACCTCGCGCTTGCTATATCCTCCAGCTATCACCGTATTTCCAGCTTTGATTAGACGGTTATCGCTCACGCCTCGATAGTGGCTGCACACCGACGCTCTCGTCTGAGCCGTCGACTATAAAAACAACAACATCGAGGTACGCACCCATGGCTCGCAGCAGCGCCGACGTGCACCTGTCCGCAACAGGTGAACCGTATGCCCCTCCCGTTTCCAGCGTTGCGCGTGTGGCCAGGGCCGGCACGGTGCGGTGGCGTATCTTCGCAATCATCTTTGTACTCACGATGGTCAACCTGATCGACCGGGTTTCGCTGTCGATCGCGATGCCGACCATTGCTAGGGAATTCACCCTGTCGCCAGCGATGCAGGGGCTGATTCTCAGCAGTTTTTTCTGGGCCTACGCGCTGTTGCAGATCCCGGGCGGCTGGATGATCGACCGGTTTGGGCCGCGTCGTGTGATCACGTGGTCCACCGGTTTGTGGGGCACGTTTCAGGTGTTGGCGGGGTTTGCCACGGGCGGTGCTTCGCTGTTGTTTGCGCGGATGTTTCTCGGTGCCGCGGAAGCGCCGTTGTTCCCGTCGGGCGGCAAGCTGATTTCGTTGTGGCTGGCGCCGAGTGAGCGCAGTCGCGGTGCGGTGATGATGGACAGCGGCAGCCCGTTGGGCGTGGCGTTGGGTGGTCTGATCATCGCCTATCTGATCGTGTCGCTGGACTCGTGGCGCTCGGCATTCGTCATCGCCGGTGTGGCGACACTGCTGCTGGGTTGGGTGTCGTGGCGCTACCTGCGTGACGACCCTTCGGTACACCCGCAGGTCAACGAAGCGGAGCTTGCCAAAATCAATGCGGGCCGTGAGACGCCTGCTGCCGAAGCGGCGCGAGCCAAGGTCAAGGGGCTGGGCATCGCGGCACGCTCCTTGGTGGGCCTTTTGATCGGTCGTTCGACTTGGGCGATGGTGTATTTCGGTCTGCTGACCTGGGGCCCGAGCTACCTGGCTCAGGCGCGGGGTTTCGACATCAAGGGCATTGGCTTTGCGACTTTCGTGATCTTCATCTGCGGCTCGCTGGGCTCGCTGACTGGCGGTTTTCTTTGCGACGGCCTGATTCGCAAAGGCGTGCGTCGTGGCGTGGCGGTCAAGGGCCTGCTGACCTTCTCTGGGGTGATCGCCCTTGGCGCGCTGTTGCTGCTGCCGAACCTGAGCGACCCGATTGCGGCCGTGGCGCTGCTGGCGATGACCGCGTTTTTCCTGATGTGGGGCAGCCTGTACTGGAGCTTCCCGGCGCTGCTGGCAGCACCGGCTCGCGTTGGTTTGATCGGCGGCGTGATGAACCTGGCGGGCAGCATTGGCGGGATTTTCGTGCCGATTCTGGTGGGCCTGATCCTGCAATTTTTCGGCGGTTTCGGCGCGGTGCTGGCGTTCTTCGCGATCTGCGCGGCGCTGTTCGTGCTCGCCACGTTGCTGATTGGCCTGGATGGCAATCAGGAGGTGGGTCATGTCTGAGGAGGTCTACAGCGGGCCGATCGTCGATGCCCATCATCACTTTTGGGACCCGCAGACCAACTACCACCCCTGGCTCGCGGAAGGCGCGAACATCCCGTTTCGTTACGGCGATTACTCGGCAATCAAACGCCGTTACCTGCCGCCTGAGTACTTCGCCGACGCAGGCGAGCACAACGTGGTGCAGACCGTTTACGTCGAGACCGAATGGGACCCGAGCGACCCCCTTGGCGAGACCCGTTTCATCGAGCAGATCGCCGCGCGTTATGGCGTACCCAATGCGGTCGTCGCGCAAGCCTGGCTCGATCATCCGGATGCCATTGCGCTGCTCGTCGAACAGGCATTGTTCGCCAGCGTGCGCAGTGTGCGGCACAAGCCGGGCGGCCCGGCTTCGCCCGAGCAGGTGGGCGAACAACGTACGTTGATGAGCGACGAACACTGGCGCCGCAGCTACGCAACCTTGCATGACATGGGCCTGCACTTCGACCTGCAGACGCCTTGGTGGAACCTGCCAGAAGCCGGGTTGCTGGCGCGGGATTTCCCGCAGACCACGCTGATTCTCAATCACGCGGGGCTGCCATCGGACCGCAGCGTCGAGGGCCTCGCTGGCTGGCATGGCGCGATGGCGAAACTGGCCGAGCAGCCCAACGTGGTGGTGAAGATTTCCGGGTTGGGCCTGCGCGGTCGACGCTGGAGTGCCCAGGACAACGCCTGGATCGTGCGCGAGATCATCGCCATGTTCGGCGCCTCGCGTGCGATGTTCGCCAGCAATTTCCCGGTCGACAGCCTGTGCGGCTCGTTCGACGACATCTACAGCGGTTTCAAACACATCGTTCGTGATCTGCCCCGCGCCGATCAGGAGCGTCTTTTCTACAGCAACGCGCAGCGTATTTACCGTTGCGAGCCGTGCGTCGTGGCGCGTCCGTGGCAGGAACAGATGAGGAGTCAGGCATGAACAAAACCCGAATTGCGATGGTACTCGGTGACCCGGCGGGCATCGGCCCGGAACTGATCGCGCGGCTGCTCAGCGATGAGAAGGTGCGCAGCCAGGCTCAGGTGATTCTGATCGCCGACGAAAGCGAGATGCGTCGGGGGATGGACATCGCCGGGCTGTCGTTTCCATATCGGCAGATCGATTCGCTGGAGTCGCTGGACTTCACCGACGACACGCCGCTGTTCTACAACTTTCGCGGCGATGCCGTGGGTGACTTTCCGCGCAGCGAAGCCAGTGCCATCGGCGGGCGTTATTGCCTCGACACGCTGAAGATCGCTGTCGAACTGACTGCTGCGAAAATCACCAATGCCGTGCTGTTCGGCCCGCTGAACAAGACCTCGCTGCACATGGCCGGCATGGCCCACAACGACGAGCTGCACTGGTTCGCCGAGCAGCTGGGTTTCGATGGGCCGTTCTGCGAATTCAACGTGATGGACAGTCTTTGGACTTCGCGCGTGACGTCCCATGTGGCGTTGTCGGCGGTGCCGGGCTTGTTGAGCCAGGAGCGGGTGATCGAGGCGATCCGGCTGATCGACACCGCCCTCAAGCGCAATGGCCTGAAGGCGCCGCGCATCGGCGTGTGCGGGTTGAATCCGCACAACGGCGACAACGGCTCGTTCGGTCGGGAGGAGCTGGACATCATCGGCCCAGCAGTGAAAACCGCGCAGGCTCAGGGCATGAATGCCGATGGGCCGTATCCGGGCGACACGATTTTTCTGAAAGTGCAGGGCGATGCCAATGCCTTCGACGCGGTGGTGACGATGTACCACGACCAGGGGCAGATCGCGATCAAGCTGATGGGCTTCTCGCGCGGCGTGACGGTGCAGGGCGGCCTTCCGATTCCGATCACCACGCCCGCCCACGGCACGGCGTTCGATATTGCCGGGCAAGGCAAGGCGAATGTCGGCGCAATTCGCCAAGCGTTCGAGATTGCCTGCCGCATGGGGCAGAGCAACGTCTGACGGTTGACCCCAACAGCGACAGCCCACGTTTTGCCGCACGGTGTGATGAGCGCCGTGCGGCTTTTTTTACCTGTATTTTCTGCATCGACACTGTCCCGCTTCTGCCGAAGGCGTAGGAGCAAGCTTGCTCGCGATCTGGCGCGAAGCGGCAGCACGTTCCGGCAACTCGGTCTGTCAGGCCCGCCACAGTTGCAGGCTTTACGACTGCTTCGCAGCCGATCGCGAGCAAGCTGCGCTCCTACGGGCTGCGCTCACAATCAAAAGCCGGTTCGATGCAGCTGTGGACACCGGTGCCCAGAATCAAACGCTGGCGCGTGTCAGCTCCTATAACCCCTGCACTGACTAAGTCTTTCTACTGATCACCTCTGGCTATCACTGGATACGCATAAGTGATTAGCCGAGCTCCGGTCGCGGCTGGCTAAATTCCCCCATCGACGCGCCCCGCAAAGCCTTTGCGTTCTGCGGCTCGGGTGTTGAAGAACAATGACAAGAAGCCCTGTTTCGGTCCTCCCGAAATCCTTGGGCATAACCCGCAGTGGCAAGGACTCTTCTCATGAAAATCAAGGCAATCCGTACCCGCGTATTCGAGTGGAAAGGCAAGGTCGTCCCACCTCAGGCGCACTTCTGCACCAACGCCAGTGACATCCTTTTCGAGCGCGGCGATGCCATGGGCTCCTTTCGTTTCCATGGCTGGCTGGTGGTGGAGGTCGAGACCGACAACGGCATCGTCGGCATTGGTAACTGTGCGCTGGCGCCGCATGTGGCCAAGGAAATCATCGACACCTACCTGGCGCCGATCGCCATCGGTGAAGACCCGTTCGACAACGAATACATCTGGCAGAAGATGTACCGCCAGAGCCACGCCTGGGGCCGCAAGGGCATCGGCATGGCCGCCATCTCTGCGATCGACATCGCCATTTGGGACATCATGGGCAAGTCCGTGAACAAGCCGGTGTTCAAGCTGCTAGGCGGGCGCACCAAGGAGAAGATCTGGACTTACGCTTCCAAGCTGTACGCCAACGACAACCTGGACCTGTTCCTGGAAGAAGCCCAGGGCTACCTGAGCCAGGGCTTCACGGCGATGAAGATGCGCTTCGGCTACGGCCCGAAAGACGGTCCGGCAGGCATGCGCCGCAACATCGAACAGGTGCGTGCGCTGCGTGAACTGGCAGGCCCGGACGTCGACATCATGCTCGAGTGCTACATGGGTTGGACCCTGGAATACGCTCGCCGCATGCTGCCAAAACTGGCGGAATTCGAGCCGCGCTGGCTGGAAGAGCCGGTGATCGCCGACGACCTGGAAGGCTACATCGAGCTGAAGAAGATGGGCATCATGCCGATCTCCGGCGGCGAGCACGAGTTCACCTCCTACGGCTTCAAGGACATGCTCGAACGTCGCGCCATCGACGTGATCCAGTACGACACCAACCGCGTGGGCGGCATCACCGCAGCGCGCAAGATCAACGCCATGGCCGAAGCCTGGTCGGTACCGGTCATCCCTCACGCAGGCCAGATGCACAACTATCACCTGACCCTGTCCACCACCGCCTCGCCGATGGCCGAGTTCTTCCCGGTGTTCGATGTTGAGGTCGGCAATGAGCTGTTTTATTACGTGTTCAAGGGCGAGCCACAACCGGTCAATGGCTACATCCAGCTGGACGACCACAAGCCGGGCCTGGGGCTGGAGATCTCCGATGAGTACCTGAGCGAGTTCAACATCATCGAGTGATGAGGGATTGGTGCCCAGCCACCCAACGCGTGGCGGGCGACCCCCTGTGGGAGCGAATTCATTCGCGAGAGGCCGGTACAGCCGATAGAGATTCATCGCCAGTAATGCCATTTCGCGAATGAATTCGCTCCCACAGGTCAGTCATGTGTGTTCCGAAATTCCGAATCACGGAGATAAACCATGCGCCTGATCCAATTCGAAACCACTCACGGACAACGCCAGGTCGGCGTCGTCGAGGGTGCTCAGGTCAATGTCGTTCGCGGCACCACCAGCACCCGCGAACTGGCCCTGGCGGCCATTCGCAGCCAGCACGGCCTGAGCGCCGAAGTCGGCAAACGCGGCACCGAGCCCGGGCCTGATTACGCGGGCCTGTTGCAGCGCGGCCATGTCCTGCCGCCGCTGGACCACGATGATCCGGCCCATTGCCTGATCAGTGGCACCGGCCTGACCCACCTGGGCAGCGCTTCGGCGCGTGACAAGATGCACCAGCACGAGGGTGAAGTCGAAGCGGGCATGACCGACACCATGAAGATCTTCAAATGGGGCATCGAGGGAGGCAAGCCAGCGCAGGGGCAGGTCGGCGCCCAGCCGGAGTGGTTCTACAAGGGTGATGGCAGCATCGTCGTGCGCCCAGGCGCGGACTTCCCGGTGCCCCCATTTGCCGAAGATGCAGGCGAAGAACCCGAGCTGACCGGCCTCTATGTGATTGGCGACGACGGCCAGCCCTATCGCCTCGGCTTCGCGCTGGGCAACGAGTTTTCCGATCACGTGATGGAGCGCCGCAACTACCTGTACCTCGCTCACTCCAAGCTGCGTTATTGCGCCTACGGCCCGGAATTGCGCGTCGGCGAGCTGCCGCGTCACCTGTCCGGCATGAGCCGCATCACGCGCAAGGGCGAAGTGATCTGGGAGAAGGAATTCCTCAGCGGCGAGGACAACATGTGTCACAGCCTGGCCAACCTCGAATTTCACCACTTCAAATACGCGCAGTTCCTGCGTCCGGGTGACGTGCACATTCACTATTTCGGCACGGCAACCCTGTCGTTTGCCGACGGCGTGAAAACCCAGCCTGGCGACCGCTTCCAGATCAGCCTCGACGCATTCGGCGCGCCGTTGGAAAACGGCATTGGCGAAGGCCCGCGCCCGGTGGCCATCGGTCAGGTCAACACCTTGTGAGGCGCGTTTGATGTCATCGAACAGGGACATGAATTGATCGCCGGGCAGCGAAAGGCGCAGGCGGGAGACGGCCGGCCAATGGTGGTGTAATCCGACAATGCATTCCACAGGTGCGTGCACCTGTGGAACAGGATCACACTCGCGTCGTTTGCTTCTCGGTCACTTCAGCCGGTGAGGCATCGGCAAAGTGATTCACCTGGCGCAACGGCTTGAATGCCCACATCCAAGTGCCCACCACGCCCAGCGTGCACAACCCGCCAATCACTGCAGCAGGCACGGCGCCGAACAGCGAGGCGCTGCTGCCTGCGCGGAACTCACCCAGCTCGTTGGACGAGCCAATGAACAGCATGTTCACGGCGTTGACCCGGCCGCGCATCTCGTCCGGGGTGGAGAACTGCACCAGCGTCGAGCGGATGTAGACGCTGACCATGTCTGCAGCGCCCGCGACCATCAAGGCCAGCAGCGACAGCCAGAACAGCGTCGACAGGGCGAACACCAGGTTGGCCATACCGAACACCGCAACGGCAATGAACATCACCAGCCCCACATGGCGATCGAACGGTCGCGCAGCCAGGTACAAACCGGTAGCTACTTCTCCCAGACTCATCGCACTGCGCAACGCCCCGAGGCCTTGTGGCCCCAGGTGCAGCACTTCGTGGGCGTAAATCGGCAGCAGCGCCACCACACCGCCCAACAGCACAGCGAACAGGTCCAGGGAGATGGTGCCAAGGATGATCGGCCGCGAGCGGATGAAGGCGATGCCAGCGGTGAAGCGTTTCCAGGCGGTGGATTCGAGAATCTGCTTCTTGCCGGCGTACAGCACCTGCACGCGGCTGAGCAGCAGCACGCCCGCGATAAAGCTGGCCATGCACACGCTGTAGGTCAGCCCGCCGCCGCCCGCGGCATACAAGCCACCGCCGACCAGAGGCCCGGCGATGGTGGCGATGCGCATGATCATGCTGTTGGTGGCAATCGCCGAGGCCAGTTTTTCGCGAGGCACCACTTGCGGCAGCAGGCTTTGCAAAGACGGGCCGGTGAAGGCGCGGGCGCAGCCGAACAGGGCGAGGGTCGCGTAGATCAGCCGGGTGTCCTGGTGATGGGTGACAGAAAACAGCATCAGCATCAGGCTGCACAGGGCCTGTACGGTCCAGCTGATGGTCAGGATCAGCTTGCGGTCGTAGCGGTCGATCAGATCCCCGGCAGGCATCAGCAACAGCAGCATCGGGATGAACTGCGCCAGGCCCACGTAGGCCAGCGAGATCGGGTCGCGGGTCATGTCATAGACTTGCCAGGCGACAACCACGGCCTGGATCTGCATGGCGAAGACGGCAGCAAGACGTGCGGTCAGAAAAGCGAAGAAGCCGGGTTGCTTGAGCGCGCTCTGTGCGGCGGACTCGGCAGATGAGGCGGGCGATTCGGAACTCAAGGCAGGACATCCATCGAAGCGAAAGACGGCCGACTGTTATACACCTACAAGGAGGTATATGCCTCTTACTGTCAGAAATTTAATGATGGGTGGTCGGAGAATGGCACACACTTTGTAGGAGCGCGCTTGCCCGCGATGCGAGCTGTCTGTGCCATATCCGGCGCCTGACACGCCGCCTCGCGGGCAAGCGCGCTCCTACAAATAAAGGCAGGTGACCGTTCCTGCGCGCAGTGGGGACGATCATGTGTAACGTGTCGGCTCAGCGTCTGACCAGCAACACACCCGACTCCATATGGTGCGTATACGGAAACTGGTCGAACAGCGCGCAGCGCTCCACCCGGTGGGTGTCGTGCAGTTGAGCGATGTTGGCGGCCAGGGTTTCCGGGTTGCAGGAGATGTACAGGATGCGCTCGAAACGCCGGGTCAGCTCGCAGGTGTCCGGGTCCATGCCCGCGCGCGGCGGGTCGACGAACACGCTACCGAAGTCGTAGCTCTTGAGGTCCACGCCGGCCAGACGACGGAACGGGCGCACCTCGTTCAGCGCTTCGGTCAGCTCCTCAGCCGACAGACGCACCAGCGAGACGTTATCGACAGCGTTGTCCGCCAGATTGCTCAGGGCGGCGTTGACCGAGGTCTTGCTGATCTCGGTGGCCAGCACTTTGCGCACACGGGTTGCCAGCGGCAGGGTGAAGTTGCCGTTGCCGCAATACAGCTCCAGCAGGTCATCCTCGCGGTCGCCCAGCGCTTCATAGGCCCAGCTCAGCATCTTCTGGTTTACCGTGCCGTTGGGCTGGGTGAACGCGCCTTCCGGCTGGCGATAGCTGAAGGTTCGCCCGGCAACGTCGAGCTGTTCGGTGACGTAGTCGCGACCGATGACCAGACGCTGGCCCTTGGAGCGCCCGATCACGCTGACCTTGAGCTCGGCCGCCAGTTGCACGGCTTCCAGCTTCCAGGCGTCGTCCAGCGGGCGGTGATAGCACAGGGTGACCATGCCGTCGCCTGCCAGGGTGGTGAGGAAGTCCACCTGGAACAGCTTGTGATTGAGCGTCTTGCTGGCTTCCCAGCGTTCACGCAGCACCGGCATCAACGCGTTGATCTGTTCACTCGCGATGGGGAAATCGTTGATCAGGATCGGCGTGTGCTTGTCGCCCGGCGTGAACATCGCGTAATGACGCCGGCCCTCTTCGCGCCACAGGCGAAATTCGGCGCGCAGGCGGTAATGCTCGCGCGGCGAATCGAAGACTTGCGGCGCAGGCGCATCGAACGGCTTGAGCAGCTCGCGCAGGCGGTCGGCCTTTTCATCGAGCTGTTGGCTGTAATTGGCGGGGTCGAACGGAGCACTCATGGGTAAAAGCCCAACTTGATCACGAACAGGATCGACAGCACCACCAGCGCCGAATTCAGCTCGCGGCCGCGGCCCGACAAGAGCTTGATCACTGTCCAGGAAATGAAGCCAAACGCGATGCCGTTGGCGATGGAATAGGTGAACGGCATCGCCAGCGCGGTCAGTACCACGGGTGCTGCTTCGGTGATGTCGTCCCAGTTGATTTCCGCCAGACCCGAGGTCATCAGCACCGCAACGAACAGCAGGGCAGGGGCCGTGGCGAAGGCCGGAACGCTACCCGCCAGCGGTGCGAAGAACAGCGCCAGCAAAAACAAGACAGCCACCACGATGGCCGTCAGACCGGTACGGCCGCCGGCGCTCACGCCTGCCGCGGACTCGATGTAGCTGGTGGTGGTCGAGGTGCCCAGCAGGGAACCGGCCATGGCGGCGGTGCTGTCGGCGACCAGGGCGCGGCCCATTTTCGGCATGTGGCCGTCCTTGCCCATCAGTCCCGCACGCTTGGCAACGCCGATCAGGGTGCCGGAGTTGTCGAACAGGTCAACGAACAGGAAAGAGAAAATCACGCTGACCAGACCGATGTTCAGTGCGCCCGGAATGTCCAGTTGCAGGAAGGTCGGCGCCAGCGAAGGCGGCATCGAGACCACGCCGCCGAACGGCGAGAAGCCCATCACGATCGAGACGATGGTCACCGCCAGAATGCCGATCAGCACCGCGCCGCGCACTTTCAGGGCTTCCAGGGCCACGATCAGGACGAAACCGAGGGTCGCAAGGATCGGTGCCGGTTTGGCCAGATCGCCCAGGCCGACCATGGTGGCCGGGTTGCTGACCACGATTTCGGCGTTGTGCAGGGCGATCAGCGCCAGGAACAGGCCGATACCGGCGGCGATGGCCGAACGCAGCGGCAGCGGGATGCTGTTGATGATCCACTCGCGGATGCGAAAGATCGACAGCAGGAAGAACATCACCGCCGAGATGAATACCGCACCCAGCGCCACTTGCCAGGTGTGGCCCATGTGCAGTACCACGGTGTACGTGAAGAAGGCGTTCAGGCCCATGCCTGGCGCGAGCGCGATCGGGTAGTTGGCGATCAGGCCCATGACCGTGGAGCCGATGGCAGCAGCCAAGCAGGTGGCGACGAAAATCGCGCCCTTGTCCATGCCGGTCTCACCGAGGATGCTCGGGTTGACGAACAGGATGTAGGCCATGGCCAGGAAGGTCGTGACCCCGGCCAGGATTTCGGTACGCACATTGGTGTCATGTGCCTTAAGTTGAAACAGCCGCTCCAGCATGTGTGGCTCCCCGGTGACGCATTGCGCCATTAATGAAATCGACTAAAACAGCAAAGCACAGCAGGCGAATGAGCTCGCACAATTTCACTGCACAAATTCTGCCAGTCGCAAAAAAGCCGCGCATCATACCAGCAGCCATGCGCGATGGGGGGAGGCGCCGATGGGCAACTTTCCTGTGGGAGCGAATTCATTCGCGAGAGGCCGGTACATTCAACACATCGCTTTTGCCCGAACGATTTTTCGCGAATGAATTCGCTCCCACAGAGGGATCTCCAGCGACGCACGAAGATGATGTCAACAGGCTACTTTTGTAGATGTCGCTCCAGTGCAACCACAGGTCGCGCTGGTGCGTTTTGTCCAAAGGGCGGCTGCGTAATTTGCATCAACGCGGCAGCAATGCATTGTCGTGGGTCTTCAAGCCTTAGAAAACTGCCGAAAAGAGCTGAATAAAATAACGAGCCGACCCGAGGAGCACGCATGAAGAGATTTATTCGTCAGATCAGTTGCGGTGTGTTGATGCTGAGCAGCACCGCCTTGATGGCAGCCGAACCTGCCAAATGTCAGAGCGTACGCATGGGTGTGGTCAACTGGACTGACGTAATCGCCACCAGCGCCGTGGCCGAAGTGCTGCTGCAAAACATGGGCTACGACGTCAAGCAGACCAGCGCCGCTCAGCAGATCGTTTTCGGCGGCTTGCGCGATGATCGACTGGACGTGTTCTTGGGCTACTGGAAACCGGCGATGGACAAGAACATCGCACCGTTCGTGGCCGCCAATCAGGTCAAGGTCTTCGACACCCCGAGCATGAACGACGCCCAGGCCACCCTGGCGGTGCCTCAATACGTTGCCGATGGCGGCCTGAAAACCTTTGCCGACATCGCCAAGTTCAAGGACAAGTTGGGCGGCAAGATCTACGGCATCGAACCCGGCACCGGCGCCAACGCCAATATCAAGGGCATGATCGAGAAGAACCAGTTCGGTCTGGGCGGCTTCCAGCTGGTCGAGTCGGGTGAGGCCGGCATGCTCGCCGCGGTACAGCGCGCGACCAAACGTAATGAATGGGTGGTATTCGTCGGCTGGACGCCGCACCCGATGAACATCAACATGAAAATCGCCTACCTGACCGGCAGCGAAGATGTGTTCGGACCGGGTGAGGGGGCTGCGACCGTGTCGGTGGTGACCGCGCCGGATTACGCCACCCGCTGCCCGAACGTCAACAAGCTGATGAGCAACCTCAAGTTCACCGCGGCCCAGGAAAGCCAGATGATGGTGCCGATCATGGACCGCAAGGCCCCGACCGATGTGGCCAAACAGTGGCTCAAGGATCACCCGGAAGACACCAAGCGCTGGCTTGAAGGCGTGACCACCTTTGATGGCAAGGATGCAGCGACGGCTGTGCAGGTGGCGGTGAACAAGTAAGCGGCGCCAAGGTCGCATCGATACCCTGTGGGAGCGAATTCATTCGCGATGCGGTGGTGCAGCCGATATAAATGCGTCGGATGCACTGACCCATCGCGAATGAATTCGCTCCTACAGGTTTGTGTCCGCTCCAATGATTTAGAACCCTCGATCCCGGCGTTCAGGCGGGCTGGAGCAGCAAATGCCCACTCAATACCCTCTCTCGCCCGAAATGGCGCTGTTCATCGAGAAATCCCTGAGTTTCAGCGTTGATTCATCGGAGATCGCTGTGCAGCGGCGTTCTTACTCTCGCCTGTGCGAAGCCTTTACCCCGAAGCGCCCCGCCGATCTCGAGGTCAAGGATTTCAGGCTGGCAGATGTGCCTGTTCGCAGCTATCGACCCGATCACCTTTCCCTCGAACACCCTGCGCCCTACGTGCTGTACCTGCATGGCGGTGGTTGGGTGGTCGGGGATCTGGACTCCCATGATTTCCTGACCGCGTCGCTGGCTATTGATCTCAATGCCGTGGTCATCGCCGTGGATTACCGGTTGGCCCCCGAACACCCATTCCCTGCGGGTTTCGGCGATTGTCTGGCGGTCTGGCATGCTTTGCAGATTCAGGCTCAGCGGCTGGACATCGATCCCTACCGCATTGCCATCGCCGGTGACAGCGCCGGAGGCAACCTGGCGGCGGCGGTCTGCCTGGCCCTGCGTGAAGCGGGCGAGCGGCAGCCGGTGGGGCAGGCGCTGGTCTACCCGGCCCTTGGCGGCGCCGATGATCTGCCGTCGCGCAGCGAATGTTTCGACGCACCGCTGCTCAGTACCGCAGACCTGGGGTTCTATGGGCAGTTGTATATGAAGGAAGGCGAGCGCTCGCCTTATGCGATGCCGCTCAATGCCACTGACTTTCGCGGCCTGGCCCCGGCCTTTATCGCCGTAGCGCAATTCGACCCTCTGCGCGATGACGGCGTCTGTTACGAACGCGCCTTGCGCGAAGCCGGCGTGACCACCGAGTTCTACCCAGGCAATGGGCTGGTGCACGGCAGCCTGCGCGGGAGGGGGCAGGTGCCGGAGGTGGATGCGCTGTATCAGCGCTTGGTGACGGCATTACTGGGATTCTTACGCCGCTCGCTGTAAACGCGGGTACGCGACGTTCCTACGGCCTCTGGCCAGAAATCAAGAGCGGATCGAAGCACGGCATCATTGGGCATTGCTCTGATCCGCTTTTCTCCACCTGCTCTGCATCAGAGGGTGAGGCAACTCGTCACGCGACAAAAGGCCACGCGGATCATGTGCCAAAATGGGACTACTCTTTCAACGTTGATTGATCTGTGTCAATGAACCGCTGCGCTCTGATTTACCGGTCGGCAGCCAGTGTCACCTGATAGAGGAAGACCTATGTTCGGTTTAGAGGCTCTCGATCTCGCCCGAATCCAGTTCGCGTTCACTGTTTCATTTCACATCCTGTTCCCTGCCATCACCATTGGTCTGGCGAGTTTCCTCGCTGTGCTCGAAGGCCTGTGGCTCAAGACCCACGACAACACCTACCGCGACCTCTATCACTTCTGGTCGAAGATCTTTGCCGTCAACTTCGGCATGGGGGTGGTCTCGGGGCTGGTCATGGCGTACGAGTTCGGCACCAACTGGAGCCGATTCTCCGACTTCGCCGGTGCGGTCACCGGGCCCTTGCTGACCTACGAAGTGCTCACCGCCTTCTTCCTCGAAGCAGGTTTCCTGGGTGTCATGCTGTTCGGCTGGAACCGTGTGGGCCGTGGCCTGCACTTCTTCGCGACGGTCATGGTGGCCGTTGGCACGCTGATTTCCACCTTCTGGATTCTGGCGTCCAACAGCTGGATGCAGACCCCGCAAGGTTTTGAAATCGTCGATGGCCGAGTGATTCCGGTGGACTGGCTGGCGGTGATCTTCAACCCGTCATTCCCCTACCGTCTGACGCACATGGCGATTGCCGCGTTCGTCGCCACGGCCTTCTTCGTCGGCGCCTCGGCGGCTTGGCATCTGCTGCGCGGTCGCGACAACCCGGCGATCCGTCGCATGTTGTCGATGGCCATGTGGATGGCGCTGATCGTCGCGCCGATTCAGGCGGTGGTCGGCGATGCCCATGGTTTGAACACCTTGGAGCATCAGCCTGCCAAGATCGCGGCCATCGAAGGGCACTGGGAAAACGTCGGCAACGAGCCGACCCCGCTGATCCTGTTCGGCATCCCCGACATGAAGGAAGAACGCACCAAATACGCGATCGAAATCCCGTATCTGGGCAGCCTGATCCTGACCCACAGCCTGGACAAACAGATTCCGGCGCTCAAATCGTTCCCGCCTGAGGACCGCCCCAATTCCACGATCATCTTCTGGTCGTTTCGCATCATGGTGGCGCTGGGCATGCTGATGATTTTCGTCGGCCTGTGGAGTGCCTGGCTGCGCTGGCGCGGCGGGCTGTATAGCAACCGCCTGTTCCTGAGGCTGGTCATGTGCATGGGCCCGGCGGGCCTGATCGCGATGCTGGCGGGTTGGTTTACCACGGAAATCGGGCGTCAACCCTGGGTGGTCTACGGGCTGATGCGCACGGCCAACGCGTCTTCGAACCACAGCGTGGCGCAGTTGACCATCACCCTGGTGCTGTTCGTCGTGGTGTATTTCATGCTGTTCGGCGCAGGCTTCGGCTACATGATGCGTCTGGTGCGCAAAGGGCCGAAAACCCACGAAGGCGATGACACGCCCCACGGTGGTCCCGGTCAGAAACGCACTCCAGCACGTCCTCTCTCCGCTGCCGACGAAGGCAGCGAAGAAGGCCACAAAGACAGCCTGCGTGAGGTGAACTGAGCATGGGTATCGATCTTCCACTGATCTGGGCCGTGATCATCATCTTCGGCATCATGATGTACGTCGTCATGGACGGCTTCGACCTGGGCATCGGCATTCTTTTCCCGTTCATCAAGGGTAAATCCGACCGCGACGTGATGATGAACACCGTCGCGCCGGTCTGGGACGGCAACGAAACCTGGCTGGTCCTGGGCGGCGCCGCGCTGTTCGGTGCCTTCCCGCTGGCTTACTCGGTGGTGCTGGAGGCGCTGTACCTGCCGCTGATCTTCATGCTCATCGGCCTGATCTTCCGTGGCGTGGCCTTCGAGTTCCGCTTCAAGGCCACCGACGCCAAGCGTCACCTCTGGGACAAGGCGTTCATCGGCGGTTCGCTGGTGGCGACGTTCTTCCAGGGCGTGGCACTGGGCGCGTTCATCGACGGCATTCCGGTGGTCAACCGCGCTTACGCGGGCGGCGGGCTGGACTGGCTGACGCCGTTCTCGCTGTTCTGCGGCCTGGCACTGATCGTGGCGTACGCCTTGCTCGGCTGCACCTGGCTGATCATGAAAACCGAGGGCGGCTTGCAAAAAGCCATGCACGATCTGGCACGTCCATTGGCGCTTGCGACGCTGGTGGTGATGGGGATCGTCAGCTTGTGGACACCGCTGGCGCACCCCGACATCGCCGACCGCTGGTTCAGCCCGGCCAACCTGATCTGGTTCATGCCGGTGCCGGCGCTGGTGCTGGTGACCCTGTACGGGCTGTTCAAGGCGGTGGAACGCAATGCGCATTACACGCCGTTCCTGCTGACACTGGTGCTGATCTTCCTGGGCTACAGTGGTTTGGGTATCAGCTTGTGGCCGAACATCATTCCGCCGTCGATCTCGATCTGGGATGCCGCGTCGCCGCCGCAGAGCCAGGGCTTCATTCTGGTGGGCACGCTGTTCATCATCCCGTTCATCCTGGGTTACACCTTCTGGAGCTACTACGTATTCCGCGGCAAGGTCACCCACGAAGACGGCTACCACTAAGAGGGCATGGCGATGACCGGCAAGGATTCTCTGAGCGAAGACGACGGAGCGGTGAAAAAGCCGCTCTGGCAGCGACTCGGCTGGCTGGTGGTGATCTGGTCAGGCAGCGTGCTGGCGCTGTTTGTCGTTGCCACCCTGTTGCGCATGTTCATGACTGCGGCGGGGATGAAGACTCACTGATCGTGCCTGGCAGCACGGTCCCGTTCCTGTAGGAGCCAATTCATTCTCGAAAGGCCGGTACGGATCACACATCTGTATCGGCTGAACCATTTTTCGCGAATGAATTCGCTCCCACAGGGGGGACTTCATCAGGCCTGGACGCGATTTATTTCCGAGCCTTGAGAATCACGAACTTCGGCGTCGCCGCCACCTGTTCCACGCCTCGGAACAGCCGCGCCAGCTTGGCGTGATAGCCCAGGTGCCGATTACCGACGATGTACAACGCGCCGCCCGTCACCAGTGCCGAGCGCGCCTGCTGGAACATCCGCCAGGCGAGAAAGTCTCCCACCACCTGCTGCTGATGGAACGGCGGATTGCACAGCACCACGTCCAGCGAATCCGGCTCTTGCCCGGCCAGGCCGTCTGCTGCGCGAATCTGCACGGCGCGATCGCCCAACGCCAGCTGCCAGTTTTCCTGCGCCGATTGCACGGCCATGTAGGATTCATCCACCAGCGTGTACTGCGCGTCCGGGTTGGCCAGGGCGCTGGCAATCGCCAACACGCCATTGCCGCAGCCCAGATCCGCGACCCGCGCGTTACCGAGGTTTTTCGGCAGATGAGGCAAAAACGCCCGAGTGCCGATGTCCAGGCCGTCGCGGCAGAACACGTTGGCGTGGTTGATCAGCTCAATCTTCGGCTCATCGAGGGTGTAGCGGGTGGGGAAGGGCGAGGGCTGAAAGGCTTTTGCTTCGGGCGTGCAGAACAACAATCGCGCTTTCTTCACCGCCAACGAAGCCTGCACCGGGCCGATGTAGTCTTCCATCAGTTCACCGGCCGAACGGGGCAAGTGTTTGATCATGCCCGCTGCCACCACTTTGGCACCCGGCGCCAACTGGCCCTGCAGGCGAATAAGCTGTTCTTCCAACAAGGCCAAGGTTTTCGGCACGCGAATCAGCACCCAGTCGAAGGGGCCGGTCAGCGGTTCGCTCGCCGGAATCACCGGCACGGCGTCATAGGCCTGGCCGTTGCGCGCCAGGTTCTTTTCCAGCGCCTGAACACCGAGAAATGAATCGCTGCTGCTGAACACCGCTGCATGGGGCGCAAGGCTTGCGGCCAGTGCGCCAAAGCTGTCGTTGAGAATCAGCACGCGGGTCTGCAGGGTCAGCCCGTGCTCGGCCACATGGTTGAGCAGGTATTCGTCGGCGGCATCGAAGGCCTGCAGCGGTTCATCCGACTGCTCCGGCTGGCGGATCAGGTCGAGCTGGGCGAAAGGCGTGGTAAGCAGGGGCATGTGCTGGGAAATTCCATTCGGTGACGACGCTATCGGGCGCTCGGCGGTTGTCATGTAAGCGCCGTTGCAACCGGACTCACGAAATCAGCGATTTTACGTGTTTTTTGCCCGTACGCACCTGAGGTTTGCATCTCCTCCACTCGCTTCCAAGATTTGCGCTATGACTGAAAAACCCCATGAAGCGCCGCCTGCACCACCGCCGACATCTTGTTGTTGACCCCCATTTTGCGAATCGCGCTGCTGATGTGGAAATTCACCGTGCGTATCTTCACGTCGAGAATCATCGCCACTTCAGCCGCTGTCTTTCCTTCAGCGGACCATTTGAGCACTTCGATTTCCCGAAGTGTCAGGCCGCTGTGCACGAGTGGGGCGGCCTTGGCCATCTGTAGCAAATCCAGTCTCATGTATTCCATTACAAGCCTCCATGCCCGTTGTTTGCTGACTGCCGTTTTGATTGAAGTCTAGGAAAGGAATCTTCAGGCAGATCAATGCAGGGCGCAGGTTGCGGACAGGCGGTAAGCGGCGATTTTTTTAGATGTAAAAAAGTCTATTTAAATCAGCTTCTTACGCGTTTCGCGCGGCAGACTTTTTATCTCTCGCGATAAACCTCATCGCGAAATGCTCTAAAAAAGGCGCGTTGGCTTACACGTCCGGTCGATGGATACCACTACAAACCCGCAGTGTTTATCGGCTGCAGTTTGCGGGAAACTGTGCGCTACCCCATGAGTGACAGGAGCCAAGAGCGCCCCATGACTGCCAGTGCAGAGAAATTCACCCGGCAAACGCTGCTGGACGTCACCCCGCTGACACCCAGCCTGTTCACCCTGCGCACCACTCGCGACCCCGGGTTTCGCTTCACGGCGGGGCAGTTCGTGCGCCTGGGCGTGACCAAGGCGGACGGCAGTACGGTGTGGCGGGCGTATTCGGTGGTGTCTTCACCGTTCGACGAATTTCTCGAGTTCTTCTCCATCGTCGTGCCGGGGGGCGAATTCACCAGTGAACTGAATCGTCTGCGTGAAGGCGACACCTTGATGGTGGAAAAACAGGCCACTGGCTACCTGACACTCGATCGGTTCAACGACGGCCGCGACCTTTGGATGTTGTCCACCGGCACGGGCGTTGCGCCGTTTCTATCGATTCTGCAGAACTTCGAGGTCTGGGAGAAATTCGAGCGCATCATCCTGGTGTACAGCGTTCGCGAGGCGAGAGAGCTGGCGTATCAGCAAATGATCGCTGAACTCACTCAACGGGAGTACCTGGCCGAATACGCGGACAAGTTCACGTTCATCGCCACGGTCACCCGCGAAGACCATCCGGGTGCACTGCACGGGCGCATCACGACCTTGATCGAAAATGGCGAACTGGAAAAGGCGGCGGGCGTCGAGCTGTCCCCAGAGCATTCGCGGGTGATGATCTGCGGCAACCCACAGATGATCGAAGACACCCGCGCCGTGCTCAAAACCCGCGACATGCGCCTGGCCCTGACCCGTAAGCCGGGCCAGGTGGCGGTGGAAAATTATTGGTAGCAATGGCGCCACGATCTTCGATGTGAACGATGATCTGTGGGAGTGAGCTTGTTCACAAAGGCTCTATCCCGGCCGCTGCATATCTGGCGGATGTAACAGCCCCTTCGTGAGCAAGCTCACTCCCACAGGGGCCAGCATACGACGGGAAACAGTGCGGTATTAAACCAACCGATCAGGATTCACCGGCAATGGCGCCGCCGGTTTGTTGTTCTGCTCTTTGAGCAGGTCGCGGATCTCGGTCAGCAGCGTTTCCTGTGGCGTCGGCGTGGGTGGTACGGAAGGTGCCTTGGCCTCTTCACGCTTCAAACGGTTGATCGCCTTCACACCCATAAAGATCGCAAAGGCCACGATGATGAAGTCGACCACCGTCTGAATGAACTTGCCGTAGGCCAGCACGACAGCCGGTGCCGTGCCTTCGGCACCTCTGAGGGTAATGGCCAGATCACTGAAGTCCACGCCGCCAATCAGCAGTCCCAGCGGCGGCATGATTACATCGCCGACGAACGACGAAACGATCTTGCCGAATGCCGCGCCAATGATGATCCCGACAGCCATGTCGACGACGTTTCCTTTGACGGCAAAGGCTTTGAACTCGCTTAGTACGCTCATGATGTATTCCTTTGTTACAGATGAGGGTGGTGGATGCAGTGTATGTCAGCTACACGCATCTCGCGTAATCCATTCAATCGACCGGATCGAGTCGCGTTAGTTTTGCCGAAAGTGTCAGGTTGTTCGTTTGTTAACTGCAACCATCTGATTTAAAAGGTTTTATTGGTATGTATTTCTACGGGTGACGATTGCGGATTAATCCATGGGAGTTGTTTTAGCCTTCCCGGGTGCCTTTGAGGGCGCTCAGAAACCCAAATGGAAGTGAATCTATGCAAGCCATCATTGCCTCAACCGTACTGTCGAGGGCGACCTGCCTCACCCTAATCGCCACCAGCCTGTTTTCAGCCTCTGTGTCGGCGCAAATCCTCACTCGCGACAACGGCGCCGCCGTCGGCGACAACCAGAATTCACAAACCGCAGGTCCCACTGGCCCGGTGCTGTTGCAAGACGTCCAGTTGATTCAGAAACTGCAACGCTTTGACCGCGAGCGTATTCCGGAGCGTGTCGTTCACGCTCGCGGCACCGGTGCCTATGGTCAGTTCACCGTGACCGACGACCTCAGCGACCTGAGCAAGGCGCAGGTCTTCCGAGCGGGCGAAGTCACTCCGGTTTTCGTGCGTTTCTCCTCCGTGGTGCACGGCAATCACTCACCCGAAACCCTGCGCGACCCGAGAGGGTTCGCCACGCGGTTCTACACCCGTGATGGCAACTGGGATCTGGTGGGCAACAACATCCCTACGTTCTTCATTCGCGATGCGATCAAGTTTCCCGACATGGTCCACGCCTTCAAACCCGACCCACGTAACAACCTGGACAACGATGCGCGGCGCTTCGACTTCCTGTCCCATGTGCCCGAGGCCACGCGCACCCTGACCGAGCTGTATTCCAACTATGGCACGCCGGCGAGCTACCGGGAGATGGACGGCAACAGCGTGCACGCTTACAAATTGATCAACGCCAGCGGCCAGGTTCACTACGTGAAGTTTCAGTGGAAAAGCCTGCAAGGCATCAAGAACCTGCGCCCCGCCGAAAGCGCGAAGGTCCAGGGAACGGACTTCAGCCACATGACCCGCGACCTGGTCAGTCAGATCCGCCAGGGCAATCACCCCAAGTGGGACTTGTACGTGCAGGTGCTCAAGCCTGAAGACTTGCCGACGTTCGATTTCGACCCCCTCGATGCCACCAAGATCTGGCCAGCCGTTGCTTCACGCAAAGTCGGCCAGATGGTGCTCAACCGCAACCCCACCAATGTCTTCCAGGAGACCGAGCAAGTGGCGATGGCGCCGTCTAACCTGGTGCCGGGCATTGAGCCTTCGGAAGATCGTCTGCTGCAGGGGCGGGTATTTTCCTATGCCGACACCCAGCTCCACCGTCTGGGCGCGAACGCACGGCAGTTACCGATCAATGCGCCGAGGGTCCAGGTCAACAACGGCAATCAGGATGGGGCCCTCAACAGCGGCCGTACCGTTTCCGGTGTGAACTACCAGCCAAGCCGCCTGCACCCTCGGGAAGAACAACCCCAGGCGCGTTACAGCCAGTTGCCCCTCGAAGGCCAGACCCAGCAAGCGAGAATCCAGCGCGAGCAGAACTTCAAACAGGCCGGTGAGCTGTACCGCTCTTTCAGCAAGCAGGAACGCAAGGACCTGATTCAGAGCTTTGGTGCGTCCCTGGCCACTGCCGATGAGGTGAGCAAGCACATCATCCTGTCTTTTCTGTACAAGGCTGATCCGTCCTACGGCGAGGGCGTGACCAAAGTGGCGCGGGGCGATCTTGTCCACGTCAAACGCCTGGCCAGCCAGCTCTCGGACTGACCTGGGCATCGCGGCGCGGCGGCCTTGATCAGCGACGTACTGGCGCTCACAAACTGCGTTATGATTGCCGACTTTTGATCATCGGGAGGGGTTATGGCCAAGGCCAAACGCATGTATGGCTGCACCGAGTGCGGCGCGACCTTTCCCAAGTGGGCCGGGCAATGCGGCGAATGCGGCGCCTGGAACACGCTGACCGAAACCATGATCGAAAGCGGCAGCGCAGCGGCGCCCGCAGGTCGTGGCGGCTGGGCGGGGCAGCAGGCGCAGATCAAGACGCTGGCTGAAGTCAGCATCGAAGAGATCCCGCGCTTTTCCACCAACTCGGCCGAGCTGGACCGCGTGCTTGGTGGCGGTCTGGTGGATGGCTCGGTGGTGCTGATCGGCGGTGACCCTGGCATCGGCAAATCGACGATTCTGTTGCAGACCCTTTGCGCCATTGCCGAACGTATGCCCGCGCTGTATGTCACCGGCGAAGAATCCCAACAGCAGGTTGCTATGCGCGCCCGTCGCCTCAGCTTGCCTCAGGACAAGCTGCGGGTCATGACCGAAACCAGCATCGAAACCATCATCGCCACCGCCCGCATCGAGCAGCCGAAAGTCATGGTGATCGACTCGATCCAGACCATCTTCACCGAACAGCTGCAATCGGCGCCCGGTGGCGTGTCTCAGGTGCGCGAGAGTGCCGCCCTGCTGGTGCGCTACGCCAAACAGAGCGGTACGGCGATCTTTCTCGTCGGTCACGTGACCAAGGAGGGCGCGCTGGCCGGGCCTCGCGTGCTCGAGCACATGGTCGACACCGTGCTGTATTTCGAAGGCGAATCGGACGGTCGTCTGCGTTTGCTGCGTGCGGTGAAGAATCGCTTTGGCGCGGTCAATGAGCTGGGTGTGTTCGGCATGACCGACAAAGGCCTGAAAGAAGTCTCCAACCCCTCGGCGATTTTTCTGACGCGCGCCCAGGAAGCGGTCGCCGGCAGCGTGGTCATGGCGACGTGGGAAGGTACCCGGCCCATGCTGGTCGAAGTGCAGGCGCTGGTGGATGACAGCCATTTATCAAACCCTCGCCGCGTGACCCTGGGGCTGGATCAGAACCGGCTTTCCATGCTGCTGGCGGTGCTGCATCGCCATGGCGGCATTCCGACGCATGATCAGGACGTGTTCCTCAACGTTGTGGGCGGGGTCAAGGTGCTGGAAACCGCGTCAGACCTGGCCTTGATGGCCGCGGTCATGTCGAGCCTGCGCAACCGTCCGCTGCCGGGGGATCTGCTGGTGTTCGGCGAGGTGGGGTTGTCTGGCGAAGTACGCCCGGTGCCAAGTGGCCAGGAGCGACTGAAAGAGGCCGCCAAGCACGGTTTTAAACGGGCCATCGTGCCCAAGGGCAACGCGCCGAAAGAGCCGCCACCGGGGTTGACCGTTGTTGCCGTAACCCGACTGGATCAGGCGCTGGATGCGTTGTTTGAGGAGTAAGGGACGATCAATCCAACTCGTCAGACGTAGGTAAACCTGTGGGAGCGAATTCATTCGCGAGACATCGGTGCAATCGATAGAAATGTGTCGAATGTACCGACCAGTCGCGAATGAATTCGCTCCCACAGGTTCAAGGTTATTCAGGTCCGGCAGCGTCAAACCTCTATCAACGCCGCCAACTCCCGCTCCAGCTCGTCATGATCGGCCAGGTTCAGCTCGATCAGCCGGCGCAGGTGCGTCACCGATTCCAGCCCGATGTGTTCGCAGACAAAGCCCAGATGATTGTGATCGTCGTGGGTCAGCCGGACTTCCATCTGCACATCGATATCGACGTTCAAATGAATATCCACAGTGAATGGCTGGTCGGGATCGCCGAGCCAGGGCTGCGGTTTCTCGATCAGCAAGCCTTTTAGTGACAGGTCGATCAGATGAACAGGCCAGCTTTTGGGCCCCTGAGTCAGCTCGGTCTTGGCATCGAACGAGATACGTTTAAAGCGGCGACGGTCTTCGTGGGAATCTGTCATGACTCGACTTCTCCTGGGCCGTATGGCGGTAACTGCGTTGACTATAGGACAAATCCCGCGCTAGACCATTTTGGGGGGTGGCCTTTCGCTTCAGCGGCGCTAAACTCAAGGCGCTGCTCAAACAAGTCCACTCAGCTGGAAACAAAAAATGAAAAATAATAATAGTCTGCTGCGCCACGTGCCCTGGCTGATTGTTGCGATTCTTGGGGCCTGGGCCCTGGGAGTGGTTGCATTGCGTCGGGGAGAAGCAATCAACGCACTCTGGATCGTCGTCGCCGCGGTCGCCATTTATCTGGTCGCTTATCGCTACTACAGCCTGTTCATCGCCAGTCGCGTCATGCAACTGGACCCGACCCGGGCCACGCCTGCGGTGCTGAACAACGACGGGCTCGATTACGTCCCAACCAACAAGCACATCCTTTTTGGTCACCACTTTGCCGCCATCGCCGGCGCAGGCCCGCTGGTGGGGCCTGTGCTCGCCGCGCAAATGGGTTACCTGCCCGGCACCCTCTGGCTGATCGCCGGTGTGGTTCTGGCCGGTGCCGTTCAGGACTTCATGATCCTGTTCCTCTCGACCCGCCGTAACGGCCGCTCGCTGGGCGATATGGTCCGTGAGGAAATGGGCCGCGTTCCCGGCACCATCGCCTTGTTCGGCTGCTTTTTGATCATGATCATCATCCTCGCGGTGTTGGCGCTGATCGTGGTCAAAGCCCTGGCCGAGAGCCCGTGGGGCATGTTCACAGTCATGGCAACCATCCCAATTGCGATGTTCATGGGCATCTACATGCGCTTCATCCGTCCCGGCCGCATTGGCGAGATCTCGGTCATTGGCGTGGTGCTGTTGCTGCTGTCCATCTGGGTCGGCGGTCAAGTGGCTGCCAGCCCGGAGTGGGCGCCGCTGTTCACCTTCACGGGCGTGCAGATCACCTGGATGCTGGTGGGCTACGGTTTTGTTGCTGCCATGCTGCCGGTGTGGCTGGTGCTGGCACCGCGTGACTACCTGTCG
Organism: Pseudomonas sp. GW821-FHT02A11; assembly: GCF_059421985.1. Classification (NCBI taxonomy): domain Bacteria; kingdom Pseudomonadati; phylum Pseudomonadota; class Gammaproteobacteria; order Pseudomonadales; family Pseudomonadaceae; genus Pseudomonas; species Pseudomonas sp. GW821-FHT02A11. Next base: position 44,067 of record NZ_JBWKWB010000027.1, read on the forward strand.
ACCTTCCTGAAGATCGGCACCATCATCGCGCTCGCCATCGGCATTCTGATTCTGGCGCCTGAGCTGAAAATGCCGGCCCTGACCCAGTTCACCGACGGTTCTGGACCGGTCTGGAAAGGCACCCTGTTCCCGTTCCTGTTCATCACCATTGCCTGTGGTGCGGTATCGGGCTTCCACGCCCTGATCTCCTCGGGCACTACGCCGAAACTGCTGGATAACGAAGTCAACGCCCGTTACATCGGTTACGGCGGCATGCTGATGGAATCCTTCGTGGCGATTATGGCCATGGTCGCCGCGTCGGTGATCGAGCCCGGCGTTTATTTCGCCATGAACAGTCCGGCAGCGATCGTCGGCACTGACGTCAACGCCGTTGCGCAGATGGTCAGCAGCTGGGGCTTCGTGATTACCCCGGATCAGCTGGTGGCGACCGCCAAAGACATCGGCGAGAACACCATTCTGGCCCGTGCCGGTGGTGCGCCGACCCTGGCCGTCGGTATCGCGCAGATCCTGCACCAGGCGTTCCCTGGCCAGAACACCATGGCGTTCTGGTACCACTTCGCGATCCTGTTCGAAGCGCTGTTCATCCTGACGGCCGTTGACGCCGGTACTCGCGCCGGTCGCTTCATGCTGCAGGACCTGCTGGGCAGCTTCGTGCCCGCCCTGAAACGCACCGAGTCCTGGACCGCCAACGCCATCGGCACCGGTGGTTGCGTGGCGCTGTGGGGTTACCTGCTGTACCAAGGCGTGATCGATCCGCTGGGTGGCATCAACACCCTGTGGCCGCTGTTCGGCATCTCCAACCAGATGCTGGCGGGTATCGCACTGATGCTGGCGACGGTCGTGCTGATCAAGATGAAACGTCAGCAGTACGCCTGGGTGACGATTCTGCCAGCCTCCTGGCTGCTGATCTGCACCGTGACGGCGGGCTTCATCAAGCTGTTCGACCCGAGCCCTGCGGTGGGCTTCCTGGCCCTGGCCAAGAAATACAGCGCAGCGGCGGATGCCGGACAAATCCTCGCACCGGCCAAGAGTGTCGAACAAATGCAGCACGTGATCTTCAACGCGTACACCAACGCGGCGCTGACCACGCTGTTCCTGTTCGTGGTGCTGAGTATCCTGTTCTACGCGATCAAGGTCGGTCGCGCAGCGTGGGTCAAGCAAGAGCGTACCGACAAGGAAGCGCCCTTCCAGGCCTTCCCGAAAACCCACTGAGTGCGCTGTGAAGCGAGGAGCTGTGTATGTTCAATGACCTGAGTCGTCTGGGTAAGTATCTGGGTCAGGCCGCGCGCCTGATGGTCGGCATGCCGGACTACGACACCTACGTCGAACATATGCAGGCCAAGCATCCCGACAAGCCGGTGATGTCGTATGAGGCGTTCTTTCGGGAACGCCAGGACGCGCGTTACGGCGGCAAAGGCGGACCGAAGTGCTGTTGACCCGTTAGAGAGCCGGGCCGAAGTGCTGTTGAGTGTATAGGATGTCGGGTTTAGCCCTTGTAGGAGTGAGCTTGCTCGCGATGTGGTGGGTCAGTCGCCAATGTGGTCTCTGACCTGCGCATCGCGAGCAAGCTCACTCCTACAGTCATTTTTGAGCTGGAGATTTTTGTGTTCACACCCATCCCCGTCACCGTACTGAGCGGCTTTCTCGGCGCGGGCAAGACCACGTTGCTGCGTCACCTGCTCAAGGAAGAGCACGGCTTGAAAATCGCCGTGATCGAAAACGAATTCAGCGACGCCGGCGTCGACACCCAGCTACTCGGCAGCGAGCCGGTACAGGTGATGACCCTGTCCAATGGCTGCGTGTGCTGCACCATTCACACTGACCTGACCAAGGCGCTGGTCCTGCTGCTGGAGCGGCTGGACAGCGGCGAGATCACGTTCGATCGGCTGGTGATCGAGTGCACCGGCCTGGCTGACCCTGCGCCCGTTGCGCAGACCTTCTTCATCGACGAAGAACTGCGCGAGCGCTACATCCTCGACGGCATCATCACGCTGGTAGACGCCGCCCACGCCGACACCCACCTGCAACAGACCATCGCCCAGGCCCAGATCGGTTTCGCCGACCGCCTGCTGGTGAGCAAGACCGATCTGGTGGACGAAGCCACGTTCAAGGCCTTGAGCGAGCGCCTGACCCGCATCAACCGCCGCGCACCGATCCGGGTGGTCGAGCACGGCAAGATCGATCTGGCCGAACTGCTGGATGTGCGTGGCTTCAACCTCAACGCCGATGTGGACGGCATGGTCCTGCGTCCGACAGCACCCGCAGGGCGTGGTATCGATCGCATCAGCAGTCTGGTGCTGCGCAGCGACAAGGCGCTGGATATCGACAAACTCAGCGAGTTCATGAACGAGCTGCTGGAAGACCACGGCAAGCAACTGCTGCGCTACAAAGGCGTGCTGAACATCGCCGGTGAGGACCGCAAGCTGGTGTTCCAGGGGGTGTTGAAGCTGTACGGCTTTGACTTCGACGTGGAGTGGGCCGAAGGCGAGGTGCGTGAAAGCGTGATCGTGTTCATTGCCGACGATTTGCCGGAAGAGAAGATCCGGGAAGGGTTTGCGAAGGTCGCAGCGGGTTGATTGTTGACGCCGCGTAACAGCGGCTTTGGTCACACCGCTTAATCGTTGTAGGAGAGATACCTCCTGTGGGAGCGAATTCATTCGCGAGAGGGCCTACATTCGAAACAGATCTATCGGCTGTACCACCGCATCGCGAATGAATTCGCTCCCACAGTTGGGAGTCCTACAGACACAAAAAAGCCCGGCTCAAGAGCCGGGCTTTCACATCACGCAACCGCTATCAAGCGCCGTAAACCGGCAGCTTGGCGCAGATGGCTTTGACTTTCTCACGAACGCCGTCGATGACCGCTTCGTTGTTCAGGTCAGCCAGGATGTCGCAGATCCAGCCAGCCAGTTCCTTGCACTCTGCTTCCTTGAAGCCGCGAGTGGTCACAGCCGGGGTGCCGAAGCGCAGGCCCGAGGTGACGAACGGGGAGCGTGGATCGTTTGGCACGGAGTTCTTGTTCACGGTGATGAACGCGCGACCCAGAGCGGCGTCAGCGTCTTTACCGGAGATGTCCTGTTTGATCAGGGACAGCAGGAACAGGTGGTTCTCGGTACCGCCGGATACCACGTCGAAACCGCGCTCGATGAACACAGCGGCCATGGCCTTGGCGTTCTTGACCACTTGTTGCTGATAGGTCTTGAACTCAGGCTGCAGGGCTTCCTTGAAGCAGATCGCTTTAGCGGCGATGACGTGCTCCAGAGGGCCGCCCTGGCCACCCGGGAATACAGCGGAGTTCAGCTTCTTCTCGATCTCGGCATTGGCGCGCGCCAGGATCAGGCCGCCACGTGGACCGCGCAGGGTCTTGTGGGTGGTGGTGGTGACGACGTCGGCGAAAGGAACCGGGTTCGGGTAGACGCCAGCGGCGACCAGACCGGCCACGTGAGCCATGTCGACGAACAGGTAGGCGCCGACCTTGTCAGCGATGGCGCGGAAACGGGCGAAGTCCAGCACCTGCGAGTAAGCCGAGAAACCGGCCACGATCATCTTTGGCTTGTGCTCGACCGCCAGACGCTCGACTTCGTCGTAGTCGATCAGGCCGTTGCCGTCGATGCCGTACTGAACAGCGTTGTACAGCTTGCCGGACGAAGACACGCTGGCGCCGTGGGTCAGGTGACCGCCGTGGGCCAGGCTCATGCCCAGAATGGTGTCACCGGCGTTCAGCAGGGCCAGGTAAACGGCACTGTTGGCCTGCGAGCCTGCGTGTGGCTGGACGTTGGCGTAGTCGGCACCGAACAGCTCTTTGGCGCGATCGATGGCCAGTTGCTCGACGATGTCGACGTACTCGCAACCACCGTAGTAACGCTTGCCCGGGTAACCTTCAGCGTACTTGTTGGTCAGCACCGAGCCCTGGGCTTCCATGACGGCCGGGCTGGTGTAGTTTTCCGAGGCGATCAGCTCGATGTGCTCCTCCTGACGCTTGGCTTCCTGTTCCATAGCGGCATACAGGTCGGAGTCGTACTTGGCGATAGTCAAATTACGGCTGAACATGGCGGTCCTCGGGGATCGGGCAATAGAAAAGGGGAGCATTCTACAACATCGCGTTTTATCTGGCATATGAAAGCGGGTCATGTCCCTGATGAGCGGAATGCAGCTTCAAGCTTTGAGCCATAAGCCACAAGCTGATCGCGTAACGGCTTCTGTTTTTGCCACGTGCTTTTATTTGCTCTGACCTTCAAGCACATTTAGTGCGAGCACCGCAGACCTGCTTCTGCTCGCAGCTTGAAGCTCAAAACTCGAAGCTGCTTCTAATCGAGCATGAACAGCGCATCATTGCTGAACTGCGCCTCGAACCGCTGCGCTGGCATCGGTCGGCCGAACAGATACCCCTGCACCTCGTCACAGCCATGCTCACGAAGGAATTCCAGCTGCTCATGGGTCTCCACGCCTTCCGCGATCACCGCCAGATTGAGGCTGTGGGCCATTGCGATGATGGCGCGGGCGATCTGCGCGTCCTGCTCGCCAGAGGGCAGGCCGTCGACGAAGGTGCGGTCGATCTTCAGCACGTCGATAGGGAATTGCTTGAGGTAGTTGAGCGACGAATAGCCGGTACCGAAGTCGTCGACCGCGATGCTCAGGCCCAGACGCTTGAGGCCATCGAGAATCTGCATTGCCTCGCTGACTTCGCGCATCAGGATACTTTCGGTCAATTCCAGCTCCAGACAGGCGGGCGGCAGGCCGGTTTCCTGAAGGATGTTGGCGATGCGCATGCCCAACTGGCCATCAGAGAACTGCCGCGCGGAGATGTTCACCGAGACCTTGGGCACGCGCACCTTGGCCTGATGCCATTCGCGCAGTTGGCGGCAGGCCTCCTTGAGCACCCACTCGCCGACTTCCACCACCAGGCCCAGCTCTTCGAGCACGGGAATGAAATCCCCCGGCGGCACCAGACCGCGGCGCGGATGACGCCAGCGCAGCAGGGCTTCGGTGCCGGTCAAACGCTTGCCGTCGCCACTGAACTGCGGCTGGTAGAACAGCGTGAATTCTTGTTGCTCCAGGGCATGGCGCAGGTCGCTCTCCAGCTCCAGACGCTCCAGGGCGCTGGCGTTCATGTCGGCCTGGTAGAACTGGAAGTTGTTCTTGCCGCGCTCCTTGGCGTGATACATCGCGGTGTCGGCGTTCTTCATCAGTTGGCTCAGCTCATGGCCGTCCTGCGGGCTCAGGGCGATACCGATACTTGCCGTGACGAAAAACTCGCGGCCTTCCAGCACGAACGGTTTCACCAGGCTGGCGAGGATCTGCTCGGCCACATGAATGGCGCGGGTCAGCGCCGCCTGTTGCGAAGCGCCGGGTTGAAGCAGCAGGGTGAATTCGTCGCCGCCCATGCGCGCCACGGTGTCGTCTTCGGCAACACACCCCAGCAGGCGCGAGGCCATTTCCTTGAGCATGCGGTCGCCCGCAGCGTGGCCCAAGGAGTCGTTGATCGGCTTGAACCGGTCAAGGTCCAGGAACATCAGCACCACCCAGGCGTTTTGACGCTCGGCGTGCTGCAAGGCGGTATGCAGACGATCCTGGAACAGCGTGCGGTTGGGCAGGTGGGTCAGGGCGTCGTAGTAGGCCAGGCGGTGAATGCGCTGCTCGCTGGCCTTGCGCTCGCTGATGTCGCTGAAGAAACACACATAGCTCGCCAGATCGCCTTCATCGTCGAACACCGCTGTAATGCCGACCCACGCCGGATAGTGTTCGCCGTCCCGACGCTTGAGCCACAACTCACCCTCCCAGCTGCCGCGCTGGTGCAACTGCTTGAGGATGTAGCCCATGTGGGCTTCCTGCTGGTCTTCGACGGTCAGCATCATGGGCAGTTGATCGAGCACCTGCGCCACGGCATAGCCGCTGACCCGGCTGAATGCGTCGTTGGCCTGCACGATGTAGCCCGCAGGGTCGGTGATCAGGATCGCCGAGGTCGAGTGTTCGAATACCGTCGCGGCCATGCGCAGGTCTTTTTCCGCGCGCCGCTGCTGACTGATATCACGGCCCACGCCGAGAATGCCCTCAAACTCGCCAGACTCATCCCATACCAGCACCAGACGCAGCTCCACGGGGATCTTGCGACCGTCAGCACGCAAGCAGTCGAACAGGAACAGCTGCGTCGGTACTTCGCTGCGCAGTTGCGACAGGGTTTCCGGCTTGTTCAGGGCCCTGCCGACCCGGTGCAGCAGGGCTTGCAGGCCTGACAACTGCTGAGGGTTGGCGATGATCGAATTCCAGCCGTTCTCCAGAATCCACTCGGCGCTGTAACCCAGCACGGCGTTGACCGAGGGGCTGACGTAATTGGGACGCAATCTGGCGTCGGTGGAGAAGATCACGTCGCTGATGCTTTCGGCCAGCATGCGATAGCGCTGCTCGCTGTCGCGCAGGGACTGGCTGGCTTCGACCTGTTCGGTGATGTCCTTGGCCACGCCGATGATGCGGGTGATGCGCCCGTTCTTGTCCCTCGCCAGGGCCTGCTCGCGGATGTCGAAACGCCGCCAGCGCCCGCGATGGTCACGGAAGCGCAACTGGCATTCGGTCAGGTCGCTGCAGTTCTCTTCGCTGCGCATCAGGCGCAATTGTTCGTAGGGATCGGTGTCGTCCGGGTGCAGGAGAATTTCCCAGAAGTACTCACCCATCTCCTGCAGGTCTTCTTTGCTGTAGCCCAGCGTCTGCCCCAGATGATGGTTGCTGTAGATCATGCGGCGGGTCGCGACGTCCTGAACGTAGAGGTGATCAGGCACGGTCTGCACCACATCCGACCAGAAACTCTCACGCTCCTGCAGCGCCAGCTCGGTCTCTTTGCGGTTGGTGATGTCGTTGATGTTGAGGATGACGGCGTTGAAGTCCTCAGGCTGCTCGGGCAGGCGCACCACCAGCCACAGGTGCTGATCCTGGCCTTGGGCGTCGGGCAGCACGATTTCCAGTTCCAGCTGGCGCTGGCCGTCGAGCACTGCGCCGATCAGCTTCACGCCGATGCCTTGACGCGAGCGCGGGCAGCCCTCTATCAGCTGCCGCCAGACCTGCTCGGCGGACTCGGCGCGCAACAGGCCCGATGCCACCTGATTGACCTCGGTGATGCGCAACTGGTGCAGCAGGCCCTTGAGCTGGTCCGGGTGATTGATCAGGCGCTTTTCCAGCTCTTCGCTGCTGCCCAGTTGCAGGTGGTTGAGGTATTCGGGCAGGGCCGACAGGTCGAGCACGCACAGCGCGACGCCGGTGCCTTCGAAGATATCCTTGTAGCGGCGTCGACTCTCGTGCAACTGCATCTGACGACGACGCAGGCTGCGCAAGGCCAGCAGGGGCACGATCGAGCAGAGCAGGGCGATCAGGCATTTGACGATCAGCGGAGCGATGAGCGCCTGGCGGGCCTTGCTGGCATCGAACAGGCCGCGCAGCTGCCAGTCACTGTTGCTCAGAGGTTCGAGCAGGACGGTCTGGATATCGCTGCTGTCGGCCTCATCAGTGTCGGCGTCGCCGCGGTAGATCAGGCGCTGGGTCGCGCGGTTTTCCAGCTGCCAGGCGGCCTTGTAGTCCTGATCGCTTTGCTGCGTGAGGGTTTTCAGGGCTTGCGGGCTGAGGCGAATGGCCCAGTAGCGCGCGTTGTCGCTCCCTGGCTGACGCACGAACAGATAGAACAGCGAGCCATCCGGCGCGTCGGCGTAATAGTAGGTGCGACCGTCGATCACTGACCATTGCTGAGCCAAAAAACCGGCATCTGTGCTGTTCGGGGCGCTGTCGTTGACCAGAGCGGCGTCGCTGTCGAGCCAGGCGACGCTTTGCAGCCCCGGCATCGCCTGGCGCAGTCGATTCAGGATCGTGACCTGTTGTTCGGCGGTTTGGGCACGGCCTTTGGCCTCGTCCAGCACGTTAAGCGCCACCTGCGCATTGAGCGCCATGTTCAGGCTCAGGCGTTCGGCCAGTTGAATGCTGTAATCGACACTGCGTTGATGCTGGCGCTCCTGGGTCTGCTGGAACTGTTCAAACAGTTGCCATAACAGCAGGACGAGCATCAGCAGCACCAGCACTGCCAGCGCGCCTTTGGGCGAGCCTCGGGAAGGCACGGCCGTCGCGCTTTGGGTTGAGCGCAAAGGAGTATTGGGTGTTGGTGTGGACAAACTTTGATCCTGACTACTGGACTGAATCAGCGTGTGCGAAATGCACTATAAGCTCGGCGCCCAAAGGGCGGCTAGCATGCCTTGACTTGTGGCTAAGTGCCAGCCCCATTGGGCCGCACCGTTTGCCCTGTCGACTGCATTCGGGTAGCTTTGCGCCACGCGCGACGTGCCCGATTTCTGCGTCTTTGTGCAAGATTGCCGCAATGCTTGCAAACATTGCTCCAGCTTCAATACCGATACTCGGAAGTTTTCTGTCGCCGCTTGTCTGGCCTAGCCTTGATCAATTCAAGGCCCGGAACCGGCCGACGGCAAGTTACGAGGATAAATAAAAGCAATTTTTGCGACAGAGCACTAAGCTCGCGCCTTTATTCACCGTCTTACTCCAGGTTTTCATTCCATGGCTCAATACGTCTTCACCATGCATCGGCTGAGCAAGGTTGTTCCGCCGAAGCGGGAAATCCTGAAAAACATCTCCCTGTCGTTCTTCCCCGGCGCCAAGATCGGCGTACTCGGCCTCAACGGCTCGGGTAAATCCACCCTGCTGAAAATCATGGCCGGTGTCGACACCGAATTCGACGGCGAAGCGCGCCCGATGCCGGAACTCAACGTCGGTTACCTGCCGCAGGAACCGCAGCTGGACCCGACCAAAACCGTACGTGAAGTGGTCGAGGAAGCGGTCAGCGTGATCAAGGACGCCCAGGCGCGTCTGGACGAGGTCTACGCGGCCTACGCCGAACCGGACGCCGACTTCGACAAGCTGGCCGCCGAACAGGCCAAGCTTGAAGCCATCCTGCAAGCCAGCGACGGCCACAACCTGGAACGTCAACTGGAAGTCGCCGCCGATGCGCTGCGTCTGCCGGCCTGGGACGCCAAGGTCGAACACCTGTCCGGTGGTGAGAAGCGCCGCGTGGCCCTGTGCCGCCTGCTGCTGTCGGCCCCTGACATGCTGCTGCTCGACGAGCCGACCAACCACCTGGACGCCGATTCCGTTGCCTGGCTCGAACACTTCTTGCACGACTTCCCAGGCACTGTGGTCGCGATCACGCACGACCGTTACTTCCTGGACAACGTCGCTGGCTGGATTCTGGAACTCGACCGCGGTGCCGGTATTCCGTACGAGGGCAACTATTCGGGCTGGCTGGAAGCCAAGTCCGAGCGTCTGGCTCAGGAGTCCAAGCAGCAGTCAGCCCACGAAAAGGCCATGAAAGAAGAACTGGAATGGGTGCGCAAAGGCGCCAAGGCCCGTCAGTCCAAATCCAAGGCCCGTCTGCAACGCTTTGAAGAAATGCAGTCGCAGGAATTCCAGAAGCGCAGCGAGACCAACGAGATCTACATCCCGGCCGGTCCGCGCCTGGGCGACAAGGTTATCGAATTCAAGAACGTCACCAAGGGCTACGGCGATCGCGTGCTGATCGACAACCTGTCGTTCTCCATGCCTAAAGGCGCCATCGTCGGCGTGATCGGCGGTAACGGTGCCGGTAAGTCGACCCTGTTCCGCATGCTGATGGGCAAGGAACAACCGGATTCGGGTTCCATCGAAATCGGTGAAACCGTGCAACTGGCCTGCGTCGACCAGAGCCGCGATGACCTGGACGGCAGCAAGACCGTATTCGCCCAGATCTCCGACGGCTCCGATCAGATCAAGATCGGCAACTACGAGATTCCGTCGCGTACGTATGTAGGCCGTTTCAACTTCAAAGGCGGCGATCAGCAGAAGTTCGTGAAGGATCTGTCCGGCGGTGAGCGGGGTCGTCTGCACCTGGCGCTAACCCTGAAGGAAGGCGGCAACGTCCTGCTGCTCGACGAACCGTCCAACGACCTCGACGTTGAAACCCTGCGTTCCCTGGAAGAAGCCCTGCTGGACTTCCCCGGCGCTGCCATTGTGATCTCTCACGATCGGTGGTTCCTGGACCGCGTGGCGACTCACATCCTGGCGTACGAAGACGACTCCCAAGCTGTGTTCTTCGAAGGCAACTACACCGAGTACGAAGCCGATCGCAAGAAACGTCTGGGTGAAGCCGCAGCCCAGCCGCACCGCGTGCGTCACAAGAAGCTGGCCTGATTCAGGTCCGCGCCATGAGAAACGGAGCCTTCGGGCTCCGTTTTTTCATTTCAAGTATTACCCCTGTAGCAGCACGGCTTACCGGCGGCAGCGACTGTCGGGACGCCACTTTCTTCGGCACCTGATGAGATTCCCTGTGGGAGCGAATTCATTCGCGAGAGGCCATCTCAGTCGACACATTTCTGTCGGCTCTACCACCGAATCGCGAATGAATTCGCTCCCACAGAGTTAGCCAGCCGATGCAGAGTCACTGTCAACCATCCGCCTCGATCTGCACCACCTCGATCACCTGATCCCCCGCCGGGCGTTTCCACGTCACCTCATCGCCCACCTGTGCGCCCAACAAGGCCTTGCCTAAGGGCGAGCCCCAGTTGATCAGCCCCATCGCCGCGTCAGCCTGATCTTCGCCCACCAGTTGCATGCGCTGCTGATGGTCGTCTTCGTCGGCAAAGGTCACCCAGCTGCCGATCTGCACCTTGTCGGTGGACGACGCAGGGGGCACCACTTGAGCGCTGTGAAGGCGTTGGTTGAAATAGCGCAGGTCGCGCTCGATATCGGCCAGGCGTTGTTTGTCGGCGCTGTCACCGCGCGCCGATTGCTCGCTGTGTTGCGCCTGCAACGTCGCCACTTGAGCCTGTAACTGCGCAAGTCCGCTGACCGTGACGTAATTGGGTTGTGCGCTGACCTGCCGCTCCACCGGCTGGCTGGCCTGTGCGGCGGCATGGTCTTCGTTGACGAAGGCCCGACTCATGGCGTGCTCCCTGTTCATGGACATAGGGTTTGGGCCATGTTTGCCGTTCAGAAGTTTCGACGGATGTCTCGCCGCGACCTGTTATCGGGCTGAAGCGCTGAATCGGCGAAAGCGACTCTGCTCAGTGAGAGCGATAGGCTTTGGCGGCGTCCTGCGTCTTCTGCTGTTCCCAGGCGCGGTCACGATCGTTCCAGATGCTGTCTCGGCCCTGATCCTGAACGTTCTTGTTTTGCAGTTGGGCCTGACATTGGCGAAAACCGTCGCCCCAGCCCTGCGCATAAATCGTGTCGCGCAAATAACGCGGCACATCTTTTTTATACTGTCCTTTGATCGCATCGATCGATTGCCGACCACTGCCGCAGCCATCCTGAAAGCCGTCCGCAAATGCCGGCGGGTAACCTTCGGCCAACAATTGGTCGTGGGTGGACTGACATCCGGCGACCACCAAACAGCACCACAGCACAACCCAACGCGTGTTCATTTCCGTTTCCCTCGACTTATGTGAAAAGTCTAGAAGCGGATCTGTAAGTTATTTGTAAAAGAGGTGTGAGAAATCCATTAACCGATGCCCGGTCGCTTAAAAATAGTTCCGGAATTCCGCCTGACGGCCGGGTTTCCTGAAAAAACTTTTAGTAATTTTCTGGTCGACGTCCTGAGAACATTCAGGGTTGTTAAACTATCGAGCTGCGCGAAACAGCTTAGGAAAATGAATGAACCTGCGAACGATCCTGATTCTTGGCGCCCTTAGCGCCTTTGGCCCTTTGGCCATCGACTTCTATTTACCCGGCTTTCCGGCCATCGCGCTGGCGTTCGGCACGGACGAAAAACACGTGCAGATGACCTTGGCGTCCTACTTTTTGGGCTTGAGCATCGGTCAACTGGCGTACGGTCCGGTTGCCGACCGCTTCGGCCGACGTATCCCGCTGCTGTTCGGCGTTGGGCTGTTCACCCTCGCATCGCTGGCCTGTGCGTTCGCGCCGAGCCTGGAATGGCTGATCGTCGCGCGCTTCGTTCAGGCATTGGGCGGTTGTGCGGGCATGGTGCTGTCGCGAGCGATCGTCAGTGACAAATGCTCCCCGGTCGAGTCAGCCAAAGTGTTCTCCCAGCTCATGCTGGTCATGGGCCTGGCGCCGATTCTGGCGCCGATGCTCGGCGGCCTGTTGGTCAACGTCTGGGGTTGGCAGACTATTTTCATGACCCTGACCCTGTTCAGCGCGCTCACCGCTGCGGCGGTCTTCATGGGGCTGCCGGAAAGCATGCCGGCCGGCCACCCGCGTCCACCTTTGTCCGGTGCGCTGGGGTCGTACGTGAGACTGTTTGGCGACCGCATCTTCCTCGGCCATGCGCTGACCGGCGGCATCGCCATGGCCGGGATGTTTTCCTACATCGCGGGATCGCCGTTCGTATTCATCAAGCTGTACGGCGTCCCGGCCGAGCACTATGGCTGGCTGTTCGGCACCAACGCGGCGGGGTTCATTCTGGTGGCGCAGGTCAACGCGCGGCTGGTCGGCCGCTTTGGTCCGGCGTGGCTGCTGTCTCGGGCGGTGTGGCTCTACTTGGCCGCAGCGGTGATGCTGCTGGGCATTGCTTCGCTGCACACGGAAAAGCTCTGGCCGCTGCTGATTCCACTGTTCGTCTACATCGCCAGTCTGGGTTGCATCATCCCCAACGCGTCAGCCTGTGCGATGGCAGGCCAGGGCAAACGCGCCGGCAGCGCATCGGCGTTGCTGGGCTGCCTGCAGTTCAGCGTTGCTGCAGGCGCGGCAGCGCTGGTGGGCGTGTTGCACGATGGCACCGCGGTGCCGATGGCGACGGTCATCACCCTTTGCGGTGTGCTGGCGGCCGGGCTTGCAACCATCACCCGTCGGGCGCAGAAGAAGCGCGACGCGCAAGTCCCCCACGCAGATGTGCGTATCTGATGCCTGAGGGCGCTGCGCTCAACCGGGCGCAGCGGTATAAGGCTGTACAGAGAATCGAACTTTCAAGCTCAGACGTTATTGTTTACTACTTGAAAAGTAGACTTTTCTTACAGCAAGTTCCTGCATGTTGATGCCGCGAAGGCGTTGCCTCGCCTCGGAGTCCACTGAGTGGCGTTATACCGGAGATTTTTTTCTTGAGAGTTTTTGGAGTTTTTGTTGTAGGCAATTGCCTCGGTGCGAAGAAAGTTTCCGCTGCCTGATCCATCGGAGGGCCCGCTATTCAGCGCCTTCTCCGCACGCATCAATTCTCGCTTGGAAGTTGTAACGGCGGCGACCTTTGCTCACTGTTGTACCGGACAGGCTGACAGCGCGCTTACTGGAATCGCGGGAAGCAGGCTCGGTAAGGGGGTGCAGCGCTTATACTAGGCGGTCTAGGTATAGCGAGTTAACGGCACGGTGTTGGAACTGTCATGGCTGCGCAATCTGATCTGTATTGCCCCATGACTTTCGTTACATAGAGTTTCCATGAAGTGATGTAGATCAAGGCCATCGCAGGTTCGTGGCAACAATGTTGGCTGCATGCCGTTTATGGCGGCCCGTTATCGTATTTGACGAATGTTTCAACAGGGAGTGAAAGCATGGAACAGGCACCTTGCATCAGTCAGATTGCGGCGCTGCTGGCCGATCCCAAGCGCAGCGCAATGATGTGGGCGTTGATGGATGGCGCCTCTCGGGCCGCTGATGAATTGGCCCTGCTGGTGGGCTTGTCGACCTCCTCGGCAGGGGCGCATCTGGGGCGACTGGCCAGTGGCGGTTTGCTCAGGTTGGAAACCCGGGGCAAAAAGCGCTTCTTCCGGCTGGCGGCTCCCGAGGTCGGGGAGGCGGTACGGGCATTGGCCAGTGCATCGATGGTCAGCGCCGAAGTGATCAATCGCAGCGTCGCGCAGCCACTGCCCCCCTTGCCGCTGCTACGCGCCAGCGTGTGCTCCGATCATCTGGGGGGAGAGCTGGGGACCGAGCTGTATCAGCGGATGCTGGGGGCGGGCTGGATCGAACAATCCGATCAGCGCCTTGAGGTCACCAGTGTCGGTATTTCCCGTTTCGCCGAGCGCGGCATCTTCATTCCCGCCCTGGCTCATCGTCAGCGTGAAACCGTCTGCGCCTGTGCCGAATGCACCGATGCCAGTCCGCATCTGGGTGGGGCGTTGGGTGCGGGGTTGTTGCAGCTGTTCATGCAGCTGGGCTGGTTGCGCGCGACCGAGGAAGCCAGCACCTTGCAGGTGTCGTCCAACGGGCAGCGGGAGATCAGCAAGATTGCGTCGGCGGCGTGAAGCATTGAGATCCTGTAGCAGTCCAGCTTGCCGACGGTAGTGCCCCTGAGGTCTATACCGCCGGCAAGCCGCTTACAGGCCGGAATCAGAAACGGTCAGGGCTTGACCAACCGGGCGTCCAGGCTATTCTGGGCCAGGCGCGTGGCCTGATCCTGAGTCATCCCCAGATGTTCGTGCAGCGCGTGGAAGTTCTCGGTCACGTAACCGCCGAAGTACGCCGGGTCATCGGAGTTCACGGTCACCTTCACGCCACGCTCGAGCATGTCGAGGATGTTGTGCTGGCCCATGTGATCGAACACGCACAGTTTGGTGTTCGACAGCGGGCAAACGGTCAGCGGGATCTGCTCGTCGATGATGCGCTGCATCAGACGCTCGTCCTCGATGGCCCGTACGCCGTGGTCGATGCGCTGGATCTTCAGCAGGTCCAAGGCTTCCCAAATGTACTCGGGCGGGCCTTCTTCGCCAGCGTGAGCGACGGTCAGGAAGCCCTCGCTGCGGGCACGGTCGAACACGCGCTGGAATTTGCTCGGTGGGTGACCCATTTCCGAACTGTCCAGACCCACCGCCACGAAGGTGTCGCGATACGGCAGGGCCATGTCGAGGGTCTTTTGCGCTTCGTCTTCGCTCAGGTGGCGCAAGAAGCTCAGGATCAGGCCGCTGCCGATGCCCAGTTGCTCCTTGCCGTCTTTCAACGCCTTGGAGATGCCGTTGAGTACCACTTCAAAAGCAATGCCGCGATCGGTGTGGGTCTGCGGGTCGAAGAACGGCTCGGTGTGAATCACGTTCTGCGCCTTGCAGCGTTGCAGATAGGCCCAGGTCAGGTCATAGAAGTCCTGCTCGGTGCGCAGCACGTCCGCGCCCTGATAGTAGAGGTCGAGAAACTCCTGAAGATTGTTGAAGGCGTAAGCCTTGCGCAGAGTCTCGACATCGTTCCAGGGCAGGGCGATCTTGTTGCGTTCAGCCAGGGCGAACAGCAATTCAGGCTCCAGCGAGCCCTCCAGATGCAGGTGCAGTTCAGCCTTGGGCAGGGCATTCAACCAGTCGTACATGTGCTTTTCTCATCAGGTGCAATGGCGGGCATTCTACAGAGTCATGGGCACCGGCTGGTTAAAAACCTGACCGAAAGGTTCAGACTTCGATTTCCGGCGCGCGTCGGTAGGCGTAAGTATCGGCAAACCGTGACAACAAAAACTCGGCGCAGGTGGTCGGCGGATACAGCGGCGGATGCTCGGCGTCGGTGCAGCCGGGCAGGCATTCGACGCGGGTGTCTGGATGCGGCTCGGCGAAAAACGGCATCGAGTACCGGTCAACGCCCAGCGGGCTGATCACTCGATGAGGCGTTGAAACGTATCGGTCATTGCTCCAGCGCGCCATCATGTCGCCCAGATTGACGACGAACGCCCCTTCTATGGGCGGCGCGTCGATCCACTGACCGCGCACGTCGCGTACTTGCAGGCCCCCGGCGACATCCTGATACAACAAGGTGACGCATCCGTAATCGGTGTGCGCGCCCGCACCTTGCTGTTGCGCGCTGCTGGCCGTGTGACGCGGCGGGTAGTGAATCATCCGCAGCACGCTGACCGGCTGCTCGAAACGTTGATCGAAAAAGTCGCGCTCGATGCCCAGCGCTGGTGTCATCGCGCGCAATAACGTCTGGGCCAGCGCCTGCATGTCCCGATAATGCTGCTCCATCAGCGCCTGCCAACCGGGAAGATCAGGATGACGGTTGGGGCCGCGCAACGGCTTGCCTGCCAGCACGTCCGGGTGATCGGCGGGCAGGTGCAGACCCATGTCGAACGTTTCTTTCAGATCACTTGGCAGGCTGGGGTCCAGCTGCTCGGTGGCGATGGCGCCATAGCCGCGATGGTGTTGGCTCTGGGTGATGTCGATCTTGAGTTTTTCTTCCAGCGGCTGCGCGAAAAAATGCTGCGCACAAACCACGACCTGCTCGATGCGCTCGGCGCTGATCGGGTGGCCCTTGATATAGAAGAAACCCCACTGGCGGCACGCGGCGTCGATCTGGCGGGCGACGTCGTGCCAGGCCAGATCGTCGTTGGCATACAGCGGTGCAATGTCGATGACGGGAAGCGGATTCATGAAGGCTCCATGTGACGAGATTCGGGTGATCGCACTCTGGGCCGGATGTGCACTGATCTGTGGGAGCGAATCCATTCGCGAAAGGCGTTCAACCGATGGAGATTTATCGGTTGTACTGGCCTCTCGCGAATGAATTCGCTCCCACAGCATTTAATCGTGTGCATTCAGTTGGCCCAGAGCGGCGAAGGGTTACTTCGGCAACTCAGCCTTCACGCCCTCAACGTAATAGTTCATCGACGCCAGCTCTGCGTTGGTGGCGATGCTGCCTTCCGGAATCTTCACCGCGCCGGTCTGATCCTTGATCGGGCCGGTGAACGGGTGGAACGCGCCGCTTTCGATGTCGGCGATGATCTTTTGCGCCTCGCCCTTCACGTCAGTCGGCACCAGGTCGCTGATCGGCAACTCAACCGTGCCTTCCTTCAGGCCGCCCCAGTAATCCTGGGATTTCCACGTGCCGTCGATCACCGATTGCGTCGCCTGAATGTAATGCGGCCCCCAATTGTTGACGATCGACGTCAGCACGGCCTTGGGCCCAAAGTGCGCCATGTCCGAGGCGTAACCCACGGCATACACGCCGCGACGCTCGGCTGCCTGAATCGGCGCGGGGCTGTCGGTGTGCTGAAAGATCACGTCGGCGCCCTGATCGATCAGCGCGTTGGCAGCGTCCGCTTCCTTGCCCGGATCGAACCAGGAGTTGACCCACACCACCTTGATTTCAGTGCCGGGGTTGTACTTGTTCAGCGCCAGTTGAATGGCGTTGATGTCGCGCAGCACTTCGGGAATCGGGAACGAGGCCACATAGCCGATCTTCTTGCTCTTGGTCATCTTCGCCGCGAGGAAGCCGCCAACGTAACGGCCTTCATAGGTGCGGGCCAGATACGTGCCCATGTTCTTGTCCTGCTTGTAGCCGGTCGCGTGTTCGAACGTCACCTTGGGGAATTGCTTTGCCACCTTCAGCGTCGGGTTCATGTAGCCGAACGAGGTGGTGAAGACCAGATCGTAGCCGCCCTTGGCCATGTTGCGGATCACCCGTTCGGCATCCGCGCCTTCTGGCACGTTCTCGACGAAACTGGTGGTCACTTTGTCGCCCAGCGCCTTGGCCATGGCCTGACGGCTCTGCTCGTGCTGATAGGTCCAGCCGTGGTCGCCAATCGGGCCGATATAGACGAAACCGACTTTCAGCGGATCGGCCGCAACGGCCATCAGACTTGAACTCAGCCCTACGACAGCGGCCATGGCACACATCAGTTTTTTCAGCGGACGACGTGAGTGAAGAGAGGAAAGCATGCAGGTCGAGCTCCTTTGGTCTTGTGGGCCGGGCCGTCTGGGCGGGGCGTTCGACTCAATGCAAAAAGCTGACCAATAAGACAGGTCTCGGTGTGTTGCGCGGGTTTGCCTTGCTCATGAGAATGTGTTGCGGGACGGCGTGTGCTCGTACGGTGCGTGACGTGCAGGACACGCTGCCAACCGGTGCAGGAATTCAGCGGTGTGTGGGTTTCTCTGTGGGAGCGAATTCATTCGCGAGAGGCCATTGCAATCGACACATCTCTATCGGTTGAAACATTTTCGCGAATAAATTCGCTCCCACAGGGGAAGACCGCGTTACGTTGCTGGCCAGCATGTCTTGAAACCTTTACTTACAACACGCACTCTCAACCGCTTGAGCAGTTAACACTTCATGGATGTGCGGCATCGGTCGCAAGGATAAAAGGCAGCGATGGGCACGATTCTCAAGCAAGAAAAGTTTCTTCTGTTGGCGGTCATCGCGACCTGCTTCGCGTACCCCTTCGAGCATCAGTTGCTCAGCCATGGCCACGCCGTCGCGCTGATCGCAGGCATCGCTCTGGTGGGTTTCATCGTCTGCGCCTCGATGCGGGTGGCGCATCACGCCGAACTGCTGGCGGAAAAGGTCGGCGACCCCTACGGCACCATGATCCTGACGCTGTCAGCGGTGCTGGTGGAAGTGGTCATCCTGGCGATCATGATGAGCAACGAGCCTTCGCCAACGCTGGTGCGGGACACCATCTATTCGGCGGTGATGCTCGACGTCAACGGCATCCTCGGCCTTGCGGCCCTGATGGGGGGACTCAAGCACGGCGAACAGTCCTACAACGATGACTCCGCCCGGTCCTACAGCGTGATGATCCTCACTGCGATGGCCGTTTCGATGGTCGTGCCCGAGTTCATTCCCGAGGCCAATTGGAAGGTCTATTCGTGCTTCACGATCGGCGCGATGATCCTGCTCTACGGCCTGTTTTTGCGCATGCAGGTCGGGCCACACAGCTACTTCTTCAGCTACAGCTACCCCGACAAGAAACGCCGCAAGGATCAGCCCGAGCAGCACGAGGAAGAAGTGAACCTGCCGCTGTCCATCGGCACGCTGGTGTTTGGGGTGGTGATCATTGGCGCGCTGGCGGAGGTGATGTCCAAGACCATCGACCTGGGTCTGGAAGGCAGCGGCGCGCCGCCGGTGATGACGGCGATTCTGGTGGCGGCGATTTCCGCCGCTCCCGAAATCCTCACGGCCTTGCGCGCGGCACTGGCCAACCGCATGCAGTCGGTGGTCAACATCGCACTGGGGGCGTCGCTGTCGACCGTTATCCTGACCGTGCCAGTGATGGAAGCGATGGCGCTGTACACCGGCCAGCCGTTTCAGATGGCGATGACGCCAGTGCAGACGGTGATGATCTTCGTCACCCTGTTGGTCAGCGCCATCAACCTCAACGACGGCGAAACCAATGCCATTGAGGGCATGACTCACTTCGTGCTGTTCGCGACGTTCGTGATGCTGTCGTTGTTGGGGTTGTGACTCGGTACGCTGGGTTAGGAACCCACCCTGTGGGAGCGAATTCATTCGCGAGAGGCTGGTACGTCCGACACCTACCTGTCGTCTGGGCCATTCTTCGCGAATGAATTCGCTCCCACAGGGGGCTGCGTTCATGAGATCAGGGTGTACGGATTCAGCCTCTGATCAACTCGGCTGCCGCCTGCCGGTGATCGGCAATTAACCCCTTCAGATTCAGCCCCTCGACCTGCCCGTCGATCACTCGCCATTTTCCGCCGATCATCACCCGGTCCGCGCGATCTGCACCGCACAGCAAAAGCGCCGACAGCGGATCGTGACTGCCCGAAAAGCGCAATTCATCAAGCTTGAACAACGCCAGATCCGCCTGCTTGCCGACGGCCAGTTCACCGATGTCGCTGCGCCCCAACAGCTTCGCCGAACCTTGGGTTGCCCAACCCAAAGCCATTTCAGGGGTGATCTTCTCGGCGCCATAACGCAGCCGTTGCAGATACAGCGCCTGTTTGGCTTCGAGGATCATGTTCGAGCCATCGTTGGACGCCGAGCCATCCACGCCCAGGCCAACCGGCGCACCGGCAGCGGTCAGGTCCAGCGTCGGGCAAATGCCGGAGGCCAGACGCATGTTCGAGCTTGGGCAGTGACAGATCCCGGTCCCCGCCTCACCCAGGCGCGCGATTTCCTGTTCATTGAAGTGAATGCCGTGGGCCAGCCAGGTGCGCGGCCCGAGCCAACCGACACTGTCCAGGTAATCCACCGTGCGCAGGCCGAAACGCTGCAGGCAGAAGTCTTCTTCATCCAGGGTCTCGGCCAAATGAGTGTGCAGACGCACATCGAGTTTTTCAGCCAGGGCAGCGCTTTCGGACATGATTTCGGTGGTCACCGAAAACGGCGAGCAGGGGGCCAGGGCGATCTGGATCTGCGCGCCATCCCCACGCTCGTGATAACGCTCGATGAGGCGTTGGCTGTCGTCGAGAATTACTTGGCCCTGCTGCACGGTTTGCTGCGGCGGCAAGCCTCCATCGGCCTCACCCAGGCTCATCGAGCCCCGCGTCAGCATTGCCCGCATGCCCAGCTCGCGCACGCTTTCGACCTGTACATCGATGGCGTTTTCCAGACCGTTCGGAAACAGGTAATGGTGATCAGCGGCGGTGGTGCAGCCCGACAGCAGCAGCTCGGTCAATGCCACCTTGCTCGCCAGCGCCAGTTTTTCCGGCGTGAGCCGCGCCCACACCGGGTACAGCGTCTTCAGCCACGGAAACAACGGCTGATTGACCACCGGCGCCCAGGCCCGCGTGAGGGTTTGATAGAAGTGATGATGGGTGTTGATCAGCCCCGGCAGCAGCACATGCTCGCGGGCATCGAAGACCTGATCGCAAGGCTGCGCAGGCACTTGACCCGCTGCGAGCAATTCGACGATCACGCCGTTTTCGACCACTACACCGCCTCGGGCATCAAGGGCGTTGGCGGTGAACACAGCAAGGGGATTTTTCAACCAGATACGGATCGCAGGCATTGGCCGGCTCCTCTGAAAAGTGGGTTCAGGTAGCCAGCTCAGTTTTGCCCTGTCTGCTGATCCAGGGTCGCCGTGAGGCGAGGGGGGAGTTTAGGGGCGAGGCTGCTTCGGGATCAAGTACCGGCTTGCAGACACGACTCTGATGCCCTTTGGGCCTTCGCCCCCATGGCGGCTTCCCCATCCTCTGCAACGTGCCCAGACTGACAGACCGAGTGGTCAGCTTTTACAAGCTGACGGTGGATCCCGCCTAGGGCACCAAGGCTACTTACTCGGTCCATCAGGCCATGGCACGTTGCAACAAATGTGGGAGTGAGCTTCTCACGAAAAAGCCCAAGGGGCATCAGAGTCGCGCCAGCAAGCCAACCCCTATAGTGCCGAACGGTGATCAGCGATTTATCACCAAGGAATCGTCTCACCCTTGTAATTCACAAAATGATGTCCTCCTTCCCCGGCAAACCGTTCCAGCTGTTCGACCATGCCACGCGCGCTGGTCTCGACATCGATGTCCGCGCCTTCGCCGCCCATGTCGGTCCTCACCCAGCCGGGGTGCATCGACAGTACGGTGGGTTTGTTGTCGCCCAGTTGAGTGACGAAGGTGTTGGTCATGGAGTTGAGAGCGGCTTTGCTGGCTTTGTAGAGCGCCATTTCAGGGGCGTCAGGCACGGTGATGCTGCCCAGCCCCGAGCTCATGAAGGCGATGACGCCGGTGTTGGGGCGGATCTGGTCGACGAAACGTTTGGCCAGTCGAATCGGGGCGACCGCGTTGGTCAGGAATAGCTGGCCCAATTCGCCCGCAGTCGCGTCGGTCGGGTTGGGATGCAGGGGCCCCATGATGCCGGCGTTGACGAAAAGGACGTCGTACACCTGGCCCTTGAGGTTGTGGGTGAGGACTTCCAGCGAAGATTGCTCGTCCATGTCCAGCGTCTGGATCTTCACACCGGGGATGGCTTTCAGCTCTTCGGCCTTGTGCGCGTCGCGAACAGTGGCGGTGACGTCCCAGCCTTTGTCGGTCAGGCGTTTCACCAAACCCAGGCCCAAGCCGCGGGAAGCGCCGATGATCAGTGCGGTTTTATTGGCAGACATGAAATGTCACTCCTTGGAGAATGAAACGAGGCAGCGTAAGCAAAGTTGACCGCGCGCGATGCGAGGAATTGTTTTTTCCGGCGCAACGGTCACCTTCGCCTGCTGATCAGTGCCCAGACTGCCAGGGTTGTCCGAGGGACACCGGTGCGTACAGCCGGGTGCGCAAAGCGTTGCGCGACAGTAACACCAGCACCACGATCGTTGCGACATACGGCAACATCGCCAACAGGTTGGACGGGATCGCCAGACCTATCCCCTGAGCCACCAGATACAAGATGCTGGCGAAGCCGAACAGGTACGCGCCCAGCAGCAAACGCCACACCCGCCAACTGGCGAACACCACCAGCGCCAGGGCGATCCAGCCCCGGCCAGCACTTATGTTTTCAGCCCACATCGGCGTGTAGGCCAGCGACAGATACGCTCCGGCCAGCCCGGCCATGGCGCCGCCGAACAACACCGCCAACGTGCGCACGCGCAACACGGGCAGCCCCATCGCACTGGCGGCGTTGGGGTTTTCTCCTACAGCCTGGATGACCAAACCCACACGACGTTTCAGAAGCGTCCATGCCACCACGGCGAATAGCGTGAAGGAGAGGTACACCAGAATGTCCTGAGCGAAGAGCATCCGGCCGATCAGCGGGATGCCGCTCAAACCCGGGATCACGATGGGCTCGAAACCGATCAGCGGCTTGCCGACCCAGGCGGCGCCGACAAAGCTGGACAGGCCGACACCGAAAATCGTCAACGCCAAGCCGGTCGCCACCTGATTGGCATTGAACACCAGGGCCACCAGGGCGAACAGCGAAGCCAGCAGCATGCCCGCGAGGATCGCCAGCAGCACGCCGAGCCACAGGCTGCCGGTACTCAAGGCCACGATGAAACCGATCACCGCGCCAAACAGCATCATGCCTTCCTGACCCAGATTCAGAACGCCTGTCTTCTCACAGACCAGCTCACCCAAGGCCACCAACAGCAGCGGGGTGCCGCAACGAACGGTGGCAAAAAAAATGTTACTCAGCAGGTCGATATCCATCACACGGCTCCCGGCACAGCGGCCATCTGGCGGCGGGCCCAGCGCAACTTGAGGCGCGGGCGGTAGAGAATCAGCACATCGCAGGCCAGCAGGAAGAACAGCATCATCCCCTGAAACAATTGCGTAATGGCTTGTGACAAATTGAGGGTCATCTGCGCGCTTTCGCCACCCAGATACAGCAGCGCCATGAGCAGGCTGGAAAACAGAATCCCCAGCGGATTCAGGCGCCCGAGAAACGCGACGGTAATGGCCGCGTAGCCGTAACCCGGTGAAACTTGCGGTACCAATTGGCCGATAGGGCCGGTCACTTCGCACACGCCCGCCAAGCCGGCGAGGCCGCCACTGATCAACAGCGCCAGCCAGATCAGACCTTTCTCACGAAAGCCGACGAATCCGGCGGCACGTTTGTCCAGCCCCAGCACCTTGATCTGAAAGCCGACAAAGCTGCGCTGCAACAACACCCACACCGCCACGAGAGCCAACAGCGCGAAATACACCCCGGCGTGCACGCGGCCGTCTTCGGTGAGCAGCGGCAAACGGCTCGCGTCGCCAAACATGGCGGACTCCGGGAAGTTCATGCCAGCAGGATCCTTCAGCGGGCCGTGTACGCAATACAGCAGCAGGTTGAGGGCGATGTAATTCAGCATGATGCTGGTGAGGATTTCATTGGCGTTGAAATGTGTCCGCAGCCAGGCGGTCAGGCCTGCCCACGCTGCCCCGGCAGCAACGCCGACCAACAGAATCAAGGCCAGCACCCAGCGGCTGTCGATATCTATGACGTTCACGGCGACGGCACTGCCGCCCAGAGCGCCCATCAGCAACTGCCCTTCGGCGCCGATGTTCCAGATGCGTGCCTGATAGGCCACGGCCAGGCCCAATGCGCAGAGCAGAATGGGCAGGGTCTTGACCATCAGTTCGGACACGCCGTACAGGTCGCTGACCGGCGCGATCAGCAGGGTGTGTAAGGTCAGCAACGGGTCCAGGCCCAAGGCAACAAACAGCAACGATCCCGACACCAGCGTCAGCACCGCCGCCAGGAGCGGGGAGAACCACAACATGGCGCGGGATTCCTGGCCGCGGGGTTCCAGTGAAAGCAACATGGGCTTCTCCGTCAGATGAGTGGGGCGGCGTCGAATTGACCCGCCATCCAACCGCCGACCTGCACTTGGCTGGTCTGCGCGGTGGGCGCGAGGCTTGAAAGGTGACCGGCTGACAACGCAGCTACGCGATCGCTGATCTGAAACAGTTCGTCGAGATCTTCGGAAATCACCAGGATCGCGGCGCCCGCGTCACGCAGGGCAATCAGCGCGCGGTGAATCGCCGCCGCAGCGCTTACGTCGACGCCCCACGTTGGATGGGCGGCGACCAGTAACCTCGGGTTCTGCAGGATTTCCCGACCCAGAATGAATTTCTGCAGATTGCCGCCGGAGAGGCTGCGGGCGCGGGTTTGCGCGTCGGGCGTTTTCACGGCGAAGCGTTGAATGATGGTTTCTGCCAAGGCCTGGACCTTGCTGCGCTGAATCAGCCCCTTGCTGACTAGCCCTAGCTGAAAAGCGGTGAGCAGCGCGTTGTCGGTCAGGCTCATTTCCGGCACTGCGCCATGACCCAGTCGTTCGGCAGGGACGAACGCCAAACCCAGCTTGCGACGTGCATCTGGGCGCAGATGAGCGACCACCTGATTGGCAAAACGGATGCGTTGCGCGTCGGCTTTGCTCAGCGTCTGTTCACCGCTGAGCAGGGCCAGCAGTTCATCCTGACCATTGCCGGCAACACCCGCGATGCCGACGATCTCGCCGCTGCGCACCTCAAGATCGACCTCTTTCAGCGAGCAACCAAAGGGATCGGGGTTGTGCCAGGACAGCTTGTCCACTTGCAGAAAAGGGGCAGCGCCCGAGGCTTTCGAATATTGCGCCACCAGCCCTTCGGCGTCGCCGACCATCAACTGCGCCAGTTGCAGATCGCTGCATTCGGCCGGTACGCAATGCCCGGACACCCTGCCGCCGCGCAGCACGGTAGCGCTGTGGCAGAGCGCGCGAACTTCGCCCAGCTTGTGGCTGATGAACAGAATGCTGCAGCCCTCGCTGGCCAAGCGGCGCAGGGTGACGAACAGGTCGTCTGCTTCTTGCGGGGTCAGCACTGAGGTGGGTTCGTCGAGAATCAGCAGGCGAATGTCCTGCATCAGGCAGCGAATGATTTCGACTTTCTGACGCTCGCCAATTGAAAGACTGTGCACCAGCCTTTGCGGCTCCAGCGCCATGCGATAACGTTGCGAGACTTCGCGAATTCTGGGTTCCAGCTGCTTGGGCGTACCCGCCGCAGCGCCCATCGCCAGGGCGATGTTCTGCGCCACGGTCAGGGTCTCGAACAAGGAAAAATGCTGAAACACCATGCCAATGCCCAGCTCGCGGGCCTGAGCAGGATTGCGCATGGTCAGCGGCTTATCGTGCCAGACGATCTGCCCGGCATCCGGCTGAACCACACCATAGATGATCTTCATCAGGGTGCTTTTGCCCGCGCCGTTCTCGCCGAGCAGCGCGTGGATTTCACCCGGCTCGATGCTCAGGTCGATGGCATCGTTGGCAAGACAACCGGGGTATCGCTTGGTGATGTGGCGCAGTTGCAAGCGCGCAGGATTCGCTGATTGAGGCATGACGGGCTCGGGAAAAAGGGATCGCCCCTGCACATAGCAATTTCTTGGCCAGCTGGTCAGGTTTGTCCGTGGCTACGCACAGACTCTTCAGGGCCCTGTAGCAGCGCGGCTTGCCGGCGGTGGCGTCCCTCAGTTGGCAGCGGGATTGGCCAGATTCAAATGCTGGAAAGCACCGCTTAAGGGCAGCCAATTTTTACAGCGGGTCAATTTGGTTCAATTTTTTTGTACGAAAAATGACCAATTGACGGCAGGCGAGATATCCCCGGCCCTGTGGACAGCCTTGCACGCGTTATCCACAGGTTGCTCCACAGTTAATGTGCGCAATCGCAGATGTGCGATCTAAGCCCGCAATGGGTAGGTCCGAAGGGAGATAAGGCACTCTAACATCCTGTTTTGCGGTCGGTTTATGCGGTGGATAAGTGTTTTGATCAAAAACTGATCATCCGGCTGAAACCCATATGTTTCAAGGCTTGCGAGGGAATGTGCTCAGGTTGTCCACAGGCAGGTGCACAGTAGATGTGGGAAACCTGCGTGGAGCAGAATGAGGCGTTCAGACGGCGTCGTCGCGCTTGAGGACGATTCGCCCGCGACTGATGTCCGAGAGCTGGCGCTGATACGTCTCGATCTGTTCAGGGCCCAGGGCAATAGACAGATCCACGCCAACGGCGGTGAAGGTTTCTTCCTGCACCAGACCGTTGAGTTCGGCCAAGCGCAGTTTGACCAATGCCAGTTCGCTGAAGCTGCAGTCAAAACTCAAGGAAACCCGATTGATCAGTGCTCGACGCTCTGCCTGCTGCAGGCATTTGTTCGCACCGCCGCCATAGGCCCTTGCCAGCCCGCCAGTCCCCAATTGAATGCCGCCGTACCAGCGAATGACCAACACGACGACTTGGTCAAAATCCTGCGCTTCGATAGCCGCGAGAATCGGCCGGCCCGCCGTACCACCGGGCTCGCCGTCGTCGGTGCTGCGGTATTGCGCGCCCAGCTTCCAGGCCCAGCAGTTGTGCGTGGCGTCGAGGTCGCTGTTCTGCTCGATGAAAGCCTGGGCTTCTGCAGGGCTGCTGATGGGGGCGGCGAGGGTGATGAAGCGGCTCTTGCGAATCTCTTCGCGAAATTCGCAAGGGCCGACGAGGGTAGAGGGCATGACGTTTCCAGCCGAAAATCAGGAAGATTCGTACATTCAGATCGCAGGCACGAGGCCGCAACCCTTGAGAATGATGCGAATCAGATTGTTGCCGGCTTCTTCCATATCTTGCTTGGTCAGGCGCGAGCGGCCGGTGACCTGGCAGATCTGGGTGGCGAAGTCGGCGTAATGCTGGGTGCTGCCCCAGAGCAGAAAGATCAGGTGCACCGGGTCGACCGGGTCCATCTTGCCGGCGTCGATCCACGCCTGAAAGACCGAAGCGCGCCCCTGAAACCACGCCCGGTAATCCTGGCTGAAATATTCGTTCAAACATTCGCCGCCGCTGATGATCTCCATCGCGAAGATGCGCGAGGCCTGCGGGTGGCGGCGAGAGAACTCCATCTTCGCGCGAATGTAGTGAGTCAGCGCCTGGGCCGGATCGTCCTCGACCTTCAGGTTGTTGAAGGTGCTGTCCCACAGCTGAATGATGTTGCTCAGCACCGCGATGTACAGCCCCAACTTGTTGGTGAAGTAGTAGTGCAGGTTGGCCTTGGGCAGCCCGGCATTCTGCGCGATGGTGTTCATGCTGGTGCCTTTGAACCCGTGACGGGCGAACTCGTCCTCGGCAGCCTTCATGATCGCTTCTTCATTCTTTTGACGAATTCGGCTCGCCGGTTTGGTGGCGCTGACGCTGTGAGCAGGGACTTCGAGGGTCATGTGCGGTTCCAGACGGATCATTGGGTGCGACGTGTGAACAGATAACGTACCCGTGACGATCCGACAAGCGTCTGCAAGGGAATTAGTGCTCAAGGGCCTCTATTTCCTGCTTTTTTTCGGATCGAGCCTCCTTGGCTTCCGGCAACAGCAGTGACATCACGACCGCCGTGAGGCCCCCGCTGGTGATTGCCGAATCGAACAGGTTCTGCACCAATTGCGGCAAATGATGCAGCAACGTCGGTTGCGCCGCGATCCCCAGGCCAACGCCAAATGAGGTGGCGATGATCAACATGCTGCGTCGGTCCAGTGACGACTGTGCCAGGATACGAACCCCTGCCGCCGCCACGCTGCCAAACATCACCAGCGTGGCGCCGCCCAGGACCGGTTTGGGAATCTGCTGAAGAATCGCGCCGATGACCGGGAAAAGTCCGAGCAAAAAAAGGATCGCTCCTATGTAGAGGCCGACGTAGCGGCTGGCCACGCCGGTCAGCTGAATCACGCCGTTGTTCTGGGCGAACGTGGTGTTGGGAAATGCACTGAAAGTGGCGGCGATCATGCAGCTCACGCCATCACCCAGCACGCCGCCTTTGAGGCGAGCGATGTAGCTCGGGCCTTTGATCGGCTCGCGAGACAGCATGCAGTTGGCAGTCAGATCGCCCACGGTCTCGATGCTGCTGATCAGATAAATCAGCGCGACGGGTAGGAAAGCTGCCCAATCGAAGTTGAAACCGAACCGGAAAGGCGTAGGAACGCTGATCAGCGCCACATTACTGATTGAGTGCGGGACGAGCTTGCCGCTGAACCAGGCCGCGACGCTGCCCACCGCCAGGCCAATGATGATTGCCGATAGGCGCAGCCAGGGCGTGTTGGAACGGTTGAGCAGGATGATCACCAGCAGCACGAACACGCCGAGTATCAGATTGATTGGCTCGCCAAAATCAGGGGCGTTGAAACCGCCACCCAGATCGGTGACGCCGACCTTGATCAGGCTCACGCCAATCAGGGTAATGACGATGCCAGTGACCAGCGGCGTGATCACGCGACGCAGTTGGCCGATGAAGCGGCTCAGCACGATCTGCACGACAGCGCCGAAAAAACACACGCCAAACACCATCGCCATGATGTCTTCAGGGCTGCCGCCGCGTTGCTTGACCATGAAGCCCGCCGACAGCACGGCACCCAGAAAGGCAAAACTGGTGCCTTGCAGGCAGATCATCCCGGCGCCGATGCCAAACGGACGACGCGCCTGGATGAAAGTGCCTACACCAGAAACCATTAACGCCATGCTGATCAGGTAAGGCAGGTAGGCGCCAAGCCCCAATGCTGAGCCGATGATCAGCGGCGGCGTGATGATGCCCACGAACGCTGCAAGCACATGCTGAACAGCGGCCAGGATGGCAGGCGCAGGTCGGGGGCGATCGTTTAAGCCGTAGATCAGGTCGTTATTGTCTGGCGCTTCAGGCTGCATGCTGGACTCTCGGTTTTTGTGTTTGGCCAAGCCGGTGAGCACTTGAACGATAGCGCTGTTTCACCGGTCTTCAGGCTGTATTGCAAAAACCTGTCCAATCGATCAGGTAGTGTTCTGGATATTTTGTTAATTAATATTTAAAACAATGAGTTATTTGATTTAAAAAGATTTCCAGAGAGCGGGGTGAAGGGGCTCGCTCATTGGCCCAAGCCTCATCGTGTGGCAGCCAAGCTTTCCAGAAAACTCTCCAGCACCAAATGAGGGCGACGACCTTTGCGAGTCACCGTCACCAGACTCAAATCGTAAAACCGCGCCTGCGGTTTCAATGCGCGCAGCCGACCTTGCTGCACCCAGAACGTCGCATAGTGGTCCGGCAGATAGCCGATGTAGCGGCCGGTCAGAATCAGGAACGCCATGCCTTCGCGGTCCGATGCGCTCGCCGTGCACTTGAGCGCCTGATAGTGCGCCTGGATGTCTGCCGGCAGGCGGAATGTTGGGGCGATCGCCTCTTGGTCCGCCAGTCGCTCATCACCCAGTTGCGCATCGTCGACATAAAAAAGCGGGTGACCTACTGCGCAATACAGCAATGAGCGCTCACTGTAGAGCGGTTGATATTCAAGGCCTGACAAGGCGTTGGCCTGTGGCACGACGCCGACATGCAGGCTGCCGTCGAGCACCCCTTGCTCCACTTCATTGGGCGCGATCATGCGAATGTTGATGTGCACGTCGGGCCCGCGTTCTTTCAGTTGGGAAAGCGCGTGAGTGATGCGCATGTGGGGCAGGGTGACCAGATTGTCGGTCAGGCCGATGTTCAGCTCGCCACGCAGATGTCGGTGAAGGCCGTTCACTTCTGTACGAAAACTCTCCAGCGCACTCAACAGTTGCAGCGATGACTGATACACCTCGCGGCCTTCTTCTGTCAGGGAAAACCCCGCGCGGCCACGCTGACACAGACGCAATCCCAGGCGTTGCTCCAGATCGCTCATCTGCTGGCTGATCGCCGAACGGCCAATGCCCAGGGCGCTTTCTGCGGCCGAGAACCCTCCTGACTCGACTACGCTTCGAAAGATGCGCAACAGACGGATATCGAAGTCGCTGACTTGCGCCAACGGGTCGGAACGGCGTGTGCTCATTGTTTAGTGGTCCACTAACTAAAGATCATAAAAGCAGGATTTTAGCGACTTTATGCCCGTGGCAAGTTAGCTGCAACCGGCCCTGCTTCCTTTCATGGAGATGAAGACAGGCCACCCACACCCTTGTGAGGTTATTCCAATGAACATGCCCGAATCGTCCGATATGTCGCTGGCCAGTCAGCTCAAGCTCGATGCTCACTGGATGCCCTACACCGCAAACCGCAATTTCCAGCGCGACCCGCGACTGATCGTGGCGGCAGAGGGGAGTTATCTGACAGACGACAAGGGCCGCAAGATCTACGATGGTCTTTCGGGTTTGTGGACCTGTGGCGCTGGCCACACTCGCAAGGAAATTCAGGAAGCCGTCTCCAAACAACTGGGCACACTGGATTACTCGCCAGCGTTCCAGTTCGGTCATCCGCTGTCGTTCCAGCTCGCCGAAAAAATCACCGAGCTGACGCCGGGCAACCTGAACCACGTGTTCTACACCGACTCGGGCTCCGAGTGCGCTGACACCGCCGTGAAAATGGTGCGTGCCTACTGGCGTCTGAAAGGCCAAGCGACCAAGACCAAAATGATCGGTCGTGCCCGTGGCTATCACGGCGTGAACATCGCCGGCACCAGCCTGGGCGGCGTGAACGGCAACCGTAAAATGTTCGGCCAGTTGATGGACGTCGACCATCTGCCTCATACCCTGCTGGCCAGCAACGCCTATTCCCGTGGCATGCCGGAGCAGGGCGGTATCGCGCTGGCCGATGAAATGCTCAAGCTGATCGAGCTGCACGATGCTTCGAACATCGCAGCGGTCATCGTCGAGCCAATGGCTGGCTCGGCAGGCGTGATCGTGCCGCCGCAGGGTTATCTGAAGCGCCTGCGTGAAATCTGCGATCAGCACAATATCCTGCTGATCTTCGACGAAGTGATCACTGGCTTCGGCCGTACCGGCTCGATGTTCGGTGCCGACAGTTTCGGCGTGACCCCGGACCTGATGTGCATCGCCAAGCAAGTCACCAACGGCGCGATTCCGATGGGTGCGGTGATTGCCAGCAGCGAGATCTATCAGACATTCATGAATCAGCCGACGCCTGAATACGCGGTGGAATTCCCACACGGTTACACCTATTCGGCCCACCCTGTGGCCTGCGCGGCTGGCCTGGCAGCGCTGGATATCCTCAAGCGCGAAAACCTGGTGCAACAAGTGGCCGAGACCGCGCCGCACTTCGAAAACTCGCTGCATGGCCTGAAGGGCAGCAAGAATGTGATCGACATCCGCAACTACGGCCTGGCCGGCGCTATCCAGATCGCCGCCCGTGATGGCGATGCGATCGTTCGTCCGTTCGAAGCCGCAATGAAACTGTGGAAAGCCGGGTTCTACGTGCGCTTCGGCGGCGACACCCTGCAGTTCGGCCCAACCTTCAACAGCAAGCCGCAGGATCTGGACCGCATGTTCGACGCGGTGGGCGAAGCGCTCAACCAGATCGACTGATCCCTCTCTTCTCTATCAACAGGCGCAACTGCGGTTGCGCCTGCGGACCACCTTTTTTCGGAGTTTCCCCATGAGCACCATTCAACACCTGATCCACGGCGAGATGGTCAACGACAACGGCCGCACGGCTGACGTCTTCAACCCTTCCACTGGTCAGGCGATCCACAAGGTTCCGCTGGCCAGCCGTGAAACCGTGCAGCAGGCAATCGATTCGGCCAAAGCGGCGTTCCCGGCCTGGCGCAACACCCCACCTGCGAAACGTGCGCAGGTGATGTTTCGCTTCAAGCAACTGCTGGAGCAGAACGAAGCGCGCATTGCTCAGCTGATCAGCGAAGAGCACGGCAAGACCCTGGAAGACGCAGCCGGTGAATTGAAGCGCGGGATCGAGAACGTCGAGTACGCCAGCGCTGCGCCGGAAATCCTCAAGGGCGAGTACAGCCGTAACGTCGGCCCGAACATCGATGCCTGGTCCGACTTCCAGCCGCTGGGCGTCGTGGCGGGTATCACGCCGTTCAACTTCCCGGCCATGGTGCCGCTGTGGATGTACCCGTTGGCGATCGCCTGCGGTAACTGCTTCATCCTCAAACCATCCGAGCGTGACCCGAGCTCGACCCTGCTGATCGCGCAACTGCTGCACGAAGCCGGTTTGCCAAAAGGCGTGCTGAACGTCGTGCATGGCGACAAGGCGGCGGTGGACGCGCTCATTGAGGCGCCGGAGGTCAAGGCGCTGAGCTTCGTAGGTTCGACCCCAATTGCCGAGTACATCTATAAAGAAGCGACGGCTCGCGGCAAGCGCGTTCAGGCGCTGGGCGGGGCGAAGAACCATGCGGTGCTGATGCCGGATGCCGACCTCGATAACGCAGTCAGTGCGCTGATGGGCGCAGCCTACGGTTCGTGCGGCGAGCGTTGCATGGCGATTTCGGTGGCGGTCTGTGTCGGCGATCAGGTGGCTGATGCGTTGGTGGCCAAGCTGGTCCCGCAGATCAAGGCGCTGAAAATCGGCGCGGGCACTTCTTGTGGCCTGGACATGGGGCCTCTGGTGACCGGTCAGCATCGCGACAAAGTCAGCGGGTATATCGAAGACGGCGTGGCGTCTGGCGCGAAGCTGGTGGTGGACGGTCGTGGCCTGACCGTTTCGGGTCATGAAGATGGCTTCTTCCTGGGTGGCTGCCTGTTCGATCAGGTCACCCCTGAAATGCGTATCTATAAAGAAGAGATTTTCGGGCCGGTGCTGTGCATTGTTCGCGTTAACAGCCTTGAGCAGGCGATGCAGCTGATCAACGATCACGAATACGGCAACGGCACCTGCATTTTCACCCGTGATGGTGAGGCTGCGCGTCTGTTCTGTGATGAGATCGAGGTGGGGATGGTCGGCGTCAACGTGCCGCTGCCAGTGCCAGTGGCGTATCACAGCTTCGGCGGCTGGAAACGTTCGCTGTTTGGCGACCTGCACGCCTATGGGCCGGATGGCGTGCGTTTCTACACCCGTCGCAAGGCGATCACCCAGCGCTGGCCCCAGCGTGCGAGCCACGAGGCGTCGCAGTTCGCTTTCCCAAGCCTGTAACGCTGGATGAAAAGGGGGCGAGCCGCAAGGCTCGCCCCCTTTCTTTGGGTCTGTTTCTGACCGATGTGACAATTTAATGGAAACAGGGGTTGACGCCCCTCCGAATCTCTCTATAATTCGCCCCACTTCCGGCGCAGTCGGAACCGAAAACTCCTTGAGATTCAACGAGTTACAGGTTCAGGATGGCGAAGAAGTGCTTCGGTCGAGATGCTCGGATCGAAAGCGGTGAAAAAGGTGGTTGACAGCAGGTTGTAACGCTGTAGAATTCGCCTCCCGCTGACGTGAGATGAAGCATCGAACGAAGCGCAAGTGGTTGAAGTTGATCAAGAAATTTTGAAAACTTCTGAAAATAACCGCTTGACAAGATGA